>CALURX010000001.1 GCA_944323265.1 Candidatus Gastranaerophilales bacterium
TCACTCCAATTCTCATATTGATTATCCTGCGGAATAGGTGTTTGAGCACCGTTAACAGTATTATTAGATGTATAGTTAGATGTATCAAGCTGCTCTTGAGCCTCTTCTAACTTCTTCTGAGCCTTTTTATTAAGAGGTTCGCCTGCAACTATAAGCTTCTTATAGTGTGCATCCTGAGCAGCATCCATTATATCCATAATAATAGAACTCTTAACTTTTTCATCCGCTTTAACGATAACTTCAGCCTTATCATTATCGCCCTTTAGCTTTTCCAAATCTGCCGCAAGTGTCGCTATTGATGAGCGTTTACTATCTACATAAACAGTACCGTCCTTTGTAACAGAAACTGTAACCTTGCCCTGCTCAATAGACGTGCCGCTGTTAACTTCAGGAACGCTTATAGAATTATCAATTGACTGGAATGTCGGAGCGACAACCATCATTATAATTAACAGAACAAGAAAAATATCTGTTAACGGTGTTATGTTAATTTCTGTAAATAAAGCTTTTTTACCTGTTTTAATACCCATTTTAGTTCTTTCTTTTTTAACCTAAAGCAACACTTGATTTAGATTGAATCGTAGTTTCTTCTTCTGAATCAACAAAGCTTAAGAAAAGAAGCTTGATTAACTGGAAGTCATCTTCAAATCTTCTTACGGTAGATTGGAAAGTGTTGTAGCAAACAACTGCAACAATAGCAACTCCAAGACCGAAAGCTGTAGCAATCAATGCAGATCCAATACCCATTGCAACAGCAGCAGATTGGTTACCTTGAGAAGCCAAATCCTGGAATGTATAAAGGATTCTTACGACAGTACCGAACAAACCTAAAAACGGAGCAACACCGCCAATTGTACCAAGTATTGTTAATCTGTGTTCAAGCTTTCTTGTAGCAAGAGCTGAAGCGATATCAAAAGAACGAGAAAATCCTTTTTTCTGCTCTGATAAAATTCTTACACCTTCTTCTGTTACTTCACCGATAATACCGCCGCATTGAACAGCAAGATTTTGAGCTCCCACTAAGTTATTTTTAGCAAGTTCCTTTTGTAATTTGGGAATAAACTCTATAACATTTCTTTTGTTAGCATTATAAAATGCGGCTCTGTCTATGGCTACCATAACGGTTAAGATAGAGCAAATAAGAATCGGTAACAATACCGGCCAGTCCAGTTGAATTGAATGTAGTAATAAATCCATAATTTTATCCTCATTTATCTTATACTTTATTTTCTAATATCTTGACCCACCAAATACGTTATAGTCAAACGTAAATTGTATGTCTATACTTTGTCCCCTAAAATCAGCCGGCAACGGTCTGAATGGAGCTGTTAATTCAACAGCTTTCAATGCTGCCTGGTCTGCAGACGGTAATCCAGAGGATTTATGAACCCTGCAGGAAAGCAATCTGCCATCTTTTGCTATTTTAAATAGTAATACTACACGCTTACTTTCATTACCCTTTGGAGGATCCCAATTAAGCTTAATTCTGCGTTGTAATTCTCTCATATATGGCCCAAAATCAGGTTCTCTAAGAGCATCTATACCCGGAGCTCCACCGCCGCCGCCAGGGTTTCCGATATTACCGCTGCCGGATGAGCCGCGCGCAAGCGGACTGTTGCTTCCGCCTCCGCTTGATGGAGACAAAGATGGTCTCGGAGCGTATGAACCGCTGCTTTTTGGAGCACCACCAGATGATGCAGAAGATTTCGCTCCTGTAGGAGCAGATGTTCCGCCAACAGGCCCAGTCGCTAAAGTTTTACCAACCGGCGCACCTTTTGGAGCAGGTACTGTAAAAGGTGTTGAAGGCTTTGCTGTAGGTGCCGGTGTTGTTACCGGACGAGAACTTGGCCTTGCTGTTGGAGGTGCAGGTTTTGCCGGCGACGGTTTACTTGCCTTAGGCTGTTGAACAGGCTTTTTAGCCGCCTGTTGCTGCACAGCCTGTTGTTTTTGCTGCTGCTTTATCTGTTTTTTAACTTCTTGCTGCTGTTTTTTTATAAGTAGATTCGCACTTTTTGCAGCTGCAGAAGGTTTTGAAGCCTTTTTAGGAGCGGGAGACGGCATTGAAACCTTACGTTTAGGATCATTTATACCGCCGCTTCTTGAATTCATATCTGAACGGTTCTTGGTATTTGGATCTCTCGGCATTGCCTCTTTATCAACAAGAACAAATTCTATATCTTTTTTTAACTGAGCTTGCGGCTTTTTGAATAACGTTAAATTTATACCCATTAAAGCCAGAGCAACTGTTATTAACCAAGCAAGGAGGACAACTGCCGGATGCAAAGCTGTAGAGATTGCAAGAGACTTCTTTATAGGAATAACTTCAGGTTTGCTTGTTACTATTGAAGGAAGCGTATATTCCTCAATATCCTTCTCCTCATCCTCTTGTATAAAATTTTTATTACTTATTATTGACACTTTAGATTTCTCACTTTTATTACTCTATTAGAATAATAAATTTACTTGTAAATTAAATTAACCTACTTACTAATTTTCATAACTATAACTTGAGGCAGACACCGTAATCGGCTGTGTAAGTAATAGCTCTATACAGGCATTGGCAGGGATTTCGACATCATCACCTTTATCCCATACTGATTTTACTAATCCGCCTCCGGCCCCAACTGCAGTGCCAAGAGCTGCGCCGCGTCCTACATCACCACCGGCTAAAGCACCAAAAACAAGCCCTGATAAAGCGCCTGCAGCACTGCCTGCGGCTAAGTCTTTGGCATAATCTTTAGTAACGTCAAGCTTTGTACCGCCTTTTAAAACGCCTGTACCATCGTCAGTTTTTATGACTGCTGAAATAGGTATCTGCGTTCCGTATGGAGTATTAATTTGTGTAAATCTTACATTTAGTTTGCCGTTCATGCTTCCGCGCTTAGCTTTTGAAGCTTCCAACACTGTCCCGTACACAGAACTTCCTGCAGGAGCAATCAGTTTATTATTATAATAAAAATCTGAGTTTAAAAGCAAACTTACAGCTTGCCCGGCAGAAACACTAGCAGACGATATAGGGGAGGTCAGCATAACCGGCATTGTAGTACCAGCCGGAACCATTACAACATTACCTTGCAAAGGCTGATTAGTGCTATATTGCATTGGAGCCTGATAATATTGGCTGTTGTATACAGGTTGTGTCTGCATTTGCTGATATGAGTAATTAGCATCAGCAAAAACAGGGCTTACAAAAGAAATAAGCACAAATGTAATTAAAAGCTTTTTATCCATAAAAATCCTCTCCTTATAACATTTTATTATTAAACCTGATTTTGTCAATTCATCATTGTGTGTGACATATGAATAGGAGCGACTAATACTACTATTAAATCTGCACCGGATGCGATTGTAACATGTTCTCCCATTGTTCTTTCGCCTCCCGGAACACATTGCAGCGTTCCCATAGCTCTGAACATTGCCCATCTTTGATAGTGAGGTATTCTTATATACTTAGCAGGCGGAGTAAGTTCACCCCCTATAACATTATTATTTGCTGTATATATATAAGATTTTATAGGAATTTCATATCCGTCAGGAAGGTACATTTTATTGACAAAAACTTTCATAGCCGCATTTGTTCCAATAATAGGCTCATTCTTTTTGTCTATATAGCCGGTTAATTTGGTACCTTCAGGGATAACATTTTTATTATACATATAAATATCAGTTGTTGTTTCAAAGCTTACTTTGTCACCTTCTTCACAGTAGGCAGTTGAAAATTCTTGCAGAGAAATAACCGGAATATGGGTTCCTTCTGGAATATCAAACTCGTCATAACCGCGTAAGTCAAGTTCTGCAGCTTGACCAAAGGTCATAAACAGCATTAATAATAATGAAATAAGTAGTTGCATACTTATTATTATAATATTTTACAAAGGTTTGTCTAGATATATAAAAATAATTGCAAATTGCATGTATTTAAGGTATCTTAAATAAGTAATAGACAATTAGGAGTTAGGAATATGTACAATGTTGCAATTATAGGGGCAGGGCCTGCCGGAATATTTACTGCGCTTGAGATTGTAAAATTACGTCCTGAGTGGAAAGTAATTATGATTGAAAAAGGGCAAAAAATCGAAAAGAGAAAATGCCCTATCAGGGAAGGTTCACCAAAGTGCGTTAATTGCAAACGCTGCGGTCTTTTATGCGGCTGGGGCGGCGCAGGAGCTTTTTCTGACGGAAAGCTGACTCTTACTCCTGATGTTGGCGGTCATCTGGTTGACTATATGTCAAGAGAAAAAGTTGAAGAATATATCAAATATGCTGATGATTTGTATCTTGAGCATGGTGCTACAGATGAAGTTTTTGGAACTGATATGGAAGTCTTTAGAGAGATTGAACGTCAGGCTGTACTTGCCGAATTAAAACTGGTTCATTCTCCTGTTAGGCACTTAGGCACAGAAAGAAGCTTACATGTATTAAAGCACATGCAAGACTATCTGGAAGATAAAATTACTATTCTTAATAATGTTTCTGCAACAGACCTTATTGTTGAATGCGAACAGGTAAAGGGAATTGTACTTGATAACGGCGATACAATAAGAGCAGAGTATACAATTATTGCACCGGGAAGAGAAGGTGCAGATTGGCTTACGCATGAATTTGCAAAAAATAAGATTGGTATGGTGAATAACGCTGTTGATGTTGGTGTAAGGGTTGAACTTCCTGCACCAGTATTTGCGCCGCTTACTGATAAACTTTATGAATCAAAGCTTGTGTACTATTCTCCGACATTCGGGGATGAGGTTCGTACTTTCTGTATGAATCCAAACGGCGAAGTTGTTCAGGAGAATTATAACGGAATTGCGACTGTAAATGGGCACAGTTATGCAAATATAAAAACTAATAACACAAATTTTGCGCTTTTGGTAAGCAAGAAATTTACTGAGCCGTTTAAAGAGCCGATTGCTTATGGTCAGCACATAGCAAGTCTTGCAAACATGCTTGCGGGAGGGATTCTTGTACAGAGATTTGGGGACCTTCTTGAAGGACGGCGCTCAACTCCTGATAGAATTAAGTCAAGTGTTATAACACCAACTCTAACCTGTGCTACACCGGGCGATTTAAGTCTGGTTATCCCATACAGACAAATGAAAAGTATTATAGAAATGCTTTTTGCGCTTGATAAAATTGCACCTGGTACAGCTTCAAGATATACACTGCTTTACGGAATTGAGGTTAAATTCTATTCAGCAAGAGTTAAACTTACAAATGAGCTTGAAACAGAAGGGGTTAAAAACTTGTTTACAATAGGTGATGGTGCCGGTGTAACAAGAGGACTAATTCAGGCCTCTGCTTCAGGGGTTTACGTTGCACAGACGATTTGTAAACGAGGCTGATAAACCATCGACTTAAGCTGATGGTTTACCCTATAAATAAAATATGCTAGAATAATCCTATGGACGGAGTTAATCAGGAATACCTGGATAGTCTTAAAAGCAGGGTTAAAGATAAAATTGAAAATGTTGACTTATACCAGTTCAAGGGAAGCGTATCAAAGCTTGTCGGGCTGACTGTTGAGGTTAAACTTCCCGGGCTTAAGATTGGTGATTTGTGCTATATTGAAGCTGCTAACGGAGAAAAAAAGCCTGCAGAAGTTGTTGCTTTCAAAGGCGATGCAGCACAATTACTGCTTTTATATGATGGGGCAGGAATCGGTCAGGGCAGTCTGGTAACTACAACCGGAAAACCTATTATTATTCCAGTTGGGGATTTTCTTCTTGGAAGATTGATTAACCCAATGGGTGATCCTATTGACGGCAAGCCAATGAATACGGAAGGCGCCTTATGGCGTCCGGTAGAAGGCCCGCCACCTGGACCTTTCGAAAGACCGATTATTACGGAAATGTTCTCTACAGGTGTGCGGGCAATAGATTCCTGTTTAACTTTTGGCTGCGGACAGCGTATGGGCTTATTTGCCGGATCAGGTGTTGGTAAAAGTACCCTTCTGGGTATGATTGCAAGAAATTCAGATGCTGATGTTAACGTAGTTGCACTAATAGGAGAACGCGGCAGAGAGGTTAAGGAATTTGTAGAGGACGCATTAGGCCCTGAGGGTATGAAAAAATCTGTTCTTGTATGTTCAACAGGGGACCAGCCGCCTTTAATCAGACAAAAATGCCTTTTGACCGCAACTGCAGTTTGTGAGTATTTCAGAGATCAGGGCAAAAAAGTTTTCTTAATGACAGATACTGTAACCAGATGCGCTATGGCAGGGCGTGAAGTAGGCTTGTCAATTGGAGAGCCACCTACAATGAAAGGGTATCCGCCTTCAATATTTTCTTGGCTTCAAAAAGCTCTGGAGCGTGCAGGTAATAGCCCCAAAGGTTCCATTACCGCATTTTATACAGTCTTGATGGAAGGTGATGATATTAATGACCCGATTGTTGATACAGTGCGCGGTATTACTGATGGTCACATTTTCCTTTCAAGAAAAGTCGCAGAAGCAAATCATTACCCTGCAATTGATATTTTGGGAAGTATTTCAAGGCTTATGTCTGCGATAGCCTCTCCTGAGCATAAGGAAGCGGCCGCAAAGCTTAGAAAAATTATGGCAATGTATAGAGAAAATAAGGATTTGATTGATGTTGGTATGTATCAGCCGGGAACAAATCCAAAGCTGGACATTGCAATTGAGATGATGCCCCAGATTAATGCGTTTTTGCAGCAGAGAACAACTGACAGTGTTAGTATGCAAAACACTATTGATACACTGATTAATATGATGTCGGGTGTTGATATATAATCATATTTGTTATACGATTCTTTTAGCATAATTTATTGCTCATGTGTATTATATACAATATTAACAAATGTAAAAATTTTGTAGTACATGCCGAAAATTATGGCAAAAAATATTTTCTTACAGACTTTATATATTTGTAGAAGGAGTTTCCGCGGTGTTTATTAATAAAATTAACGGTGTATCAAATTTAGGGTTCAAAGGATATCAGCACGTAAAAAATGACGTGGGTGAGGATATTTACAGATTTAATTATCCTTATGACTATGCAAAGGAAGACTGCGAAGTCCAGATATTCAGGGCTGTTCCTAATGAAAAACTAAACTATACAATCTCCGAAACACCGATTGCAACTATCAAATTAGAGCCTCAAGGTGTTAATGTCAACCTGCAGGATATTACTAACCTTGATAAGGATGCACCTTTTGCATACAAAATTGTAAGAAGAAACAAAGCTGACGGAAGCATTATCTGGGAAGGTCCTGATACAGGTATGAATATGAAAGCCGGAAAAAACGGAGATTATGTTTTCAGGACAAATGTTGATAAGGGCGGCGATGCTGATTTTGAGGATCGTATTGCCGGCTATAAATATTCTTTGGTAGCAAGACGCGGAACAACACCACGAGTTCAGGGAGCCGGATATCTTGTTATGCCTGACGGACTAAAGCCCGGCGTTATGTATAGAGGGTTTACTGACAGCAATACCGGCGAGATTTATTATGACAAAGATTACCAGAAAAAAATGGAAGGTGTTATAAAGACTTTTGCAAACAAGCTCGGCGGTAATATTGCAGGCATGCAGTCTATGATTCCGTATTTAAAACAAAACGGATATACCTACATGTTTTCTACTCCGATAGCAAATGGCGATAATGTTTCATCTCACAGATATTGGAACAAAAACAATATGCAGATAGCTCCGGATATGGGCAATACCGAAAACTTTGCTTCATTTATGAGAGATTTGTATTCTAATGGTATGAAGTATGTTTATGACGGTACTTTTACGTCAGAAGGGTTGGAAGGTGTTCACTTCCAATACGCTTTGAGGTGGGCAGAAAAGAATCCGCAGACATATTACTGGTTTAGAATGTCAAGTATAAAAGATACAAACCTCGGATTCGGAACTGTTCCTAAAAATAAAGAAAATTTAAGACACAGGGTAATAAATGCTCCTTATATTTATACACAAAACGATAGCGGAAAGATTGAAAAGAAGGCAAACCCAAACTATGATTCTAACAAAGAAACATTGTTCCAGATTTATGATGCTTCTCAGGTAGATAGCGAACAGATTAAGGATTTGGATAATGCCATTAATACGTACAAGAACTTAAAATCCGGCAAAGAGCTTGATATCGTAACTCACGACGATACTCTTGTTAACTATATCTGCCAGATTGACCCGAAAGAATACCAAAAACGAGTTGATGTTATTAATGATTTGAACAAGACATACGGAAAGAATATCCAGCTTGATTCTGCGGACGGAACTATTCTTGTATCACAGTTTTCAAACTTTAAGATTGATAAGAAAACTGAAGGCGGTTTTGTTGCCTGGGATGCTAACACTGATATGGTAAAAATGAATTATCATATCTCAGGCTATGACGAAAAGATTAATCAAGCAATCGTAGATAGAACAAAACGTGACCTTGAAAAGCAAATGATTGAACGCGGAACTTATGAAGTTCAGGATTTGGCAATACAATCAGGTAAATATTGGACCGGCAAAGTAAAAAATATTCAGACCCTTTATACAGCACAAACTGTCGGCAAGGCCAAAACTGTTGACGGTATTAATAAGCTTATTGATGAAGGAAAGCTCCCACAAAATGCTAATATAACAGAGCCGGTATTAAATAATATTTTGAATGGTCAATACCTTCTGGAGCCAAAAGGTATACTTGATAAGGACTCAGTTACTGTAAAATCCTTAATGAGCCTTCCTCTTGATACTTTAGAATTTGGCGAAAACACTGTTGGAGTTTTATCAACATCTTATTTCTCAAATAGAGCAACAAGCGAAGACACTATCGGGATTTCAAGATTTGATTTGATGAAACAGAATAATCCTCATCTTGTTGAACCTTACGCAAAAACTTACAATAGAGTAAACGGTCTTTATAACAATGAATTGAAGGACTTTGCCGATTCTATTATCAAGAAAGTTAATGACAAATCTGACGAAAAACTCCTTGATGTAAATGGAGATTATACGGAATACGGTGAATATGTAATGGAGCTTGTAGGACAGGATATTGCAAAATATGCTTTATTAAAATCTCTTAGCGGTAAAGCTTTTAATTCCAAGATTCTTGATAATGGCGAAATTACTTATGATTATGAGAGTATAAGGAATGCGACATCACTTAAAGCTATAGGCATTAAAGCTTACAATCCGGATGATGAAGCATTACAGCTGGAAAAGAAAATAGAAAAAGGGCTTAAATCATTATCAGACAGTGATATTACTTATGTAGCAGACTCTATCAACAAGAGAATTGCAGGAACAGATACAATGAGCTTTAGAATTGCAGAAGCTGCAGTTGACAGAGCTTCTCTCGGGTTAGACTGGAGACTTGATGCAGCAAAAGACGTTATTGACATGGATTCTGTAAGAAACAATGATACTGATTTTGATGATGCTTGGAATCAGGCTATTGCTTTCTGGTCAAAATTTGTACAGGCTGTAAAGAGTGAAAACCCGAATTCATACATCGTTGCAGAACTTACTGATATTCCGGACTTATTACGCGCTCATACCGGTGCAGAATCCTGCCCGTATAGAGATCAGACAAATATCGGTCAGCGTTATAACGGTGAACCTGATGCTATGGCTAAATTCTTTAATGAAACAGGTATAACAACAGAGGCAGGGTATTCATACTTCTTTACGAATTTGTTAACTTCATTTGCACCGGCGTTTGACGACGGAACGAGTATTTCTGAAACTCATGATGGATTCAAGCAAAGACTGGATCTATTAATGCAGACACGCAGTGCAGATTATATAAGAAACCTCTGGACGTTTATGGATAACCATGATAAGCCGAGAATGATTCATGGGCTTGCACTCGATATGGGATTATTCCATTCATCATTAAAACATGGATATAAAAACGGACATGCGGAATTTGAGGGCAACCGCAGCTACAGACAAGACATGATGAGAGCACTTACCGGTGCAAGGACAAATACAGAACTTCCGCTTGAATTGAGATTGAATATCGATAATAACGAATATTTCAGAACAACAAGCTCTCGAGCTGCAGCAATGACAAATGTTCTTATGGCAGCTGTTTATGAAGATTTAAATGGTATTGCAAGCGAAGAAGATAAAAAACGTTTAATTGATGCTCTTGTTGATCTTACAAACGGAAATTATTTAGGCGAAGGTCAGACATTGAGTCCTGCGGTTATTAATGTACCGGAGCTTTCAAGCCTTGAAAATGCTTTTGAAGCATTATTAAAAACTGCTGAAAACTCTTATGGGCTAAAATTATCAGAAGCTGAACGTAAGCAGATTTTTGATAACGTTATTAAGATCGCTAATTCTGATGATATGATGAACAATTATCTGGTTCATGGTGGTTTTGACTGGGCAGGCCCTAATGAAGATATTGGAAAAGCAAACAGAGAAAGGGCTGATAGAATTTTAGGATCCGTTTCTGATTACAGTCAATACAGCCTGTATACAGTTAATCTTGCATCACTGCTCTTGGATTCTTATACAAAGACCGGCAAAAATCCTGCAGCTAAAGAAGCTTTAACCAAAGCGGCAAAAGAATTTGTAGAAAAATATGACAGAGACTATGTTCAAAGAAACTCTTCAGAGCTTCCGAAGATTGAAGACCCCAAAACAGGCATGAGAAAATTAGGCTATTCTGCAAGAGATATTAAAGTTGCAATGTCAATGGCAATAAAACAGGCTGAATACAAATCCGGCAAGCCTATTGCAAATAAAGAAGCTATTGTTGATACAGTATTCAAATCCGTAACAGAGCCGGCTGTAAAAAAAGCCGCAATGATTACGGAATATCTGAAAGGGCTTCCGGGTGTTCCAACAAACTATGCAGGTGATGAGCTTGGTATGAGCGGTTATGAAGAAAAAGCAAAGAACGTATATCTCCAAAACAGAAATGCTCTTCCCTGGACAGATGTTGAAAGTGACAGTGATATTGGAAAATACAGAAAATCAATAATGGCATCAATCAATGGTGCTTTGAAAGACAGAAGCAACCCTGAATTACACGCGCTTAACGATGGTACACCTTATGCGATGGACGTTACAATAGGCGGCAGGAACAGAGATGCCTTATATCAAAGATTTTATGAGGTTAAAGGCGCGTTAGAGAAAGACCCACAAAACGAAGCTTTGCAGAACGAAAAGCGTCAGTTAACGCAGGCACTTGCAAAAGTTGCTTATATGATGCAGAGCGCAAACGGTGATATGACAGTTACCTTGTTCAATGCAGGCGGAATTGATCATAAAAATAGAGTTGACTATTTCGCAAAATATGGCTTAGATACCGATGCAAAACGCAAAAAATTCTTTGCCGATAACGATATTGAATCAATAAATCCGAATAACAAATATGTACCGATTCAGCCGAAATCAGAAGTTGATTATCTCCTTCTTGGCGCAGGAGTTGCAGTTCCTGTTGGAACAGTGTTTACAAATGCTAATGTTAGAGATAAAGCAAAATATGTAGTTAAGGAAATTAACGGACAGCTGGGTATATTCAAAGAAGGCGGAAAAATTGTTCTAAGCGATTTAACAGCCAAAAACGGAGTTATGATATTGAAACATATCAAAAATATTGCCTTTAAAGGCCATAGAACATACTATAACCCGCAATATAACTTTGTATCAAATCCATACAAAAAGCAAGAAGTACAGGAAGAAGGAAAGAGATTATCTATTATATCAAAATAGATAGTTGAGGATATTATGAGAATTACACCCATAAGTGCAGGCATGGTATACCGGACGCCTGCACAAAGGCAGGAAGTAAATAGCAAAAATGTAAGAAATTGTACAGAGATTCCAAGTTTTTACGGACTTTGGGGAGATAAAAAACCTACTTTGTCAGATAAATTCAGATATGGCTTAGAGGCTTTAGATGACAACTCTATGCTGATAGTTACATCTGATGATAAAGTTTCAAATTTTATGCTCAATAAAGCTCTAGAAAATATAGATATACCCATTATAAAAACTTATACTCTTAAAGTCGGCGAAGGTGATTTGATAAACCGAAACAAACTGGAGGCTAATTTCGGAATTTTTAAGAAAAACAATGATTATTACGTAATTAACTTGTCTGAATGGATTTACCGGCTTGAGGTAAGAAATCCTGATGAATCTCTAAACGCAAACCGGCATTTTATAAAATCAGGCGAGACAAAAAAACTGACGCAGGGAGAGTTTATCGGAACAGGAGAACTTTACTCGTATATTCACGATAAGCATAAATTTATGTTTAATCCGCCATATAGTTATAACCCTGCAAATGCAGAAAGATATCTTGAAGTAAAAAGTGCTGTTTCGACCGCTGAGGGACTACAAAAATTTAATAGACAGACAATCTCGGCTCTTACTGCTGGCGAGAAAAGAGTTACAAAACGGAAAGAGTTTACATTCCAAGATATAGGCGGGTTAGGAAATGTTATTGAAAATCTTAGAAAATCTATAATAAGACCGATTAATTACCCGATGGTATATCAAAATATAAGGTTAAATAAGGGAATTATGCTATATGGCCCGCCAAGATGCGGTAAGACACTTCTTGGGAAAGCTATCGCAAATGAAGCAAATGCCGAATTTCGATATGTAAATGCCAATGAGTTTAAAAGCTCAGAAGTCGGCGGCTCAGAAAAAAGTGTCAGGAATATTTTCCAAACAGCAGAAGATAAAGCCCCATATATTCTGTTTATAGATGAATTTGATGCAATCGGTAAAAAACGTGACGGAAGCTCTAATGCAAGATTTGACGACAGCGTAGTCAATCAGTTTTTGGGCTGCATGAGTGATTTAGAAAAAAGTAATGCTATGGCTTTTGTAATAGCAGCAACAAACAGACTTGATTTGATTGATCCTGCGCTTCTGGCTTCCGGCAGGTTCGGGCTGCATTTGGAAGTACCTATGCCGGATTTAGAAGGGTTAAAAGAAATTTACGATATACACTCTAAGGGGCAGCCGATAGGTAATGATGTTTCAAGAGATGAGCTTGCTCAAATTATGCTTGATAATAAATTTAACGGCTCAGATGTTGCAGAAATGGTTACACTTGGGTATTATAACGCGCTTGAACGCTTAGGGATTAACGAAAAAATGGACAATAAAACATTTATGCTAAGCGACCTTGAAAAAATTAAAATCGCAAAAGAGGACTTTCTGCAGGCAATTTCCAAGCTTGCTAAACAGAAGCTTTAACCAATGCTTTAGCCGCCTCTATTGCGCTATGCTGGCAGTCCAGACAGTCCCAGAAATCTTTTGAATTTATATAAGGTTTTACAACCTTCCTTGCCCAGGAACCGATTGCGATTCCCCAGTAGTTAATTCCGCATAGCTTTGCAAGCTCTGCTGTTTTGGAATTTGTTCCGCCGGATAGCATAATATGTACAGGAAGGTTGGCATTTTGTATAATCTCAGCCATTGCAACCGCTTGCAGGGTTGTTTTAAACGTATCGTCCGAGCCACTCATAGGGATTCCGTCTGCCTGAACAATCGTTGTATAAGGTTTTCTGTGTGCAATCATATTCCTTATGCGGGCTAAAACTTCTTTGTTGCCGAAATTTTCCCTGTCTATACAAATGGCAGCATATTTGGGGTTACATTCGTTGATAACTTCCCATTTGTAATCCAAATCTTTTTTATCATGCCCCATTATGTGAAGTTCCAGAATTTCAACTCCGTTTTCAACCAGATAAGGAAGAATTTCTTTTACATTTACGTCCTTTTCAAACATTGTAATAGAGCCTGTCGGGCACTTCTTTGCGCAGGTTCCGCAGCCAATACAACGCTTTTCGTCAATAATAATTGAGGAATATATCGCATCATTAGGACAGCTCCTGTAACAATTTCCGCATTTAATACATTTAGATGTATTGATTTTAGCCTTGTTAATATGCGGGTCGCCTTTTATACCCACACTGACACAATAATGCAAATCTTCCACACCGGCCAGAGCCTGAGCTTCTTTTGCAGCTTCCAGAATCTCTTTTTTTGCAGATAAATCAAAATACTTACAACCCGCTTTGGCGTAGATATAAACTAATCTTTTTACACTTTCGCAGTCTTCATTCCCTGCACCGCAAACTACTTTAAGCATCTTTTTAAAAACCTATCGCATAATTAAATATTTTTTTATTTGTCTTTTTCTTAGAAACGAGAGAAGAATCTACCGTAATTTCAGGAGTTTCAATAACCTGCCCCGCTCTTTGCAGCATATTATTCTGCTGCAGGGTTTTATCTACATTATTAAACGATTTTAAAGTGTCCAGCTTATTCTGCAGCTCTTCATTTTCATTATTAAGAATAATTGTCTGACGGCTCAAATCATTTAATTTCATTTCACAGGAGATTACAAAATAGTAGCTTACAACTACCACCCCTATAAGCAGGCTCAAAATCACGCACAAAGTCTTGTTTACACGTTTTATTGCCATATCTTTTACCAGATTCTCCTTTGGAAAGTACCCTTCTATTATACTATTAACAGCCAGATTTTGAATAGACTTATCTACAAAAGATTTAGGTTCTTCTATTTCATAAGCATTTGTTGTTTCTTTTGAAAACTTTTTTATAAAACTATCTAGGCTTCTTACATTTCCGGATTTATTGTTGTTGATTCTTAAAGCTGAAACCAATTATATTACTCCTCTATTCCCAAATTAGTAAACAGAAAGTCCGGCAGCCATCCTCCGGATTAACGAACTTTTCGTGCAATTCTTAATTTTGCACTTCTGGATGGCGGATTTTCCAAAATCTCCTTCTCTCCCGCCATTATCGGTTTTTTGTTTACCAACTCGATTCTTGGCGGAGGGCATTTGCAAATCATTTCATTGCATCTGCACTTTTGGCTCTCAAACTTGAAAATATTCTTAACTATCCTATCTTCCAAAGAATGAAAACTTATTACAGAAATTATACCACCATTGTCTAATAAATCCAATATATCATGCAGTACAATATTTACATTTTTTAACTCATTATTTACTTCTATACGAATTGCCTGAAACACTCTTGTAGCAGGGTGTATATGAGACTTAACCCTAGGAGTCGCAGAGATAATGATATCAGCCAGCTCTTTCGTTGTTCTAATCGGTGCATTCCTTCTAGTTTCAACAATCTTCTTTGCAATTCTTTTTGAAAATCTTTCTTCCCCATATTCACTGAAAATCCTTACTAAATCGTCTTCATGGTATTTGTTAACAACATCATAAGCAGAAAAGTCGCTCTGCATGTCAAATCTCATATCAAGCGGTGCATCTTTTGAAAAAGAAAATCCCCTTTCAGCTTTTGTAAGCTGGTGATATGAGGCGCCCAAATCTAAGATTACTCCGCCTGTAATCTTTTCTATTCCGAGCTTATAGAGCTCTTCTTTAATATTAGTATAAGATGATTTGATTATTGTGAGATTTGGATAATCTTTTAACCTGTCTCTTGCATGCGCTATAGCCTCTTCGTCAATATCAAACGCAATAAGCCTTCCTTCGGGCGAAATTCGTTTCAGTATAAGTTCGCTGTGCCCTCCGCCTCCAAGAGTACAATCAACATAAATTTTCCCTCGCTGACACTCCAGAGCGTCAACAGCTTCATTAAGCATGACTGTATAGTGCTTGAAATCATCAGCCATTTTCAACCTCCAGCATAAATGTTACAGGCCCGTCGTTTATAAGCGCAACATCCATCATTGCACCAAATTGGCCGGTTGCGGTTCTTATTCCTCTTTCTTTTACAGCTTCAATAAAAGCTTCATAAAAATTGTTTGCAATATCCGGCTGTTCTGATTTATCAAAGCTCGGACGCGTACCTTTTTTGCAGTCTCCGCACAAAGTAAATTGAGAAACCACAAGCATTTCTCCGTTTATATCTTTCAGCGAACGGTTCATTTTATCATTCTGATCAGGGAAAATCCTTAAATTTACTATCTTTTCAGCAAGTTTTTCAACCATCTCTATGGAGTCGCCCTTTTTTACTCCGACAAAAGCTAAAATTCCCTTATTTATTGAGGAATAAACTTCTCCGTCAATTGTAACAGAAGCTTCCTTCACTCGCTGTATTAAAATTTTCATTATATCTCCTCAAGTGATTTTTGTAGAATCCCGGATACCCGATTGATTCTCTTTTCTGCGTTATCATAAAAAGCGTTCATTTTTTCTATAATATTTTCAATAATTTCAGGCGTAAGAGTTCTTGCCATTTTCATTTCATAATCCAGATTAATTCTATCTGCTATTGTAATAAAATCTAAAAGCTTGCTTTCTTTTGTGCAGTCAGAGCTCATATAAAGATAATACTCAGAAATTTTTTTGAGCGATTTTAAAATTTCCGGCGTAATATTCTTTTGCCTTTTAAGGTCGTTATTAAAGCTTTTCAGCATCCCTCTGCCTTTTTCTAACTTTGGAATATCTTGTACAAGCCCATTTAAATCATGCTGTAATTTTTCTTTAATTACAGGAATATTATAACTATATTTATTATCAATCTCTCCGAAGTTTAAATCCGGCAGATTTTTTAAAGCTTCCTCCAGCGGCATATTTTTAAATCCGTCAATCTGTGCACCTACCATTGAAGCATTAATGTATTCTCTGTCGTTAAATTTTTCCGTGTATTCGTAAAGCGGCTTTATAAACGCTGCGTACACGGATTCTGTAGGAATCAACTCACCTTTTATACTCTTAACGTAATAAAGCGATTTATTAAGATTTGTAAGTCTCCTTGTTGCAGTTCTCTTGCGAGCCTCTTCATTGTCAGAGTTAGACAGAGATTTTGCAAAAGTATCAAAGTCTTTTGCCGTAATCTCCCACCTGCCGGTTTGAGGGTTCTTTGCACAGACAAGATCTTTGTATGCAGAATCCTTACTGTAGCACTGCCCTTCTAAATACGCTAAATCCTGCCCTACAACAATAATTCTTGAGCAGCCTAAGATTCTTGCAGAATTTATTGCAGTATATGAAACAGTACCTTTAGACCAGTATTCTTCCGCACTTTCTCCGATGACATCTGCCCAGTATAAGTTTATAGGCATATTAGCCGAAATATGAGAATAAACATTTTTGAATTTAAATTTTCTTAAATTCGGGTGTGAATAAGGCTCTGTAATAAGATTTACCTTTGATAAATCAATTCCTTCAATTTGTCTTGATGAATCATAAGATTCAATCAAACAAAGATAATCAGGTGTAATATTATGTTTAGCAAGAGTTTTCATTGCTGTCCCGACAACAAAAAGAACGAATTTGTGCCGGTATTTTTTTATGACCTCTATGTCTCTATCTAATGAAGGCCCAGCAGACACTACAACTGCAGTCTTGCCTTTATATAAATCTTTGATGGAAGTTAGCGGAGGCTCATTCATAAGATGCGGAATATTTTGCAATAGGTAAATAAGAAGCGGATAAAATTTTTGTTTCGTATACTTCAAATCCAGCATGTATGAGCCTATCATTCTTTGCAGCTTTTCCACAAACTCTCCGAATCCGGCGCCGCATAGTTCTCTGTATGCCGTTGTTATAAGCATATAGGGAGAATTTTGGGTATTGGATTTTTTGTAAATATATTCTCCGGCTTTTTCTAAATCAGTCGTGATAAAGACATTTGATTTTAGTATATCTTGAGAAAAATCAACCAGGGTAAAAGCTATTTTTAATATATTTAAGTCAGGTTCATATAGAACAACCGTTCCTATTGAATTAGCTGATGCAACCTGAAACAAATATCCAAGCCCTATTCCGTAAATAATATGAATAGATACAGGGTCATTTTTTACTCTTGCAAAAATCTCCCTTGCTTCGCCCAATGGGTTTTCTTTATGGTGGAGATACTTACCTTTGTATATAAAATTATAGAACCCATTTTCCTGCACAAGCTGAGGAACATCAGTTACTATGTACTCCGCTAACTTCTTAGCAAGATTCTTGTCCTTTGTTTCTAAAGCCTTAATATTTTTTTCAAAAATATTATTCATCATCACTCCAATTTATTCTTACCCCTGAGCTGGCCGCAGGCTGCGTCAATATCAGCACCGCGTTCAAGTCTTACAGTAACTTTCTTGCCCGAATGTTCGAGAAGATATTTAAACTTCATGGTGTCATTTACGGAAGGTTTTTTATAATCATTCTCAATAACTGAATTATAGGGTATGAGATTAATATTACATTTCAAATCTTTTAGGTAATAAACAAGCTCTTTTGCAACTTGCGAGGTATCATTGAAACCGTGAATTAAAATATATTCTATAGTTATTCTTCTTCCGGTTTTATTAATATAATTTAAAAGAGCATTTTTTAATTCATTTAGTTGGTATTTATTTTCTATCGGCATAATTTGTTTTCTCAAATCATGCGTTGGAGCGTGCAAAGATATTGCAAGAGTGGACTGCAAATCCATATCTGCAAGTCGATTAATCCCCGGAATAATTCCGCTTGTTGAAATTGTAATTCTTCTTGCTCCTATTTGAAAATCATTGTTAAAAATTTCCAATGCCTTAAGAACATTATCGAGATTTAACAACGGTTCGCCCTGCCCCATAAATACTATATTTGTAACCTTGAGCCCTGTATCTCTTTGAATAGTTAATACCTGCTCTATAATTTCTTTGTAATTAAGATTTCTTCTAAATCCGCCCTTACCGGTTGCACAAAAAGAACAGTTGACTGCGCATCCGACCTGAGAACTTACGCAAGCTGTGAGATTTGCCCTATTATCAAACCTCATCAAAACCGTTTCAACACACTCACCGTCAGGATATTCAATCAGATATTTGATTGTACCGTCTTTGCTGACCTGCTTTATTTTAATTTGTGTATCTGTAACAGAAGCAATACTTTTCAGCTGCTCTCTAAAATCCTTGGAAAGATTCGTCATCTCATCTATAGAAGATACAGATTTTGAATAAATCCAATTATGAATTTGTTTAGCCCTAAACTTTGTTGCACCAAGTTCAGACATTAAATTTTCAAGTTCTTCTAACGTTAATCCTGCAAGTATCATTGTAATTTATCCTTATAAAATTCAATGATATCAACTTTTGCTTTTAGTAATAAAGCCTGATGAGCAACTTCATCCTTCCAGGCATTAAATGCGCAGGAGGAAGGAAGAAGTTTAAGCGGATTATGCGGGAAATCTTTGCATATATCCGGTCTGTTTTCATAGTCCGAACAAAGATTTCCTTTTAACTTCGGACAATAGTAATAATATACCTTTTCATCCCCCATAGTATTATTTAAAAGCTCAAAATACTCCGGATTAGCCTTTTTAGCGTCCTCGTCAGTTTCATAGGGAACAAATACCGAAACAAAATCCTTGGAGAATTTATCTCCTCTCAAAGCTCTTTGTTTAAGCTGAGCATAAGATAATTCGCTTGTTGCAAGTTTGCAGCAAGATGCACACTTATTGCAAGTATAATTTGCTTTTTTTTCAAGAATATTTTTATGAATCGTTTTTAGCTTTTGCCTGTAATCTCCTGCAAGAAAGCTTAATATTTTAATCTGCCAGTCTCTGTATTCACAATTTGGAGGATACGGAGTAAATACATCTTTTTTCTCAATTTTGCAGTCTTTTACAGGACATTTTGCGCAAGGATTTTCAGGCTTAAATTTATTAACCTCAGCCCTTATGCTTTCTGCAGCCTCAATAAAAATTCGCTCATAGTTATTTTTTAAATCATCAAACTGCTCTTTTAATGGTTTTATATCTTCAGATGCTTTACTAAAAAAATTATCCATACACCAGATAATATCACAAATTACCGAGCTCGACAATGCGGATAAAATATAAGAAGTTAAAATGGTGGGTGTAAGAAAGGATATGTTATGGCTACAGAAAAATTACAACTTTACAAGTGTGAAGTATGCGGAAACTTGGTTCAAGTAATCTTACCAGGGGTTGGGGAACTTGTCTGCTGCGGAGAACCTATGAAATTACTGGAAATTCAGCACGATACTAGTGAAATTGGCGAAAAACATGCTCCGAAAATTGTATTCAGAGAAAACGAAAAATATGTAGAAGTAAAAACTCACCCTATGATTTTAGAACATTATATTCAGTTCATTGAAGTTTATAAGAAAGACAAATCGGAGCTGCATTTGAAATATCTGAATCCAGGCGATACTGCGGAATTTAAAATAACAGGCCTTGATGATGACATTAAAGCTATAGAAAATTGCAATATTCATGGTCTGTGGGGGGAGGATAAAAATGATTAGCGACTCTATTAATAATATTATTAATGAACAGATAAACAAAGAATTTTATTCCGGTTATTTGTACTTGTCAATGTCTGCTCACTTAAGAGAGCTTGGTTTATTCGGGTTTGCAAACTGGACGAAGGTTCAGGCAAAAGAAGAAGTCGAGCATGGGCTAAAACTCTTTGATTATCTGATTGAAAGAAACAGTTTTGTAACTTTAAAACAGATTAAAACTCCTGAATTCGAGTTTAATGGTATACTGTCAATTTTTAACCATATTTATGAACATGAAAAAAGTATAACCGCATCCGTTATGCAGATAGCAAAAGCTGCGGAAGAAGAGTGTGACAGAACAACTCTGTCTTTTATTGATTGGTTTATTAACGAACAGATTGAAGAAGAGCAGAATGTAAAGGATATAATAAAACGTCTGGAACTTTTTGGCGACAACCATGCTTCTCTATTCCTTATGGATAAAGAACTGGGCGAACGTAGTTAGCAAAAAAGGACTTTATAGTCCTTTTTTCTTGTTTTTTATTTTTGTTTTTGGTAAATTAAATTGTGTGTGGAGTATTTTTTTATTTTGTAAAAAAATGTAAAATTCATGCTTAAATACTAGCAAAAATTTATATTTTAGAAACTTTTAATATATAGGTACCAGATGGGGTTCGTATGATTAAAGCAGTAAGAATAACAGATAGTAATACAAGTTTTGGCGCGAAGTCCGAATCAAAAAAAGAAGAGGATAACGAATCCAAAATATTGCCAAATACTTTAAGAACGCGAATTGCACAAAAAATTGATAAAACACAAAGTGCGTTCACTGAATATCCCATAAAAGGGTTTCGAGGTGATGTTAATTCCGACTTTTATGAATTTTTATCAATGGGAATTGTGCCATATCTGGCAGGAAGTGCAATGTTTATGGCAATGTTCAATCTGGTTACCAAACATCTTAATCTAAAATCGCAGAAGCTAGCAGTAAATGGTAAAAAAATGGCGCTGGGCGTTATACTTTACGGTTTATTCAAAACATTGTCAGCAGATCTGGTAACCCGTCCTGTATACTGGGGAACCGGAGTTGATATCGAACTACCTTATACAAATGTTTATTATCCGCTTCCAACACAGCCCGGTAAAGATGCTAATATTTATCCTTTAAGGCAGCAAAGAAAAGTTTATGACAGCAGAGAGTTCTTTAGAAAAGACTTAATCCAAAATGATCCGGACTATGGGGTTAAATATTACGATAAGATTGCAAAGAAAATAGGTTTAGGAGATGACTTAAATGATTCTGTTACAGAGACAACCCCAATAATCCAAAGTATAATTTCAACAACCAAGACAGCAAAATCGCTTTCAACTTATGCTTGGGCTGGTGTTGGTGTTGGTCTTGCGGCTCAAAATTCCTGGACAGACTTATTTGATGCAATATCAAACAGAAAACGTCATATTGCAAAACCCGGAGAAGGCTTCTTTACTAAAATTGGAGCTAGACTAAAGAATGCAGGCACTAATTTTGTTGATATCTCCAAAACATTTGGAAAATCATTTGTAAAAGCATTTAAAACATTATGGACCGGAGAAAAAGGAACTTCAGGCTTTATGAAACATGCTGGAAAAGCTTGGATGCTTCTGACAGCGGCTCTTACTATTGGAAGTACAGCAAATGTTATATATAAGGCAAGACATATGGGTAAATTAGCCAATAAAGACATTATAGATGACAATAAAGAAAGTACGGTGATTTAGTATGACATCAATTAATCCGATACAGACAAATATAGATAATACTAAGTCTCATAAGCCTCATAGACCTTATAGAGAGGCTGAAGGCCGTATTCAGACACAAAATAATGCCAAGCCGCTTCCGGGACAAGGGCATCTGGTACACGATTCTTTAATTACTATCCCTAAATATTTCTTAAAAGATATCGCGTACGACATAAAAGCAGTTAAGGATGGATTCAAAGGCACTGCTAATGATCACCAGTCAGGACGTCTCAACGATGTAGGTCTTAAGCTTGGCGGTATCGGAATTGCAACAATGCTGGCTGCAAGAACAACAAACCCGATGGCAAGAGTTATGGAATATGCGGGGCTTGGAGCTTTTCTGGCTTCTATGTCATTGTATCCTTTGATTGCAATAAATACTCCTTCAAGATTATATCAAGGTTTTAATATCGGAAAAGAATATATTGACGATCAAGGCCGTAAAAAATCCGTATTACAGGATCCGAATTATATTCCGTTTGATCTCTATAGAGGAGAATATCCTGGTGAAGATTTGGATATTATCGGTGACAGGTTAGGAGTTCCAAGAGGTATTCAGGATCGCCATGATGTTATCAAAGAACAGATGAGAAAGATTGGTATCCAGAATAATACATTATGGATGATGACTGCTGGTGTCGTTCCTGTTATGACAGCTTTGATTTGCTGCGGATTGGAAAAAATCATAGGACCTTGGATTGAAAAGGCAAGAAATTCAAATTACAATTCTAAGATTACAAAGGCTCTTGAAAGAACCAACAATATGAATATTTCCGCAGGAGAAATCGGAAATACTACTCTGAGCAAAAATGTAGCAAGAATACTTACGAATTACAAAAATCAGGAACTTCCAAAATCTGAGTTTGATAATCTTGTAAAAATGTTTACTAAAAATCTCGATGCAAATACTGCAGAAGGTGTAAAACAAGATTTGGCAAATATATTGCAGATGGAAAAACGCGGCGTCAAATCATTTGTTACAGATGAAAAAACTGCCGAAACTCTTATTAATACAATAAGAACCAGTTTGCCAAATACTAATAAAGCAACTTTAGAAAAAGTATTCATCCCGACACAGGATGAAATAAATAGTATTCTTAAGAAATTTGAATCAAAAGAGTTAACATCAGAAGAACTCTTGAAGTTTAAATCAGAACTTAAATCTCTTTTTGATGAAAAAATCGCAAAAGAAGCGGCAGTTTCTAAAGAATCTTTAAATGGGTTTAAAAACAGAATTATTGAAAATATTTCAAAATCAATACAGAAAACCCCTTCAAATTATGTATCTGAAGCTAATATAAAAGAAATCACCGATTTTGCTAAAATTCTTAGTGTATTTAAAGAAAACGATAAGATTTTAGATAAATGTAAATCCTTCAAGTTTGAGCACGCTCCGGAAACGGTTATTGCGCGTTCTTACAGTGCTCAATTTGAAAAGACGCTGCTTGATGTTCTTGGTGTAAAATACAAGGAGCTTAAATTACTGAGAAACTCTGAGCAGGCAGTGCAAGAAATGCTTGACAAGAAGCTTACAGAGCTGGCGTCAAATCCGGCTAAGTATGAAGAAGCTGTTTCTAAGCTCGGAAAGATTATGTCAGAGATGGAAATCAAGCTTAGCGGCAAATCTGCAAGCAAATCTCACATTGTTGATTTAATAACCGCAATAGAGAATAATTACAACAATACTGCTAAACTTCTGAATGAAACCGGTAAGGGCAAATTCTCAAATACAATCGGAAAACTTGTAAAAGAAGACGTTTCAACTCTTTCAAATTCAGTAAGTACAAGACAGGAATTGTTTGATATACTGGATGGTGTTAAAGAAAATAAATTTGCGGATATTGCAAGTAAATACTGGTCCCCAGAATTTGGAGAAGCCGGAAGAATTGAATACGCAAAAGAAAATGCAAAAGGTGTAGGTTCTTCTAAAAACTATACAATTTCAAGAATCATCGAAAGATATCAAGGTGCAAACAATTCGTTTAACAGAATCTTGCATACGCTTGATTTGTATAACAGAAAAGAGCCGGTATCTGCTTATGATAAAGAAATTCTTCAAAAGGGTAAAGAGGCAATACTCACTGCAACATCTTCCGATCATACATTGAAGCTTAATACAATAAATAATCCTGACTTCTACAAAGATGTTATGAATACAGTCTGGGGTGCAGAAGAAGGCGTTGATCCAAAAACAACTAAGGCAAAAGGACGTATTACAGAATCAACAAGGAACGCTCTTAAACGTTATGACAGTAAGGAATCCGGTAATATAATGACAAGATTCCAGCAGTACATAAACAGATTCAGAAATATAATCGGAAATAACAATATAGACTTTACAAAACCGGAACATCTTGTGGATCCGGCAGCACTTAGGAATTATACAAAAGAATCTAAGACCAGAATGTCTATGTTCAATTTGGTATCACAAACTCCGGTAGACTTTGTTAAGAATGCCGCAGAGAGACGATATACAAACCAAAAATGGGCAAGACTTGCCGGTACAATAGGCGGAATAGTCCTTGGCGGAACAATTCTTGCACAGTTAGGATTCGGTAAAATAAGAAACCCACATACGTTAAAAAAGCAGGTGAGCGATGATGCAAGTAAGTAAAATCTCAACAGTAAATTTTAAAGCGTCAGATTATCAGGTTACTCGTGAAAAACCAGAGCAGCCGCAAAATCATCAGGACAATGGCTCTATTGATAAGTATTTGCAAAATATGGCACTTATTAATGCGCCAAAAGTTCATAAAGTTGAGCTTGCACAAGCTCCTGTAAAACCATATAAAAATAATTTAAGAACAATGATTCGCAATAATGAATCCGTAATGCTTGCAATAGTTCCCAGAACATTTACAGCTCAAGATTTAAACGGTGATGATATTGTAACTTTAAAGACCGGCGAAAAGAACGGAACTTTTTTAAGTGCCATATCAAGGTTAGATGAATTAAAAGAGGACGGTATTAATACAATACACATCCTTCCTATTCACCCGACAGGCAAGAAAAATGCTCAAGGAACCGCAGGGTCTATATATTCTCCTGCAAAATATGTTACGGATGATGGGCATTTGGCAATCGATCCTATGATTATTGAAAAAGATGATCCGAGAACTCCTGATGAACAGTTTAAGGCGTTTATAGATGAGTGCCACAAAAGAAACATTAAAGTAATGTTAGATTTACCGAGCTGCGCTTCTGTGGATATGTTTGAAACAGAACCGGAGTTAATGGCATACGGAAGAAACGGCGAGGAAAAAACTCCTCAAGGATGGACTGATATCAGAATGTTTGAGCCCTGGGATGATGAATCAAACAGAACATTAAATCCTAAATTGTTAGAAATGCATAAACAATATGTAGATGCCTGCATTGATTTGGGGATTGACGGAATCCGCGCCGATGTTGCAAGAGCGAAACCGCCTGAATTTTGGGATATATTGATTAAATATTCTCATCAAAGAGACCCTGAATTTGGATGGCTTGCTGAAAGCTACACTTATGAGTGTGCTTCTCCTATGATTAATATGCCTTATGACAGACCTGAAGATTTACTAAAAGCAGGGTTTGATGAATATTACGGTCAGTACCACATTTTTCATGATTGGAAAAATGCCGCAGAATTTAATGATTATGTCAAATTGAACCTTGATTTGTCTCACAGACTGCCGGCAGGAAAAAGTGTTATAGGTTCATTCTTAACACACGATGACAGCTCATCAATGATTCATGGCGGAGAAAATTACTGCAAAATGACAACAGTTTTGCAGGCTACAATTCCGATGTGCAATCCATACTTTATTGATGGTTTCCAGTCCGGTGATTATTATGATTACAAATACAGAGACAAAGATAATATAGAGACCTGGACTACAAAACTGGACCCTGTTGAACATAAACAGGTGCCTAAATATGATATGAACGATCACAGATACAGACTTGCCCTGTTTAATCTGTCAAGAAAACCTGGCGGTGATTCTCCGGATATTGAAAGGGTTATGAAAGGTGTTTTGGAGATGAGACGCAATAATCTGGATGTTCTTGCAGACAGAAACAGCAGCTTTATTGAGTTAAATAAAAGAGAAGACAAAAACGACCAGATAATAACTTATGCAAGACACAATAACGGAAGAACACTTCTTGTTGTTGCCAATAAAAATCCAAACAGAAATGTTACAGGAATTATTGAGATTCCTGGATTAAAAGCTGACCAGAAGCTTGTAAATATGGTTCCGGCTTACGGTGAAACCAGCGAGTTTCAAGCTGATGCTAACGAACTAAGAGTTAATTTAGCCCCAAATGATGCTTATGTCTTTGAAATTGATACTCCGAATATTGAAAAAGACAGAAAAGGTCATGTTTATAAACAAAAAGTAAATGATTAGAGGCAAAACATTAAGTAGAGGAAAAAAAAGACCGCTTAGGCGGTCTTTTTTATTGTTCAATAGTCCTGATAACTTTTGCCGGGTTTCCGACTGCAAGAGAATTGTCCGGAATATCTTTTGTTACAACTGCCCCTGCTCCAATAACACACCCATCTCCGATTGTTACTCCCGGAAGAACTATGACACTTCCTCCAAGCCAGCAATTTTTTCCTATTTTAATAGGCTTTGCACTTTCTATAAAAGTGTTTCTGGTTTTGTAATCCAAGGGGTGAATCGGAGTATAAAGCTGGGTATTAGGCCCTATAAAAGTATCACTGCCGATTGTTACAGGCGCACAGTCAAGAACAACACAGTTGGCATTAAAATAAACTCTGTCTCCTAACTCAATATTACATCCGTAATCACAAAAAAAGTTTGGTGTTATATAGCATCCTTCACCGACTTTTTTAAACAGTTTTTTTATTATATCTTCACGCTTGGAAGTGTCTTTTTCGATATTAAATTCTGCAATAGTCTCTCTTGATTTATCTCTAAGCCCTATAAGATAATCCGTCATCGGATAGTAATCTTCTCCGGCTATCATTTTGTTAAATTCTTCCATACAAACCTCCTCAAATATTGTATCAAAAAAGCGGAATTTTGATTAATCAAAATTCCGCTTTTAATAAATCCTCCAGTCCAATTACCAAATAGAAGCCCCACCGGTCAAAGAATTCTCAAGACCCGGATGTTTTTTTGCAACATCCCAAGCACTTCCTGTTTGTAGTTCTTGATAATATGCAGGAACTTGCACATCTTTGCGGTCTTCTTCTGCCTTTGCCCAGATTGGCGCTGCTCCCGAACTGCTTATTGCTTCAGCACTCATAGTTTTGTCCTTTCTTTAATATCATCGAATATATACTTGTATATATATAAAGTTATTTTTTATATAAAAATTGCCTGATATTAAAGAAATGTTACATTACTTAACATCTTGTTTTCGTTTGGTCTTATTTTTGAGAAGCAGGGTTAACGGAATTGCTATAAGCATAATAACAGCAAGTATCGTAAAAATATCAAAGAAAGCTCCAAGCCTTGCTTGTGCGAGTAATTCTTTGTATAGCGTCCCATTTGCTTTTCTTGTTGCAACAACGGATGGGTAATAGTGCATAAATTTTTGCTGCAGCATACTCAACTTATACCTGAACATAGGGTTATGCGGTGAGAGGTTTCCAACATAATAATTTTGATATACCTGAGAAACCCTTGCGATAAAAGTTGAGGAGACCGAGGTTGAAACCGCAGTTACAATGTTTTTAAAAAGAGCGTGCAGTGCAGCAGCGTCCGCTGTCTTAGATGGAGATAAAGTTTGAAATGACAAAGCCGTAATTGGCACAAATGCCGTAGGTACACCGATACAAAGCAGTATATTAGGGAGTATGATACTCTCCATAGAAGAGGTGGGGTTCATTTGTGTAAGCATCAAAACAGAGGCTGCCATAATTAAAAAGCCTATTATCGCAAGAAGTCTGCTTTCAACGTATTTTGAAATTTCCCCGACAACAAGCAGCCCTATAAAGCATATAACCGCTCTCGGAAACATTGTAAGTCCTGACATAGAAGGGCTGTAGCCAATAAGACTTTGGATAAACATAGGGACCAAAAGCAATGTTGAATAAATCATTAAATTTATAAATGAGCTTACGGTCGTTCCTACAAGGAAATTTCTATCTTTAAAAACTCTTATATCAATAACAGGGTATTTATATTCAAGCTCCCAAACATAAAAGAATACAAACGAGAAGATACAAATTCCCGTGAGCCAACAAATCCAAGGTTCATCAAACCAGTTATGCTGCTGTCCTTTATCAAGAACAATTTGCATACAAGCCATCGCAATTACAACCGCAACATAGCCTACTATATCAAATTTTTTATTATATTTTAATTTTTCAGGAACATCGTCATTAACAAGGAATTTGATTAAAACTAAAGATAGAATACACAGCGGTATATTAATAATAAAAATCCATTGCCAAGAGTAATTATCAGTCAGATAACCTCCCATAAACGGCCCTGCCAGTGGGGAGAACATCGCAGCAACCCCAAATAAGCTCATTGCAACGCCCCTTTGTTCCGGCGGAAAAACTTCCAGCAGAATTGCCTGACAAAGCGGCAGGATACATCCGCTTCCGATTCCCTGTACAAGTCTTGCAAGAATCAGAGCAAGTAGATTCGGTGCGAGGATACATAGAAGACAGCCTATTGCAAAAACAATAATGCTGTACATAAACAGGAGTTTCTTCCCGATTAATCTGACAAGGTAACCTGTTACAGGAAGCATTAAGCCTCCTGAAATGATGTAACAAGTAATTACAGTATTTGCTTCGTACTGTGTTGCACCATAGAATCCTGCAATGTGCGGTTGGCTTACATTGGTACCTGATGATGCCGCAAGCGCAAGAAATGAAGGCAGGAGTACCGCAATTGCCACGATATAAGGGTTTATCTTCTTTTCCTCAATAACTTCTTCTGCCATATTATTTTATATTAACCTTCGGAACAACTGACATACCCGGAACTATATTATAGTCAGAGATATCTTCATCAAAAACGATTTTGACAGGAACCCTCTGCACAATTTTTACATAACTTCCCACTGCATTTTCCGGAGGAAACAGGCTTGATTTAGCGCCGGTAGCTCGCTGAATGCTTTCAACATGCGCCTTAAATCTTTTATTTGGATAAGTATCGACTTTTACTCGAACCGGCTGTCCTTCTTTCATATTCGTAAGCTGAATCTCTTTAAAGTTTGCAACAACCCACACCTGCTGAGGGACAATATTCATTAAAGGCTGGCCTATATTTACATAATTACCTTTTTCGACACTTCTGGCCGCAACTTTACCGTCCTGAGGCGCATAAATTTTTGTGTATTGCAGATTTAATTTAGCCTGATCAACTTCTGCCTCCAGTCTTTTAATCAATGCCTCATCTGCTGCAGTTTTAGCTTTCCCTGAATCTAATGCGTGCTGAGCTGCCATAGAAGCTTCCTGAGCTGCATTAAAGTTTGCCTGTGCTACATCCAATGCTGACTTACTGCGCTCAAAGTCTTGTTTTGAGACAATTCCGTCTTTATAGAGTTCCTGATATCTTGCAAAATCTTTTTCTGCAAATTCTAACTTTGAAGAGGCTGATGTTATGTCTTCATACGACTTGTTAACGTTAGAAGAACTCTCGTCAACTCGTTTTTCCGTCATTTTCAAACCAGCCCTAGCCTCTTCAAGCTTAGCTTCCGCTTGCTCCAGCGCAACTTCAAAATCTTTAGGGTCAAGCTCCACAAGCAAATCTCCGGCCTTAACTTCCTGGTTATCATCAACTAAAAGTTTTATAACCGGTGCCGCAACTCTCGGTGCAACAGAAACTAATCTTCCCTCAACAAAAGCATCGTCTGTTGACTGAAAATAAGTTGCATGAATTGCGGCATAAATCCCGAGAATTACAAGTATAATTGCTGTTATTGTCGGAATTACAACTCGTTTTTTCTTATATTCCGGGCGTCTTTTCTTTAAACGTGATTTTGCTTTTTTTATAAATTCTTCATCATGATTATCCGGATGTCTTCGTTTTGCCATTTTTCCTCACCTAGTTCTGTAAAATCGTATTCTTTCTCAAATTTTCTTCTAATTTATCTAAAGTTACTAAAAACTTATCAATTTCTTCTTCGTCTATATCTTCAACTATTGTATTCCATACACTTAATATAGTAGGAATCATGCTTTCACAAATATTTTTTCCTTTGTCTGTAATATAAAGTTTTTTGACCTGACGTCCGCCCTTAGATTCCAATACGGAAGAGAGATAACCTTTGGACTCAAGTATTGCAACAATTCTGGTCATATTCGGTCTGTCTTTGAATGTGATATTCGCAATTTGGCGCATGTACATTCCATTATTCTCACGAAGAGTATTCAACACAGTGAACTGTTCAGGGCTTATATCAAAGTTTTCTTTGGCACATGCCTGTATTGCAAATACCTTTGAAAGAAGTCCTATGCGTGATAAACGCCAGCCTATTTTATGTTTTAATAAAATCTCTTGTTTCATAAAATCCCTTTGTGTTATTATAATAACACAAGAAGGATAAGTGTAAATATGACATTTAAAAAATTTTTTATAGTATTGATTTTATTAATATCACTGCCGGTTCAAGCAAAAGAGACAGTGAACAAGCTTAATTATTTAAATTTAGACTGGTGGAAAAATTATCATGACGAAATTTTACTTAGCCACCTGCAAACTTTGTATACAAATAATCATGATTTAAAAATTGCAGCGCTTAAGACAAAACAGTCGGAAGAAAATGTACGTCTTATTGGTGCAAACCAGCTTCCGCAAGTTGGATTTGACGGCTCGCTATCAAGAGTTTTAAGCGGTGCTCAGACTGAGTTTGGCTCTGTAATAATTCCTGAATATTCACAAAACGAATTTTTACTGCCGCTTAGTGCTTCTTATGAAATAGATATTTGGGGGCAGAATTTTCTAAACAGAAAAAGCGCCAAAAAACAAAAAGAAATAACAGAACAGCAGGAAAGAGCTGCTTATATTTATATTACATCTGTTTTTACCGCTAATTATTATAATCTTATTAAATCAGAAGAGTTAGAAAAAAATCTGAGAGAAATTATATCTTTACAAACTGATATTGTAAAAATGACCGAGAAAAAATATAATTGCGGTCTTGCATCTATTCATGAATTTTTAAATGAAAAGCAAGCTTTAGTTAAATTTGAGCAGGATTTGAATAAGCTTGTTGAAAACAGAAAAATTTTGAATAACGAACTCGTAGTTTTATTAGGACTTAAAACGGATAAAGAAATAGAGCATTCTTCATTTAGTGATATAAACTGCCCTGAAGTTCCTGAATCTTTGTCAACAACAATTATTCAGTACAGACCTGATTTAATAAGTTCCGAAAATTATGTCAAGAAGACAGGACTTGATGTTAGGGTTGCAAGAAGAGAATTTTTGCCGAAATTTGTTATATACGGTAATCTTGGGTTTAATGCCTACAGGTGGAATCGAGTATTTGCAAATGAAACCTTTTTGTCTAATATAGGTATTCTGCCAAGCTGGGATATTTTCTCGGGAGGGGCAAAACTTGCAAGATACAGAATTAATAAGTATGAATACAAAAAAGCTGTGGAAAGTTATGAAAGAACTGTTTTAACTTCTATACAGGAAGTTAATGACGCACTGGTTTCTGCCAAAACAACCAAAGCCAATTTAATAAAATCTAATGACGATTATTCTCTGGAGGAGGAAAAACATACACTTGCTGAAAAACAGTACACAATAGGTGATTCTTCTAAGTTAGATGAAATGAAATCTAATATAGCCTTGCTTCTTGCAAAACAAAGAGATATAGCTTCAACAATAGATAATGTAATTGCGACTATCTCACTTTATAAAGCAGTAGGAGGAATTGACTACACTAATCCTGAAAATTTGTAATATTCAGGGTATCTATTATCCAATTGGCTTCTTGACCCGATAAGTAGCTTTTGTTATTATTACGTTTAAAATTGAACACTTAATTATAAACAATATTTGTGTTATAAAATAAGATAAGATTTTATACGTCGGATTTGGAGAGATAATGAGAAAAAATATAATAATTATAATATTTATTGCTATGGCATTAATTGTCGGCAGAATGGTCTTGTCTAATATAGACAAGATAAAAACTGCTAAGCAGCGAGCTCTTGCAAAAACTCCTGCCGTTACAGTGGAGGAAGTTCAAACAAGAGAAGTTACAAGACAATATGAAGCAACAGCTCGTGTTGCCGCAAAATATAGAGTAGAAGTTCTGGCTCGTATTAATGGTTACCTTACGAAGAGTTTCTTTAAAGAAGGTGATTATGTAAAGGCCGGTCAGATTCTGTTTGAAATTGAGCCGCAACAGTATGAATACGCTGCAAGTCAGGCAAAGGCCAATCTTGATAATGCAAAATCGCAATACACTTATTATGAAAAACAATTAGCACGCTATAAACAGCTTGTCCAGCAGGATTATATAGCACGTTCTGATTATGATAATATTTTATCTCAAAGAGATGCTTATAAAGCGCAGGTAGCAAGTGCGGAAAGTGCGTATAGAGATGCACAGAGAAACCTTGGATATACAAGGGTTAAATCTCCTGTTGACGGTCGTGTTGGTATGATATCTGTAACAGAAGGTAACTATGTTTCAATGAACAGCGGGCCTTTAACGACTATTAACAGTAACGATCCGATGTATATCACATTCCCTATTGAATCAAAAAATTACGCTGAGCTGGTTCGAATTGATAAGTCCGCGAATGTAAACAGGGACGTAGAATTTATCTTTAGTTCCGGTCAAAAGTATAAATACAAAGGTGTTCAGGATTTTCATGATAACAAGATAGATGAGTCTACCGGTACTATTACAATGAGAGGAACATTCCCTAATCCGGATGACGAGCTTATTCATGGGGATTTCGGTAAAATTATTATTTATTCAAAAGAAAAAGATTCAACCCCTGTTATACCGCAGACAGCAACACTGGAGAATCAGGAAGGAAGATATGTCTTTATTTTGGATGAGAATAATTTACCCAAAATGTCTTATATAAAAACAATGGGCCAGACTGATGATGACAAGTGGATAATCCAGTCCGGAGTAAAAGCAGGGGATAGAATTTTAACAAGCGGATTGCAAAAGGTTGTTCCGGGCAATCCTGTAAGAATCGTGCAGGCTCCTGTAAAAGAAACACAGCCGCAGAAAAAAGAAGGACTTTTTTCGAAAATTTTTAATAAGTTTAAAAAGTAACACAAAGGAAATATAATGGCAGGCAACCTATTTATAAAACGTCCAAAATTGGCAATTGTAATATCTCTTGCAATAATTCTTGCAGGTTTGATAAGCTTAACCACTCTTCCGCTGGAAGAGTATCCGTCAATTACACCTCCGCAGGTTGTTGTTACAGCAACATACAGCGGCGCAAGTTCTGACGTTATAACATCTACCATTGCAGCCCCTGTTGAATTGCAGCTTAATGGTATTGAAGATATGCTTTATATGTACTCCGAATCCAAGAACGGTTCATATAAGCTGACACTATTTTTTGAAGTAGGTTCTGACCCGGATATGGCATTGGTAAACGTACAAAGCCAGCTTCAATTGGTAACACCAAGACTGCCTGAGGAAGTTAAGCGGTATGGATTGACCGTAAGAAAGTCAACAGGCGGTGCCGGATGTCTTTTGATGTCGCTCTCGTCGCCTAACGGAACGTATGACTCTCTGTTTCTTGCAAACTATGCAACGATGTTTATTAAAGATGAACTTGCGCGTATAAAAGGGTGCGGTCAGGTGCAAATATTTGGTGCCGGCGATTATTCAATGAGAATATGGCTAAAACCTGATAAAATGGCAAGTTTGGGGGTTTCTACTACAGATATTAACAACGCGGTCACAGCCCAAAACGTTCAGACACCTGCCGGAAACATAGGTGTCGAGCCTATGGATACGCCTCAAGTATTAAAATTTACGTTGAGGACTAAGGGACGGCTTAAAACGGTTGAAGAATTTGAGAATATTGTTGTTAAGGCAAATACAGACGGCTCCAATGTAAAACTTAAAGATGTTGCGCGAATCGAACTGGGTGCGGAAAGTTATACTTCATCAGTAACTATTGGTGAAAAAAGCTCTGCAATGATTTCTATTGCCCAGCTTCCTGAGGCTAATACAATCGACTTGGTTAACCGTGTACAAGCTAAAATGAATGACCTAAGCAAGAAATTCCCTAACGATATGGAATACCATGTTCAATATGACATAACGGAGTTCGTTAGAGAATCTATTCATGAAGTTATAAGCGCAATTGTACTTGCAATTATTCTGGTAAGTGCGGTTACATACTTATTCTTAGGAACGGCAAGAGCTGCGTTTATCCCTTTCTGCGCAATTCCGGTGTCTTTAATCGGAGTATTCATTTTTATGGCTCTGATGGGATTTTCTATAAACCTTTTGATTCTGTTCGGGTTGGTTTTAGCGGTTGGTCTCGTTGTTGACGACGCTATCGTTGTACTTGAAAACACGCAAAGGCATATACAAGAAGGCAAAAATGCAAAAGAAGCTACTGAAATTACCATGCAGGAAGTTTTCGGGGCTGTTGTTGCAACTTCACTGGTGTTGATGGCAGTATTTGTTCCTGTATCATTTATGACAGGTATTACAGGCCAAATGTACAGACAATTTGCCGTATGTATTGCAACATCTATCGGCCTTTCAACTATCGTTGCGCTGACACTTTCTCCGGCTCTCTGTTCTTTAATTCTCAAGTCAGGAGAAGAAAAAACAGACTTTGAATTTATTCAAAAATTTGAAGACTGGTTTAACGGAGTAAGGGAAAAATATTTAAGCGTAGTAAGTTATTATGTTCACTCTCCAAAGAAAACCCTTCTCGTTCTTCTGGGAGTAATACTGTTTATTCTGTTTATGTTTAAAATAACTCCTACAGGCTTTCTTCCTGATGAAGACAGAGGCGCTTTATTTATTCAGGTACAGCTGCCTGACGGCGCTACGTTATCAAGAACAGCTGGGCTTGTAAATAATATTTCAAAAGAATTAACTACAATTCCGGGAGTTGAGTCTGTTATGCAGGTTAACGGTTTTTCAGGAGAAAATACGGCATTTGTAGTTGTCAGATTAAATCCGTGGTCAAAAAGAAAATCTGCTAAACTTTCTATTAACAGTATTATAAAGCAGGCTACTGCAATAACTTCAAAGTACACAGAAGCCAATACCTTCGTAACCCAGCCGCCTGCAATTTCCGGCATGGGTATGTTTGGCGGTTTTGAATATCAGCTTCTGGATAAAGGTGACAGGACGCCGGATGAATTATATACACAGGCTCAATCGCTTCTTAGTGTAGCAAGACAGGATCCTGCATTTTCAAGTTTGTATACTTCTTACACATCATCTCTGCCTCAGGTAATTGTTAAGATTGAAGAAGAAAAAGCAATGGCGCAGGGTGTTGAAATTGCTGAAATATATTCTACACTTGCTGCACAATTCGGTGCAACATATATAAACGACTTTAATAAATACGGAAGAGTTTATCGTGTTTATATGCAGGCAGATGCTCCTTACAGAGCTACGATGAGTGATTTAAGCAAGATATATGTTAAAAATAAACAGGGTAAAATGGTTCCGATTTCTTCTGTTATAACAACGGAAAATATTGTCGGTCCATACTTACTAAACAGGTTTAACATGTATCCATCTATTGTTATTAACGGAAACCCTGCTAACGGTGTAAGTTCCGGTGATGCGATGAAAGCTATGGAAGAAATCTCGGACAAAGTATTACCAAAAGACATGGATTTTGCCTGGTCGGGAACTTCTTTGCAAGAACAAATGTCTGCCGGACAAATCGGGCCTATTATTACTATGGCTCTGACATTTGTTTACTTGTTCCTTGTTGCATTATATGAAAGCTGGACTTTACCTATTGCGGTATTGCTCGTATCTCCGGTTGCAATGCTTGGTGCGTTATTCTTCCAGTATGTATCAGGATTGTCTCTTGATATTTATGCGCAGGTAGGGCTTGTAATGCTTATTGGTTTGAGTACAAAACAGGCTATTTTGATTGTTGAATTCGCAAAAGATGCGATGGAAAAAGACGGAATGAACTTTATTGATGCTGCTCTTCAGGCTGCCAAGCTCCGTTTTAGAGCTGTTATGATGACAAATATTGCGTTTATTTTAGGTTTGCTGCCTCTTGTATTTGCAAAAGGTGCAGGCGCAGGAAGCCGACATTCTATCGGGGTTTCAGTATTCGGAGGGATGCTTGCGGTTGCTTTCTTCGGAAGCATTCTGGTACCGGCATTTTTTGTACTTACAAATACAATGAAAGTTAATTTCCGCAGCTATATTTCACGTTTTAGGAATAAAAAGAACTATGAGAAAAATAATTAAAATATTTTTAATAAGTTTTTTTATAACAGGTGTTCTGACACAAAATTGTCAGGCAGCTTTCTGGCACCATGGCGAAAGTTTAGGAAATGAAATAAAAAAAGAAGAATATCCTGACAGCAAAGATGTTGAACCTAAAGTTGATAACAGTGATGAAGCTATGGTTATCAAGGGCGGTGTTGAGACTACAATGGATATTACCTTGGAGGAATGCTTAAAGTATGCTCTCGGTAATAATCCTAAGATTCAAGCTGCAATGCAGGATGTTTTCGCCTCTGACGCAAGGATAAGAGAAACCTGGGCTGCATATTTTCCTCAATTCGGCTGGCAGACAGGATATACAAGAATCAGACAACTTCAATTGTCTGATGTATTCAGAAGAGATTTGATATTTAACTACTTTGTTTTAGGACAAATCAGTGCTTCTCAAATGCTCTATGATTTTGGAGTAACGCAGAATCAGGCAACTATTAGAAAGTTAGATAATCAAGGATACAAAATTACATTAACAGGGACTGTTAATACAGTTATATGCGATGTTAAGAATGCTTATTACAATCTTCAGTATGCTCTAGAGGCGAAAAAGGTTGCGGAAGATATGGTAAAGCGCTATGAAGCTTTCTATGAACAAGCTAAGGCCTTTTATCAGGCCGGGACAAAGCCTAAAGTTGATGTTACAATCGCAGAGGTTAACCTAAGTAATTCTAAGCTTACCCTTATTCAAGCAGAAAATGCCGTTGATATTGCTATGGCAAAATTAAATAATACAATGGGACTTCCATATTCAAATAAATACAAGGTTTCTGAAAATTTGCGGTATGAACCCTGTGATATAACGCTTGATTGTGCAATTAAAATGGCCCAGGAATCACGCCCTGAGTTTCAATTAGCCGATGTAAAAGTTGAAGAAGCAAGACAGAATGTAAAACTTGTAAAAAAATCATATTTCCCTCAGCTTACTCTTGAAGGGCAATACCAGATTGGTGGTAAATCTCCAACATCTAACTATGGTTATAACTTTGGCGGATACCTAAACTTCCCGACAATTAACGGTATGCTTATAAAAAATGAAATAAAAGAGGCACAAGCACTGCACTCTAAAGAAATTGCAAATGCAAATGATACAAAAAATAATATCTACTATGAGGTTCAGGAATCTTACTACTCGCTAACTGAGAAAAAGAATAAAATTCCTGTTGCATTTTTGGGAGTTAAGCAGGCAAAAGAAAATTATGAACTATCTTACGGCAGATATAAGGTCGGTGTCGGCGACCCGATTGAATTAAAAGACGCTCAGGTGCAATATCAGAATGCAATGTTAACTTACTATCAGACAATGTATGAATACAATACGGCAAGGGCTACACTTGAAAAATCTATTGGTAAAAATATTGCTAATGGTGAGGTTCAGCTAGATACCGGCAAAACTAAAAAATCTAAATCTAAAACTAAATCAAAGCAGAATTCTTAGTATATATAGTGTATTGTATCTTATTTGATTGTGATATATAATTTTATAACAAATAGGAGAAATAGAAGTATGTTACCAATCATAACAGAAGAGATGGCATCTGAAATATTTACGGAAGTATTTCAGGATGTTCAGACTTGGAGGAAGAATATGGTACAGTATTTAAAGGAAGAAAATCCTGAAATTAACAGTGCTATATTAGAAGTTGCTAAATATGACGAAAATATCGACTTAAAAGCTGTTGCACTCGGTGCTTATTTATCATACAGAATGCTGGAAGTAGCTACAGAAAATGATGTTATTGGATCTATTGGCGAATAGTTGTGGTTAATACTAAATACTTATTATTGTAAAGAAATAATAAGTATTTTTATTTTACTAGCAAATTTTTTTTTTACGTACATTAATGTAATCAGAAAGAAAGGAAAAAGACAATGCAAGTATCAAAAATTACATTAACAAATTTTAAAGGCGGTAAATTACCGCAGGCAGTAAAAAGAGCTGCAAAACCGGTTACAGAAGAAGTTAAACCTGATTTTAACGTATACGCTTATGGCGTGCCAACAGGGGATATGCCTAAGTCAATAATTAAAGCTAAAGAAGCAGCTACTCCTGCCAACTATTATCCATATTCAACTCCTATTACGCAAAGCGAAACTACGCTGGTTGATGCTGCAAAAAAAGATACAATTGCCAAAGATAATAAATTTTATGAATATCTTTCGGCATCTATGCAAATTAAAAAGTAAAAAACACCCCTTATGGGGTGTTTTTTTAAGCATTTTTCTTGCCTTCTTCTTTTTTTTGAGATTTTTTTGCTAGTTTTTCTTTCATTTCATGAGCTTTTTCTTTAATTTCTTCTGTCATATGACGAGTTTTTTCTTTGACATCTTCAGATGCGTCTTTCAAATCATGTTTTAATTTACAAGCTTCATCTTTTATTTTATCTTTCATAGATTCTTTATCTGTCATAATAAGGCTCCTTTCATAATCTAATTATTGATTATTTACCTCGAAATTTTATGCGATAATTGGAGTAAATCTTTTTATTAATGAAATATGAGTAAATTTAGTTTAATATGATTTCAAGGAGGCAGAAATGGTTAATATTCTTCTAAGGTGGATTGTATACGCACTTATCATTGTTTTTGTTTCATGGATAATTCCAGGTATTGAAGTTGATAATTTTATAAGTGCAATGCTTGTTTGCATAATTATGGCTCTTATTAACACCTTTATTAAGCCGTTTTTGCAGATAATAACCCTTCCTGTAACTATAATAACATTCGGGTTATTTACATTTGTAATAAATGCCCTGATGCTTATGCTTGCAGGCTGGATTGCTCCCGGGTTTGAAGTTGAGGGATTTGTGAGCGCCCTGCTTGGCTCATTGCTTCTTTCTTTGCTATCGCTTGGAGTCAGCAGAATATAAGTTTAGACAATACGGCAGATTGTAGAAAGGACTTCTGCCGTATTCCTTATTTATGATAAGTTTCGTTGTTCAGAATCTTAAAACCTCTGTAAATCTGCTCAACAAGCAGTAAACGTGCAAATTGGTGAAGAAAAGTCATTTTAGAAAGACTGAGTTTAAAATTTGCTCTTTTTGAGACATTTTTGGAGATACCATAGGAAGAGCCTATGACAAATATCAGTTCAGAGATTCCTGAATTTGTTATATCTTTTATCTTTTGAGCAAATTCTTCTGATGTAAGCTGTTTTCCCTCAATCTCAAGGGTTATGACAAATGAATCAGGTTTAATATGTGCTAAAATCTTTTCCCCTTCCTGATTGAGAACTTTTTCAACAAGATTCTCGTCTTTAATCTCAATCGGAGTAAGCTCTGCTATTTCAAGAGAAGTATACGGAGAAAGACGCTTTAAAAACTCATCTATACCATCTTTCAAAAATTTTTCTTTAATTTTTCCAAGTGCTATTATCTTAATTTTCATAAAAACTAGTTTTGATTCATATATACACTTGTAGACGGGAACGCAAACTCTATACCTTCTTCACGGTAGCGGTGAATAATTTCTCTCAGCACTCGGCTTTTTTCAATAACATACTCGCTCCAGGGAGCTTTTGTTGTGTAACATACAAGCCTTACTGCAATAGAGCTTGGTGCAAGATTTTCTATAAAAGCAAGCTCTCCATCTAAAATAGTTTCATCGCGCCTTGCAATATCCCTTAAAATCTCGCAGGCTCTGTCAATTTTTTCATTCGAGGTTCCGTATTCTATATCAACAGTTATATCAATCCGTCTTCTGTCAGTCTGAGAAACATTCGTTATTTCTTCATTGGCAAGTAAGTTATTCGGAACATTAATTGCAAATCCTTCCAGACTTCTGACTGTCGTTGAGCGTAAATTTATATTTTCAACGGTACCTTCATATCCATTAAATTTTATGTATTCACCTATTTTATATACTCTATCTGCAAGTAGCCCAAATGAGCCAAAGATATTTCCTATAGCTTCCTTAGCTGCAAAACCGACGGCCAAACCTGTAATACCGAAACCGGCTATTAGAGAGGCTACATTATAACCGAAGCTTTGTAAAAAACCTGCAAGAAGTATGAATATAATTACAGCCTTAATGATTTTACTAAGTACAGGCATCAAATTTAATAGCGGCGTATCTGAATTTTTTGCCTTTAATTTTGATTCAATATTATGCTGCAGCAAATCAATCAGCTTACATATTCCCCATATCAATATAAGATTGATTATAACCCCTATAATAAATGGAATATGTTTCCCTATAAAGCTAAATAATGATGCAAATAATTTTTCAATCATACTTCCCTCAATTTTATTTTTGTTTTCTTAGTTTTTCTAATTCCTCCTGAAAAGGAGATATAGAAGTAAGCTTATCCATTATACCAGGCATTTTACTTACTACAAAATCAATATCACTTTCTTTTGTGAATCTTGAAAGACTGAATCTTATTGAACCATGTAAGGCGGTAAATGGAATTCCCATGGCTCTTAAAACATGGCTGGGTTCTAAAGAGCCTGATGTGCAGGCACTTCCTGAACTTGCACAAACTCCAATATCGCTTAGGTGAAGCAGTATGAGCTCACCTTCTACGTATTCAAAACCAATATTTGTAGTGTTTGGAACTCTATTTTTTACTCCTGTATTAAGTCTTGCATTAAATACATTTTTAATGATTCCGTCTTCAAGTTTGTCGCGTAGTCTTTTTACTTCGCTTAGCTCATATTTCAGAGCATCTTGAGCTAATTCTGCGGCTTTTCCTATACCGACAATATACGGAACATTTTCTGTTCCTGCTCTCAAACCACGTTCTTGGTGCCCGCCGTTTATAAGAGGTGTAAACCTTACATCAGGTTTTGCATATAAAACCCCTATTCCTTTTGGAGCATGGAACTTATGACCTGAAATTCCAAGCAGGTCAATTTTTGTATCCTTTACGTTTATCGGAATTTTACCGGCTGCCTGAACAGCGTCAACAAAGAATCTTGTTTCAGGAGATTTTGATTTAACATACTCTGCAATTTCTTCTACAGGGTAAATAACTCCTGTTTCATTATTGGCATACATCACTGAAACTAAGGCAGTATCCTTGCGGAGCTTAGATTTCAGCTCTTCAATATCAAGCTCGCCTTGAGAGTTTACCCCTATATAATCAACTTCATAACCATTTTTTTCAAGTTCTTTATATGTGTTTAATACAGCAGGGTGTTCAACCTTAGTCGTAATCAAGTGTTTCTTTTCTTTATTACAGTTTACAACTCCCTTGATTGCAGTGTTTGCAGATTCTGAACCGCAAGAAGTAAAAAATATTTCTTTTTCATTTGCTGCCCCCAAAAAATCTCTGACTTTTGCACGAGCTTCCATAATTGCAGCAGCAGGCTTCTTTGCAAAGTCATACATGCTGGAAGGGTTAGCATACTCATCCTTCAAGAAAGGAAGCATTTCTTCTAAAACACGTTCATCTATTTTTGTAGTTGCGTTGTTATCTAAATAAATCATACCTGTTCAACCTCAAGATTTGCATCAACCTTGTCTTTTAACACTGATTCAACAAAGCTTTTTAAAGTCATTGCGGCATTTTTGCATCCGCTGCATACTCCTGTGAGCTTTACTTGAACCGTATTCCCTACAACATCAACAAGCTCAATATCTCCGCCGTCTTTTTGAAGCTGTGGTGATATCTGCTGGTCTATAACCTTGCTGATTTTTAGAATCTTTTGAGTTTGGGTTAACTGCGGAGCATGCCCTTCTTTTTTCAGGTAAGTATCAATAATATCCTTGATTACACCTCTGCAGCGCCCGCAAGCACCGCCTGCTTTTGTATAATTAGTAACTTCTTCAACTGTTTTGAGATTATTAATTTTGATAGCTTCCCAAATTTGGTTTTCCGTTACATTAAAACAGGTGCATACAATCTTATCACCGCTCATGGAAACACCAAGCTCTTCTTCAATAACCTCTTCTCCGTAGTATTTTTTCAAGGCATCTTCTAGAGCCTCTTGCCCCATAACAGAGCAGTGCATTTTTTCCTGCGGCAATCCGCCAAGCTCATCTGCTATATCTTTATTTGTAATCTTTTTTGCTTCTTCAAGAGTTTTACCGATTATCATTTCAGTCAAAATGCTTGAGGATGCAACTGCAGAGCCGCAGCCAAAAGTTTGAAATTTAGCGTCTTTTATAACATTACCGTCTAATTTTAAATATAATTTTAATGAATCACCACAGGCAAGAGACCCGGCTTCCCCAATCAAATCCGCATCATCAATTTTGCCGACATTTCTCGGGTGTCTGTAGTGCTCTAATACCTTCTCCGAATATTCCCACATAATTACCTCTTTTGAAAGTTGAATTTTTCCAATAATCATTTTACTACAAAAAGAGGAAATATAAATGCCTGATTTAATTAGAACTTATTATTTACTACACTATCCCATGCTTTTTTAAAAGCTGATTTCAGCTTATCTTTGTCAGCTATTATCTTTTTTATTTCTGGTTTTACATCTTTTTCAGTTGCATATAGAGAGGTCTGTTGCCCGATTTTCTTAAGATATCCCCTTGCAATCCCTATAGCATTAGCTCTTCTGACCGTTTCTATAGAAATTCTTACCATATCAATTCTCTAACCTTTTCTCTTCGTTTTTTATAAACTCGCAATCAGCCTCAAGCCGTTTATCCTCCATTGCATTGATTAGCTCTTCAATATCTTTAATCTGCCCGAGCTCAAATCCTACTTCTGCCAATAATACACAATCGTTACATAGCCTGTATGCGCCATACTGAACAGAGCCGGCTAGAGATTTTGTTCTGCCGCAGGCGTCACAGGTAAAGTATTCATTTTCACAATCCGGATTTTCTTCTATATCATCAAGACGCATTTGCTCAACAACGAGCTGCATTTCTTTAACAACATCTTCTCTCGATCTCATACTATTTACCCCTATTTACCCCCATCATTTACCCCTCTCCTCGACCAGAGCTTTCATTTCTTTGACAGCCTGTTCTAAGCCGACGAATATAGAGCGTGCAATTATTGAATGCCCGATATTTAACTCAACAAGGTGCGGAATCTCATGCATTCTATGAACGTTTTGATAATTTAGACCATGTCCGGCATTAACTTTTAGCCCGAAATTTTGTGCAAAAAGTGCTGCACCTTTTAAATCCGCAAATGCTTTTTCTTCATCAATTGTTCCATAAGCTTCTGAATATCTGCCTGTATGAAGTTCAATAAATGGGGCGCCTGTTTTTGAAACAGCTGATATTTGCTGCAAATCAGGGTCAATAAAAAAGCTTACTTCTATTTTTTTCTCAATAAGCGGCTTTACAAATTCAATAGCTCTATCAACCTGGCCAGCAACATCAAGTCCGCCCTCTGTTGTTAATTCCTGTCTTTTTTCAGGAACAATACAAACGGCATGCGGCCTTAATTTTAGTGCAATAGCCTGCATTTCATCAGTCATAGCCATCTCTAAGTTGAGCCTTACTCTTGGAAGCATTCTTATTGCCTCTACATCTTCATCTTTTATATGACGTCTATCCTCACGCAAATGAGTTGTAATAGATGCGACTTTACATTCTTTACAAATTCTGGCCGCTGTTAAAACATCCGGCTCTACTCCGCCTCTTGCATTTCTCAATGTTGCAACGTGATCTATATTTACACCTAATAACATCTTATTTCTGTCCTTTCAAATTTTTATTCTTATTAATTTTTAATAACGCTGTATATGTAGGAAGTATTGTAATCTCATTCCCCTCAGCATGTTTCATATATTCAATTGCCTCATCAATATCAGGGATAATTTTAATATCCTTAATATCAGCATACTTCAACCTGAGCGCCATGTCATTTGCCCGCAGACCAGAGACTACAATTTGATTTTTAGCTTCCTTCAAAAGTCCGAAATCTGCGTCCCAAAGCCAAGAAACATCTCTGCCGTCTGCGTAATTATCATTTATTATAATCAGAATATTTGAATCTAAATCAACCGTTTTTAGAACTTCATTTGCCCCTATCGGGTTTTTGATAAGTTGTATTAAAGTCCTCTTTCCGCCTAAATACTTGACTTCACTTCTGCCAAAAGCTACTTTGAAAGAGGTCAGATAATTTTCAATGTCTTCAATTCCGACTTCCAGGCACAATGAAATTGCCGCAAGAGCATTGTAAGCATTAAACAAGCCTTTAATAGGAACCTCAAAGCTTTTACCGTTAATTGTTAAAATAGAATAATCTTTATACAGCATAACATCGGCTTTATATTTCGGCTCCGGCCTTTTGTACCCGCAATCACAATAATAGTGTCCCTGCTGCGCAAAGAATTTCTTTTCATATTTCAAAGGCTGTCCGCATACACAGTTAAAAACCTCTTCGGTTGCGGATTTTGTTTTTAAAGATTCATCCGCATAATAGATGTTTTCCATTCCGTAATAGACCTTATTTTTGCCCTCAAAGCTTGCAACTAACGGATCATCTGCATTTAATAACAAAGTTATTTCAGGTTTTTTGTCGATTCCTTCCTGAATCAGTTTTTTTGTAGTAGCCAATTCTCCGTACCTGTCGAGCTGGTCGCGGAAAAGATTGGTTACAATAAGATAATCTGCATCTAAATAATTGTATATTTTTGAAAGATATGCTTCATCACTTTCAATAACCGAAAAATCCGTTAATTTAAATGGATTCAGCTCTGTTGCAAAAGCATTAACAACACCTGTGAGCATGTTTGCGCCCATAGCATTGTTGATTACGGATTTACCACTGCATTCAAGCAAATGTGTAACTAAGCCGGAGGTCGTTGTTTTTCCGTTCGTTCCGGTTACGTTAATCTTTGTGTCAATGTATTTGTTACAATGTTTAAGAAAATCAGGGCAAATCTTGAGAACCAGCATGCCTATAATTGATGTTCCGGAAGAAAGCCGAGATATTTTTAATGCCGTATATAACGCTTTTGCAAATATTAGCGAAAAATAAAACCGAAAATTGCCCAAGAAATAATCCTCCAAGTGTATTTCAATTTCACTTATTCTAAAATATAATCATATAATAATACAAATATGAGTGGATAAGTATGATTTTTAAAGTTCTTATTACGATTGTTTTTATAGCAGAATTAATTATAACTTTTACGATATTATATTTTCTTTACAAGTTCGATAAGTTTATTCTTGAAATTGATAGTACGATAGAAACGGTAAAGCCCCAGATAAGAAGTGTTTCGGAATTAGTCAGAAAAATTTCGGAACAAATATACGAACTCACACCGGTGTGGGTTGATGAGATAAAAAAATCGCTGGAAAATTTACTCCTTGAACAAGCCAAGAGTATAATGACAGGAATTCTGTTTTGGACTATTAATATAAAAGTAGTAAAACAATTTAGAAAATCTAAAATATTTAAAACAGCGTCTAAGGGTTTATCCCTGCTTCAAAATGTGGTATAATACATAGGCATAGAAAACAGAAAAGAGGTATAACTTATGAGCAAAGAAAAATCTTCAATAGGTTTTGGACTGGGGCTTTTGGCCGGAGTTGTCGGAGGTATAATCGCCGGTGTATTGTACGCGCCGCGTCCGGGCTCTGAAATGAGAGAAAAACTTAAAGAAACCGTATGTGACCTGGCAGAAAAGCACTCACCTGCTGTAAATGAAGCTAAAAAGCAGGCTCTTGAATCTATTGATTTACTAAAATATAAACTCGAAAAACAGTATAAAAAATTCGGCAACATGCTTAAATCAAAAAAAATGAGAAAAGCAAAAGAGCTTGAAGATGTATCAGATTACGATTTTAACTAACATAAAGGATTATAAATGGAAACAGCACAATTATATCAAAGTTTAACTTTTTTGGCTTACGCTACAGGTGTTATTGTCATCCTTGTCGGTATAATGCTTGTTAAAGTCTTATTCGATTTATCAAAACTGACCAAAAATATCGACGAGACTGCAACAATAATAAAAACAGAATTAGAACCAACATTGAAGAATGTTAACAAGTCTGTGGCAATTGTTAGCGGAATAATAATTAAGGCAGATGAAGGGGTTAACAAACTCAAAGATGCAATAAAAAACTCCCCTCTTAATATTCTCGCAAAAATAACTTCTGTAGGCGGCACCATAACAAAAGGCTTCTTCAGCGGCTTATGTTCAGCATTTAAAATATTTAGCAAAAAGAAGTAGGCTGAATCGGCGATACAAAAAGTTAAAAACAAAGTTAAACTACAAAAGAAGGAGAAAATATTATGTCAGTAACAAGATTTTTAGCAGGTTTTGCAATAGGTGCAGCAATAGGCGCTGTAGCAGGAGTTCTTCTTGCGCCGAAATCAGGTGCAGAAACAAGAGAAATGCTCGGCGAAATGGCTTCCGATATGGCAAAAAAGACTGATGAAACAGTAAAAGATATTCAAAGAAGAGCGGACAATATTGTATCAGATGTTCAAGAAAAGGGTGAAGAAATCATGGACAAGATACAAGAGCTTTTGAACAAGCAGAAAGAAAACCTTGAAGGTTAGTGAATATCTAAAAAATGATTAAAAGAGAGCTCAGGCTCTCTTTTTTGTTTGACTTATAGAGATGTTTATATTATGATTATGAAGGATTTAATACGCTCCAGTGGCGGAATCGGTAGACGCGTTGGACTTAAAATCCAATCGGGGTTCTCCCTCGGTGCCAGTTCAAGTCTGGCCTGGAGCAAATTTAAAAGACTTACTTTCGAGTAGGTCTTTTTTTATTTTCCAGACGCTCGAGCCGCTGGCTCTCGCTTGCCAGACTGCGACTGGGCAATCTTCGATTGCTACGTCGCTGATAATAAGTTTCGCCCTGCTCGTGTTGCTCGCCAGCAATACGACACCGGCTCAACTCCGAGCTGCCGCTTTCAAGTCTGGCCTGGAGCAAATTTAAAAAGGCTTACCTTTAGGTAGGTCTTTTTTATGCTCATGACGCTCGAGCCTACGGCTCGAGCGTACCCGACTGTGACTGGACAGTTAATGTCTGTAAGTCATAGGCCTAAACTACAGACTTCAAACGAGTTTTCTTTTCACATATATTAAGAAGTCGTTGGGTTTCTTCCAACGACTTCTCCAGACGCTAATTATTATAAAATCATTGATTTTCCGCATTCTGTGGGGCGGCATCGTAAACTTTTTCCCCCCAGCTTTTATGACTAAAGTTATGCTGGTCATAATAGCCGGACGAAATGTTACCAACTTTCTCATATTCGTATGTTTCCGGATTCCATTTATATAGCAATCCACTATTAGTGTCTACTGCTTCGTCATCATTTAAACCCTTTAACATCGAGACGAGAGAATCTTCATCGTCAAAAGCCCTATCGCCTATGAGAGGTAAAGTGATAAGTGTGATAAAAAATCTTTTCACTGCTCCTGTTTTAATGTCATCTATATTGTTTTTTGTGTAAAGACCACAATTTTTAGCTACAAAGTCCTTATTTGTATATATACTTTGTTTACTTTTTGTGTAAGATTTTCTTCCAATTTCTTGGCCATCTTTGTTTCTTACAACAACATTATATGAATTTTCTTGTTCACTTAACCTTTCCTCGTAAGAATTGTCAGAGCGAACTTTGAACACATTATCATTTTCAACTGCTTTATCCGGTATATCGTCCTTTCCGGACAACGTAGCTTTCATTTTTGATAATAAAGAGCTTTGATAGCCCTTCATCCGCTCTAACATGGATGTCTTTAGTTCTGATATTTTTAGCAACGCTGAACCACATTCCTCTACTAATTTGGACTGTGCATCCTCTGACAACGAGTCTTCTAAATACTTGTTGAATAAATCAGCAACTTCTTCCTCTGCTCCTGATAAAAGCTTAGCCAGTTCCTGATCTTCCTTAATTGTGTCGATTTTGCCATTTTTGTTACCACCATTTTGAGCTAACATTTGAATTTCAGTGTTTAATTTTGTAATAATCTTATCAAATGCTGACATAACTACTCCTTTCTATGTTTTTGTTATTAATAAGTTTTACAATTTAGTTAACGGCATAATTAAAAAGAAACTTTAGGGAGTAAAACTTAAAATGTGCAATTTACTACTACTACTACTACTACTACTACTACTACTACTACTACTACTACTACTACTACTATGTTTGCGCTTATTGTAACAATATTATAAATTGCTTTACATTTGAATATATATTAATAAAATGATACTAATCTGGTAGATTCTGGATTGCAGGTAGGTGGATTTCATTTAACCTACCTGCTTGCTTGTCTAAGACACAAAAAGACCTGCTTTCGAGCAGGTCTTTTTGTGTCTTAAAAACTTTCTACATAAACAGTTTTTCAAACCGCTCCATAGCTTCTCTTGTGTTTTCTTTGGAGCCAAATGAAGTTAAACGGAAGTATCCTTCACCATTTTTTCCAAAGCCTGAGCCCGGAGTGCCTACAACTTGCGCGTTTTCTAACAAATAATCAAAGAATTCCCATGATGTCATATTGTTTGGGCATTTTAGCCATATATAAGGAGAATATTTACCGCCGACATGCCATATATTACACCTTTTCAATGTCTCGGAAATCAATTTGGCATTCTCTTTATAGTAATTAAGATTTTCTTTAATTTCTTTTTGCCCATCTTCCGTAAATACCGCTTCTGCAGCTCGCTGGACTATATAGGGCACACCGTTGAATTTTGTTGTCTGACGTCTCAGCCACATTTTATTTAACTTCCCTAAAGCCTTTGGTACAATTGTGTATCCGCATCTTGTACCGGTAAATCCTGCCATTTTAGAGAGTGAACAAAATTCTATAGCACATTCTTTTGCACCTTCTATCTCGTATATGCTGTGAGGAAGGCTGTTGTCGTCAATAAAGCATTCATAAGCCGCATCAAACAGGATTACAGCTCCAAGCTCTCTTGCATAATCAACCCACTTCTTTAACTGTTCTTTGTTATACGCTGCACCTGTAGGGTTATTTGGAGAGCAAATATATATGATGTCGGCTTTTACACCTTTATCCGGCAGCGGTAAGAAACAGTTTTCCCCATTTGCATCAGCAAAAACAACTTTTCTGCCGGCCATAATATTAGTATCAACATACACCGGATAAACCGGATCAGGAACCAAAACCGTATTATCTTGTGAAAATAAGTCAAGAATATTTCCTAAATCACTCTTTGCACCGTCAGATATGAATATTTCGTCAAGTTCCAGTTCAACTCCGTGGCTTAGATAATATTTTTTCACTGCCTCTCTTAAAAAATCATAACCCTGCTCTGGACCATATCCTCTGAAAGTTGCTTGAACGCCCATTTCATCAACAGCTTTGTGCATAGCGCCTATTACAGCTTTGCATAAAGGCAAAGTAACATCGCCGATACCCAGCCTGATAACTTTTTTGTCAGGATTCTTTGCTGTAAATTCATTAACCTTTTTTGCGACTGTTGAGAATAAATAACTTTGTTCTAAATTTTCATAGTTTTTGTTTATTTTCATACTGCCCTCTTATTTTTTTAATATTTTACTAATAGGATGCTCTTTAACCATTTCCGACACAAAGCTCATAAAATCTTTTATAAAAGCTTGAATATTTTCAAACTCTTCTACTGTTGGCATTTTCACATAACATTTTTTGACAATATTGTTATTATCAAAATTTTCATTAGCCTCTTTTACTATATTTTCGCCATCCTTTAAAATTGTTGTCCATTTGGAAAATAAAGGTTTTTCCATTTTTTTTACTTCACCGGTTTCATTATTAACAAAAAAAGCTGTCTTTTTGTTAACACCAATAACAGATTCACCATGCATCGTACCAACATTCTTACGCCCCTGCGTAAACCATCTGAAATCAGCAATTTTAGAATCTTTGCCAATAATTACTTTATCCAGAATCATTGCTTCAAAAAAATTATCCTTATTAGGATACACAGATTCCTGATTCATTTTATCCAACAGAGAGTGCAGATTTTGCATCCCATCTTTTGATAAATATCTTTTTGCCTGAAAATTTTGCCCCTGAATACTTTGAATTTTCAAAACCTTCTCCTTAACTAAATCTATCTCTCCTTTACCCCTTTATCCCTTATTGGTCGGATTCTTCGTGTCGGCCTTTCATCATCTTTTCAAAATCAGAAGGTTTTATATTCTGGATAAAATCTTTAAATTCCTGTGCTTCTTCTTCATCTTTGGCAGAATCGGTTGATACAGAGCCGTTCATAAGAACATTTGCAGTAACAAATATCGGAGCTTCCGCTCTCATTGCAACAGCTATGGCATCAGAAGGGCGGGCGTCTATCTCTAAAGTTTCGCCGTCTTTTACAAGATACAGAGTTGCATAGTATGTATCTTTTTCAACATCGTTGATTTCAACCTTTTCAAGCTTGTAACCTGTTTTTTCGATAATATTAGTAATCAAATCGTGTGTCATCGGACGTGCTACAACAAGTCCTTCTATACATCTTATAATAGCGCTTGCTTCAGCAGAACCAATCCATATAGGAAGCGCCTTTCTGTTATCTAAATCATGCAGTACAACAATCGGCGAATTTGTTCGGACATCCAATGCTATACCCATTACTTTCATTTCTATCATTTCATTTGCCCTCAACCAGTGTGAACTTGAGCCTATTATAACATAAAAGAGAATTATATGATATAATCCAATGTATGAAATTTAATGTTATATACAATCAGACCATAACTAATTATAAGGACGTTCTATCAGCTGTTGAAAACGCTCTTATCAAAAGCAATATAGAGTTTCGTTCGTTTAATATAGACTGCATGGAAGATTTCGGGGATTTTACAATTGTTATCGGCGGTGATGGAACTCTTTTGAAGGCCGCAAGATTTTATTCTAAAACTAAGACACCTGTATTTGGTATCAACGTCGGCCGTTTAGGCTTTTTAGCACAAGCAGGGAATGGTGAGATAGATAATGCTATAAAAGCAATTCTGAAAGGACAATATTCAACAGAAGAACGCCTGATGCTTTCAGCAGGCTCGTCTCTAGCTTTAAACGATTTTGTAATCAAAGGCTGTTCTCCGAGCAGAACCTCAAAACTATTTTTAGAAATTAACGGAAAATTTGTCTGTGACTATATTGCGGATGGTTTGATTATTTCAACTCCAACAGGCTCTACAGCTTATGGACTTTCAGCAGGCGGACCTGTATTATACCCGACACTGGATGCACTTGTAATCGTACCTATATGTCCGCATACACTAAACGCAAGACCTCTTGTTATTCCGTCAGATGAACAAATTACAGTTAAAACAGGAGATAAGCTGCTTTCAGTTGCCGCAGACGGTATTGATACAATGGAATGTGTTAATAAAATTGATATCAAGGCTGCTAAAGAGAAAGCAATACTTGCCTTTTTAAAAGATGACAGTTTTTATTCTGTATTAAGAAGTAAGCTTCACTGGGGCATTTCGCCCACTTCGATATAAACAATTTCATACAAAAAAATGAACTCTAATTTTTGTTTGTCGTCTATAATGTAGAAGAGACACAGATAAATGAAAAATAAAATTCGGATATTATTAATACTAATATGTTTGACTGTAGGAGTGAGGGCTTATGCAATACAGAATATTCAGATTGAAAAACATGCTTCACTCGGACTAAATGATTGTATTCGTATTGCTCTTAATAATAGTCCGGTTGTAAAAAGATATATATTAAACCTTGATATAGCAAAATCTAGTGTAGGTGTTGCAAAATCTGCATATTTTCCGACCCTTTCCGCTGGTGTTGGGTATAGCCAAGGATTTGGGCACAGAAATAATAATACAAGCTATAATACACGAACGCTGCCCGGATTCGATGCGTCTCTATCGCAGCTATTATGGAATTTTGGGAAAACCGGCGCTAATATAAGAATGGAAAAATTTAACAGAATAGCGGCGGAATTTGATTTTGACGAAACTGTTTTAACAACGATTTTTAATGTTAAACTTCAATATTATGCTGTATTAGCGGCAAGATCTTTGATGGAAGTCGAAAAGCTTAACGTGCAGATAAATGAGAGAAACTACCAAAGAACTCTCGCGTATTATGAGGAAGGTATAAGATCAAAAATTGATCTTGTAAACGCCGAAGTTAACCTTAGTGACTCAAAAATAGCATTAGTAAATGCAGAAAATACATATAAAAATGCCATTGTAAATTTAAACAATGCTATGTATGTAGCGTATGCTCCGGAGTATAGTATAAAAAATACCGAGACTTTTAACCTTTCAAACCCTTATGTTCCAATGAGTTTGAAGAATATTGATAAATATGACAGATTACTGAAACTTCCGGAGGATATTTCGGATGCTACTTATGCAGTTAAAGCTGAAAAAAGTAATGTACTCGCAAACTATGTATTCCAAAAATATCCGTATACATTTGAAAAATCTGTAACAATAGCAAAAGAAAACCGGCCTGATTTAAAAGCTCTTGTTGCTACAGTTAATGCGATGAAACAATATGTTCTTTTGACCAAACGTCAATATTTGCCGGAACTTAGAGGCGGCGTCGGATACAGTTATGATAACAGCAGATTCTACTCCCAAAATGGAATGAATGTATCTTTAAATCTTGATACAACATTTAATATAAAACAGGTTAAACATGAAGTAGATATTGCAAATTCAGAATTGAATCTAGCAAAAACAGAGGTTGAACTGCTTAATCAGAATATGTACTTTACAATCCAATCTGCTTATATTGATATGATACAGCTAGAAAAGCAGATACCGCTTCTGGAGACCAAAGTGCGTCAGACACTTGAAAACTTAGAGCTTGCAGACGGCAGGTATGAAGTCGGATTGGGCGATTATATCCAGCTTCAAGACGCAAGAGTTAATTATAACAATGCTCAAAGCTCTTATGTTCAAGCGGTTTATAATTATAATGTAGCGCGTGCAACTTTAGAAAGGGAAATAGCGCTTCCTCAAGAAGAGACTTTGACGGTTGAAGACGTAAAAGACTATCAAAAAGACTTAAAAAAACAAGAAAAACAAGTTAAGAAAAATACCAAAAAAATTAAAAACACTGAAAAAAAGGATAATGTATGAAGATTCCTGAAATACTAAAAAAGAAACGCGGTATACTCGCAATTGTTGCTATTGTTTTGATATTAATTTTCATAATATCATCTCTTACCAAAAATAGAGTACAATACCAGACCGCCAAAATAAAACGCAGAACTATAACACAAGTAGTTGAAGCCTCAGGCACAATAAATCCTGTTAATACTGTTTCTGTAGGTTCAACGGTTTCCGGGCTTATAAGTGCAATATATGTTGATTTCAATTCAAAAGTTACAAAGGGACAGCTTCTTGCGGAGATTGACCCCAGAACATTTCAGGCGACTGTAGATCAAAATGCCGCTTCTATGGCATCTGCCCAGGCTGATTTAGCTAATAGAGAAGCAACTTTTGAGATGGCAGCAAAAACTTTAAGGCGCTACAAAAATCTTTATGCAAAAGATTTTATTCCCAAAAGTGAATTAGACCAAGCAGAAAGCGACTATAAAGCGAGCTTAGCTCAGGTGAATGCAGCAAGAGCAAAAATAAATCAAACACAGGCTCAATATAACCAGTCACTTGTAAATTTGAATTATACCAAAATAACTGCGCCTGTAGACGGCATGATTATTTCTCGAGAAATCGACCTTGGTCAGCCGGTTGCAGCAAGCTTTCAGGCTCCTGAATTATTCACAATCGCGCAGGATTTAGAAAAAATGCAGATAGAGGTTAATGTATCTGAAGCTGATATTGGAGATGTCAAGGAAGGGCAGGATGTCACCTATACGCTTGACGGCTATCCGAATAGTACCTTTAACGGTAAAGTAACGCAGGTTAGAATTTCTCCTACTACTGTATCAAATGTTGTTACGTACTCGGTTATTGTAACCGTTGATAACAGTGATTTAAAGTTAAAGCCAGGCATGACTGCTAACGTTTCTATTATTACCGCCCAAAATAAAGATGTACTCAGTGTGCCGAATGTTGCATTAAAATTTACTCCCGAAACCAGTGGTAAAAAATATAAAACTCAAGGGTTATGGGTTAAAGATGGCCTAAAGCTTAAAAGAATTGATATTACAACCGGAGCCAGCGATGATTCTTATACTGAAGTCAACGGAGACGGAATTTATGAAGGACAGCGTATTCTGGTAGGAATAAAAAGCGGAAAAAGTTCAAAGCAAAATGAATTTAGACCGCCTAGATTATAAATAAAATCCGCCGTTTTGCGGCGGATTTTTTATATTTTTTATTTTGTTATGAACCAGGTTTTGTTGTTTCGGAATCAGGTTTCTTAGGAGTTTCGCCTTTTGGCGGCTCTGGTTTAACTTCAGGATTAGTTTCAGGAGCTTTTTTACCCTTTTTGAACCAGTTCCACGGCAATAGTTTTTTGAACGAGAATTTATCTTTTTTCTTGGTTGTCAATTCAGTAATTTTGTTATTTGCATCATCAAGCTGCGTTGTAAGTTCCGTATTTTTTGCAGTAAGATTATCAATTTCTTGTTTCAGTCCTGAGACTTTCTTTGCTTTCATTGCACCATAACCAAGTCCGCCTAATGCAAGTATCCCTAATGCAGTGTATCCCAGCATATTGGAAGACGCATTTCTTTTTTCTACATCATTAGATTCATAAACCATAGGCATTGAAGAATAGTCTTCATATCCCTGCGCCTGATTTGGAACTGTCATAGCATAATCTACTGTTCCAACATTTTTAATCGGTTCCATAAACAACACCTTTCTTCATGTAAATTTTACTACGCTTGTATCTATAATAAAACAGAAGCTGTCCAAAAATTGCCTTTCTTTCAGGATATTGTAAACAAAATGTTACATAAAAGGACGAAAAGTTTAATTTTCCCCCGCAAACTCTATTTACTTCTCTGGAAGAATTTTGCAATGTCTTTATGCTCTATAATCTTTGATATAGGTCTGCCATGCGGACAGGTAAAAGGCTTTTCGCACGTACGCCAGTTTCTTATTATCTCCTGCATCTGGAAGTTATTCAAATATGTATTTGCCTTAACCGCGGCCTTGCAGGATGTCGTAATAAGAATCTGCTCCTCAATATTATCAATATCTCCCTGAATGTTCTCCAAAATATCCGCAAGAATTTCTTTGGGTGCAACTTTAGATAGAATTTGCGGAACTTTTCTGAATATGAGTTCATCTTCTGAGGTAAATTCTATTTCATAGCCAAACTTTGCAAGTTTATCCTTATTACTTTCTAAAAGTTCCCTGTCGCTTGGTGAAACTTTTATGACGTCTGAAATAAACAAAAGCTGGCAATCTATGTTTTTTGATTTTTTCAGCTTTTCATAAATATATCTTTCCTCTGCTATATGCTGGTCAACAATTTCCAGGCCCTCTTCGCGTTCAATAAGAATATATGTTTTTCTATATTGTCCTATAATCATCTCTTCCGGTTTGGTTGAAACAGTTTCCTGCATAATTCTTGCCTGTACAGATTCTACAGGCGCAGGTCTTTTAAACTCTTTTATTTCCGCTGATTTGGGTTTGTCAAAAACAATATTAGGGATACTCTTGTTTTCATCAACGTATATATCGCTTACAAAAGGTTTTTGATAAACAGGTTTGGGCGCCTCTGTCGGGAGCGGTATATCCTCTTTTTTAGCAGGAATTTTTTGTTCTGCAAGCCCTGATAAAGCCATATCTATTGCAGAATGGATAAAATTGAACACCTGATTCGGATTTTTATACCGTACCTCTTTCTTTGTAGGATGCACGTTAACATCAACATCTTCAGGCGGAATCTCCAGATTTAAGATAATAAAAGGATATCTTGAAGATGCCGTTAAATCTTTGTACACAGTATCAATTGCTTTTTGAAATACAGGACATTTCACATTCCTAAAGTTTACATACATGTAATAATCTTTTTTACTTGCTCTGGTAAAATCCGGTGTGCTTACATATCCGGAAATTTTTAGTCCTGAAATTTTGTCCGTTTTATGAACTTCTTTTAAGCTTTTTGATATTTCTTCCGAAAAAACTTCTTTAACAGTTTGAAGCAAATCACCTTGCCCTGTAGTCTTCAAGCTAGTCTTTCCGTTGTTTTTCAACTCAAATCCGACTTCAGGATGCACAAGCGATATTGCCTGTATTAGTTCGTTTATATATGCAAATTCGGTTTTAGAAGATTTTAAAAATTTAAGCCTTGCAGGAATATTGTAGAATAAATCCCGAATTTCCATAATTGTGCCGATAGCGCAGCCGGTCTGGGCTTTTTTTACCTCAGAGTTTTCACACTCGACCTTTGTTCCGTAATCAAAATCCTTTGTACGCGTAATACAGGTTAACTTAGAAATGGAAATAATACTTGCAAGAGCTTCTCCTCTAAACCCCATAGTCTTAACGGCATACAAATCTTCGCCGTCATGGATTTTGCTCGTTGCATGTTTTGAGAAGGCCAGAAGAATATCGTCCGGATGAATCCCGGAGCCGTTATCCGCAACTCTTATATCCCTGCAGTCATTAGAAATTTCAACGCTTATTTTTGTTGCTCCTGCATCAACTGAATTTTCAACAAGCTCTTTGACTACAGAATAAGGACGCTCTATAACTTCACCCGCTGCAATCTGGTTAATTACATTTTTTGATAACTGAACGATTCTTCCCATATCTTCCCTTTCTTTTCTAAAATAATATTATAACTCAATTTTTTTTAGAGTATAATATTATTACAAATTAAGGAGGAGTATAGATGGCAAAAGGTAATAAGAAAATAAAAGTAGCATTTCCTCATATGGGAACAATCTCAATTGCCTGGGCTGCGGGCTTAAAAAAAATTGGTGTAGAACCTTATATTCCTCCATATACAAGCAAGAGAACACTATCTCTTGGCACAAAAAATTCTCCGGAAGCAATATGCCTTCCGTATAAACTTATTCTGGGAAACTTTATAGAAGCTATAGAGGGCGGTGCAGATTATGTTGCGATGATTACGTCTCCCGGAATATGCAGACTGGGCGAGTATGGTACAAATATACATAATACGCTGAAGGATTTAGGATACAAAGCTAATTATATAGAGCTTTCTTTATATGACGGAATTAAAGGGCTTTATAAGTTCTTAAAAGAAATCTCCGGTAAAAATAACCCGATTCTTATTCTGAGAGCAATTAATATAACGATGAGAAAAATCTTCGCTATAGATGATTTGGATAGAGCCCTTTCTTACTACAGAGCCCGCGAGGTAAAATTCGGAGAAGCTGAAAAGAATTACAAAAAAGCCCTGAAAATCATAGATAAAGTCGAATCCACAATGGATTTGCATGAAGCTTATGAACGAGCTCTAAAAGAAATTGAAAAAACCGAAATAGATCCGAACCGAGAAGTTTTGAATGTAGATATTACTGGAGAAATCTTCCTCGTAAATGATGAATTTTCAAACCAGAATATAGAACGAGAACTCGGCAGAATGGGCGTTGAAACCAGAAGAAGCCTTACTGTCGGAAGCTTTTTGAAAGACGCAATTATCCCAAAAGCTTTCAGACCGCCTGAAACTCACCTTCAAAGAGCTGAGAGAATGGCAAAGCCATATCTTATGAGAGATATCGGCGGAGATGCTCTTGAATGCGTTTCTGACGTTGTTTTTGCTGATGAAAAAGGAAAAGACGGCATAATTCATATCTCTCCGTTTACTTGTATGCCGGAGATTATGTCACAGAATATCTTCCCGACAATGAGGGGTGAACATGAAATACCTATCTTAACCCTTATTATGGATGAGCAGACCGGGAAAGCAGGCTATATAACAAGACTTGAGGCTTTTGTTGACCTTATGAGACGTAAAAAAAGAGCAAAACTTGGTAAAAATAAAACAAGAATATAAAAAAAGAGCCGGCCGGCTCTTTTTTACTATTTAGATGCAGCAACCGCACATGCTATAGCTAGTGCAATTTCTTCATCAGCAGAAGAAACCTTGACTTTTTCTTGAACAACTTCCTCAGGAAAATATTTGTTTACAAACTTCAAAATATAAGCATTTAAATACATTACCCAGATCATTATGACTAAGAATATGAAAACCGTTCCCATTCCGATAGTCATAACAAAAAGTCCTTCTTTTAACAAAGTTAAATCCATCTTAATATTCTCCTCATAAAATCTTTCTTTATTATCTCTTAAAAGTTAAAAAAGAGCAATAATGTTCATATTTTTCTCTAAACTTATTATGCCTAACATGGCGTCATTACTATACATATAACCCTTGAAATTTTTATTGTTAATAGTAAAATTATTTTAAGGGGTTAGTTTAAAGAAAGGTTAGATGATGCTTAAATTAAATTACAGAAACACTGATTCGATGATTATCGGAAGCGATAACGGATTAAATCTTAGTGAAGAATTTGCAAATTATCAACAAACAATTTCTGATATTATAAAGAATTTAAACCAGCGCAAAGATAAACCGGGTCAGTGGCTTCAGTGGATGAATTTAGGCTATAATGAAGAGACTGTTTGGTACGTAAAAGAGTTTGCCTCAATGGTCAAGGGCAGATTTGATAATATCCTTGTTCTTGGAATCGGTGGCTCTGCTCTTGGCGGTATTGCTGTTACCGAAGCTTTGTTAAAACCTTACTGGAATCTCTTAACTCCTGAGCAGAGAGACGGACTGCCAAGAATTTTCTTTCTGGATAATATTGACCCTGACACTATGAACAGTCTTCTGGGAATACTTGATTTAAAAAGAACTCTGGTAAATGTTATTACAAAATCCGGCTCAACTGCGGAGACAATGTCTCAGTATATGATTATTAAAAATCTTCTCGAGAAGGAACTTGGAGATGATTACAGAAAAAATATTGTAGCAACTACAGATAAAAAAGTAGGCGTTTTAAGGCAGCTTGCCGATCAGGAAGGCTATAAAACGTTTGTTGTTCCCGATGATGTCGGGGGCAGATTCTCTGTATTTTCAGCAGTAGGGCTTGTACCGTTTGCTCTTGTCGGACTTGATATTGACCAAATCATGAACGGCATCAAAGATATGGATCTGGCTCTTAAAAATACAGATATTAATCAAAATATTGCAGCGCAAGGCGCTTTAATACAATATTTATTAGATACAAAAAAAGGAAAGCACCTTTCTGTAATGATGCCTTATTCAAGCAGGCTTAAATATGTTTCGGACTGGTATGTTCAATTATGGGCGGAATCTCTCGGAAAAGAAGTAAATAATAATGGAGAAAAAGTCAATATCGGCCCGACACCGATTAAGGCTCTCGGTGCAACAGATCAACATTCCCAGATTCAACTCTATAACGAAGGTCCAAATGATAAGGTTATTACATTCATTCGTGTAGAAAACTTTGATACAACACTGGAAATTCCAAGGATTTTTGAATATACGGGAATAGGTTACCTCGGCGGTAAGACTATTAATGATTTGATTAACGCGGAAGCTGATTCAACAAGAGTAGCCTTGGCAGATTATTCACGACCTACGATGACCATTACACTCCCTAAAATAGATGAATATAACGTTGCACAGCTTCTTTATATGCTGGAAGTCCAGACAGCAATTGCAGGAGAACTATATAACATTAATACATTCAATCAACCCGGAGTTGAGCAGGCCAAAAATTACACTTATGCGCTTATGGGAAGAGCAGGGTACGAAGAATCCGCCCATACGCTGCAAGAGAAAATGGCTTCAGTTTAGGCTAAAAACAAACCTGGCCTTAGATTTTATGTTGTCTTTCTGTTTGTAGAACTTTTTTTAGTTTCTCGCACAGCAACGCAAGCTTCTCTTCAAAACCAAAGTCTTTTGAATCATACTTTTTGTTCACATAAGTTATGTTATCAAGTTTCTCAATTTGAGCATCTATTTGAGGTTCAGCTTGTTTAACATTGCGTTCGCTTAACAGATTGTACCTAAAAAACTGTAATATATTTATCTTATCATCTGCTTTTTTATTTTGTAAAAAATTATCCAAACTCTCTTTGGTTAAAACATTTTTCCCTGTAATATTTTGTGAATAAAAATTCCAAACCTCTTTACTATCTTGTATATGATTATTTATATAAATATTTCTTGCTAAAAATTTTGGATTACAGATTTCATTAAAAAATGATTGGGTAATTTTTAAGAAGTTCTGGGCTGAACTTTGGCGAATGCATTCTCCCCATATATTATGAGGAAGATAAAGAACATAACCTCTTATCTTTTTTTTAGCCCCAAGCAAAAGTGATAGTCTGGAATGGAAAGAATCCTCCGCATTTAAAACTTCAACGCCTATTTTACCGCCGGCTGTCTCTTTTAAGGCCGTTTTAAACTTAGAAGTCTTAATTTCACGTTCTACAAATTTATCATGCAAATTTTTATAGAATTGCAGATTTAAACTTACAGCCTTTTGCAGTCTTTCTTGCTGTGTTCCTTTTAGTACGGATAGCGGGAGTGATGTCCTGATTTTATTTATAGTAAAATTAGTCATATTAACTTAAATCATATAAAAATATTTTTTGCTAGTATAATAAAAAAGAATAAAGCAGCTCATAAGCCGTGTTCTGTTCAGGATTTCTCCCTAATAATCATCTGTCTGGTACCGGAATTACTCCCGGTCTCTAGCGATTTTTCAAGCATCGGCGGACACCTCAAGCGCTTGATTCAATCTTGCATCCGGCCGGGGTTTAGCTAGCCGGTACCTTCCGGTACCGCTGGTGAAGCTCTTAACTCACCGTTGCACCATCGCTCTTACCTTATCGGCAGTGAGCAGTATATTTCCTGTGCCACTTTCCGCCAGCTCACGCTGCCCGGAGTTTCTCCGGCGGCCTGTCCTTGGATGCACGGACTTTCCTCACCCGAATGGGCGCGATTATCCGGCTGCTTTATTCTTATTCATTATAGCATAACTCTTCTACATCTAAAACTGTTTTTAATTTCAGGGCATAAATATCCGGCCTGTTTAAGAGTGCAAGCTTTACTGCATCCTTCTCCGTTGTAACAATTTCACCATCTATTCCGGCTATATCATCTTGTGTATACTGATGGTGGTCATCAAAAGTTATTTTTGATTTAATATTATAATCTCTTTCCAAGAATTTATAAAATTGTTCAGGCTGGCCGATTGCAGACATTGCTGTAATCTCTTTCCCCTTCTCAAGATGTTCTCCTGTCATAATATTATAAGCATAGTCCGGCTCTACCTTTGCAATAAAAACCCTTGTTCCCTCTCCTGCGGGGAGGGTTAGGGAGGGGGAAAGTCGTTTTTCAAATATTCTTTTAAGCTTCTCTGCTCTTGTATGGTCTGTATTTTTGCTCACGATAACAAGTCTATCCAGCCTTTTAAAGCCTTCTGTTCCTTCCCTTAAGGGCCCTGCAGGAAGCAGATTTTCATTTCCGAACATTTTCTCTGAATCAACCAGAACAATATCCAAATCTCTGTACATTTTTCTGTGCTGAAACCCATCATCCAGAATTATTCTGGTAACTCCGAGCTCTTCTATGGCGTAATTGGCTGCCTTTACCCGGTTTGAGCAGGTTAAAACAGCGCACATATTTAGATTAACAGCAAGCCAGTAAGGCTCATCTCCTGCCATATCGGCTTTATAATATAGATTAATTCCGTCTGATATTACATTTACTTTTTTATTATCTAATTTTCCGCCATAACCGCGAGAGATGATTGCGACTTTTTCGCCTTTTTCTACAAAAGATTTTGCAATCTCTGCGACTACAGGAGTTTTGCCGACCCCGCCGGTTGTAAAATTTCCGACAGATATTACATAAGCTTTAACCCTTTGAGGCTTTAAAATATTCCTATCATATAATTCATTCTTAAGCCTGCTTCCAAATCCGTAAAAAACAGAACAAAGCTTAAGGAGGTTAAACAACAGCCCCTTTGGTTCTTTTGTATAATGTAACTTTGTAATCTCTGTTTTTAAATTCATAATTATAATCCTGTTTTTGAATCAAGGTTAAAATAATCTACTAAATCAAGTATTGCCGAAATTTCTTTATAAAATTTCTCTACGGTGGAAGCATCACTCACATTTTTATAAAGGTCTCCAAGTTCAAAAAAATCTTTATCAGAATATATTGCTATCATAATGCTGTTATTATAAAACGAACATTTTACTGTATCTGCCCTCATTACATTTTTTAATTTAGTGAACTTTTCTATAAAACTTGGAGTTAGCAAATATCTTGCCTCTACTTCGTCTTCAGAAAATACTTTAAAATGTTTGGCAAAGTCTGTACTTTCAAGTTTAATATCACTTTTGCTTTCTTTTTTAGTTAACCCCAGATTAGAATATAAGTAAATAAACAGAGCACAAATTACACCGCTGATTATCCCCAAAATCAAGCCTTCCAAGCTGAAATGCATTTTGATTAAAAGTGTTACAAAACCCAGTACAAAACCCAGCAATGCTTTAAATAAAGATGGAGAGCCTTCTCTTTGAGTAACAATTATTGTTCTTTGAGAGATATTCTTATTAGAATTAAATTTAATTATCAGTCCTTTAAATACAATATTCGGGCGTGTAAAGCCGTCATTCCACACAAGCTGGCTTTCAGAAACACAAAATCCTACTCCTTTATATATCCCTCTAAATTCATCATCATTCTTACGCTGCGTAAACTTGGAGAATAAGCCGCTTTCACCAAGTTCATTATCAGGCAACACCTCTGAAAATGCTTTATTCCTCTGCCATAAGTTTATTTCTGCAAAAGCCTTAATGACTGCTGAAAAATAATCATTTTTCAATTTTGTAGTATATATTTTTTTTTGAGGATTGGCTAGAAACCATACAACCATTAAAAATATAGTAACAAAAATTCCTAAAAATACCGCTTCTATAATATTTTTATTGTCATAATAAGCTAAAACTGCAAGCATAATGCCAAAGAGAGGAGAAAACAAACACATTTGAATTAAAACTTTCGATAACAGCTGTCTTCTGAAAATCTCAATATCTTCAATTTTGGGGTAAATGTCATTGAAATAAATATTATAAAGACTCTCTTGTTTTTCTAACATCTAGCACCTGGTCCCTTCAACCATAAGCCGGAATTGCTCAAAATCTTCCATAGTATCAATGCCTACAGGAACATTTTTTACTACAGCTACTTTAATTTTCATGCCATTTTGTAGCGCTCTTAACTGTTCTAGACTTTCTGAAATCTCACAAGAGGATTGCGCGAGCTGAGTCATCCTGAAAAGAGCCTCTCTTTTATAGCCGTATATTCCCAAATGACCGTAAAATACCCCCTTATTATCCCCTCTTTCATAAGGAATTTTTGAGCGGGAAAAATACATTGCATAATTATTTACATCAAAAACACACTTTACAAGATTTGGATTATTAATCTCATCCTCAGCTGTAATTTTCCTTACAAGAGTTGAAATATCAGCCTTATCATCATCTTTAACCCCTCTGATTACAAGTTCTATATTTTCAACTTCAATCAACGGCTCATCACCCTGCAAATTGATAATATAATCAATTTCCGGATGCCTTTGTGCAACTTCTGCAATCCTGTCACTGCCGGATTTATGGTCTTTTGATGTCATTTCAACTTCCGCGCCAAAGTCTTTACACGCTTTATAAATTCTATCATCATCCGTTGCTATGATAACCCTGTCAGCAAGCTTACAGGAAGAGGCTTTTTCCCAAACCCATTGAATTATAGGCTTATTGCATGCTTTAAGCAGAGGTTTTCCTTCTAATCTTGATGAACCGTATCTTGCCGGAATAATTATTGCTGTTTGATTTTTCACTATAACTCCTTACTTTGTAGCATTTATAAAGACAGCGTTTGTCTTAAGACTGATTTCTCTGCCGGTCAGATAATTTTGAACATCCTGCATATACTTTTCAACAGTTGCTTCATCAAAATATCTCAGATATCTTTCCTTTGTTGAAGGCTGATCCGGAGACGGCGGATTAATAAACCATTCTCTTACCATATTCGGCTGTACAACGTATTTTGAGCGGACTTCCTGTAATTTAACTTCCGGAATAGAAAATCCAGCTATTTCCAGGTTCATTTTGAGCGTATTTTCATCAAAATTACAAAGAGAATCTGCGGGATTTTCCATTATCTCATTTTCTACACGCTTAAAATCCTCATATTTATCTACATAAGCAGGATCTAATATTTCCCAATAACGAGTATTAGAGCGAATTATAGGTTCAAAAGCACAAAGTTTTCCGCCGGGTTTAAGAACTCTGTAAATTTCATTAATTGCGGGCTGTTTGTTCACTACATGGACAAGCACTGAACGCATTAAAGCTTTATGAACAGAGCTTTCCGGTAACGCTATGTGTTCAACCGGACATTTTAATAGTTCATAGCCAGTTGTAACTCCCGAAGCATCTAGAATTTTCTTGCAATCATCAAGACAATCCTGAAACATATCGGAAAAAATCACTTTTCCTTTGCAATCCTGCAGCTCTAAGGCTTTAAAAGCAAGCATACCTGTACCTGTACCAATATCCAAAACAATATCATAAGGCTTAATTTCTGCATATACAAGAATTACATCTCTGACTGCTTCCAGCCACTTCATTGTTTGAGCCTGCATTTCAGGTGTCTGTCCGGCAAACCGGTTTTGTTTAAGCCACTGGGTCCAGTTTTTACAAATCTCACTCATCTCTACTTCCTCAAATTTAGGGATTGCACCTGATTATTATACAATAATTACTAAAACTTAGCAATAAAAAAGACCTTCCATTATGGAAAGTCTTTTTCTTGAAGCTTTTACAAACTACACAGCGTAAACTGAAACTTGTTTTCTGTCACGTCTGTGCGGTTCAAACTTAACCTGACCGTCAATAAGAGCGAACAAAGTATCATCAGATCCGATACCTACATTGTTACCCGGATGGATTTTAGTTCCTCTTTGGCGAACAAGAATATTTCCGGCTTTAACAATTTCACCGCCGAATTTTTTAACGCCCAATCGCTTCGCTTCGGAATCGCGGCCGTTTCGGGTTGAACCCATACCTTTCTTATGTGCCATTTTTATATCTCCTTTATTTTTAATCTAGATTAGCAGATTCACATTAAGGCATGATTTATGCCGTCAGGGAATCCTTACTTATGCTTCTGTTGTTTCAGCAGCTTCAGCTTTAGCCTTGGAAGCAGTTGTTCTGATTTTATTAATCATAACTCTTGCAAAACCTTGTCTGTGGCCTTGTTTTTTTCTGTAGCCTTTTTTAGGTCTTTGTTTGTAAACAATGATTTTCTTTGCTCTGTCAGTTTTCAGGATTGTGCCTTCAACTTTTGCATTTGCAACATAAGGCTGACCTACTTTTGACTTTTTGCCGTTAACAATCATAACGACCTTATCAAAAACAACTTTAGCGTCTTTTTCTTCGCCTAACAATTCAACGTCAACATAACGTCCTTCTTCAACTTGGTATTGTTTACCGCCTGTTTCGACTATTGCGTACATTTGTACTTCCTTTCTTTTTGAGGAATCGTAACCCCTGCTTTGCAGAATCTGGTATTAAGTTTTACACCAATACCGCACCTTTTGTTTTAATTCCGCACCCGGGATTTTAAGCACGATTTACCTATCTATACACTATTTATACATATAGTTTTAACATAAGCTATTTACGGCTGTCAAGGGCATGGAGTTAAGTTTTGTTACAAATCAACAAGCCAATCTGCAAGATTCCGAATTTCACCATAAGGCATATTTTTTAAGACAGGGGCTGTATCAAGATTTTCTTTTATCGGTTCTATGGAGATTTGTCCGTCATTATATACAGAGCTAAAATTTTTTCCAGTATTAACACAATAGGGAACTTTAACTATGTTGTCCCTGCATAAATAAGCAAGCCCATGCACTCTGCATATTATAGGTCTATAATTGTACACGCTACATTTTTTATCAATCAAAAATGGACATGCACCTCCTGACTGAAAATGCTTGAAATTTTCTTGAACAAGCCTTTTCATATCAAGACTTAACTCCGCAAACCCTTGCATTAAATACTCTAGCTCTATCTGCGAGATAGGATAATCTCCCTGCTCGCAGCATTCAGAACACCAGCATCTGCAGCAGATATAATCCTTTTGGACCTCAAAGTAAGATGCGAGTTTTTTATCAAACTCTTTCAGGAACTCTTGATAAGACAACAGGTACCTCTTATTTTTCTCTAGCCCTTATTACGACCCCAAAAGCGAGCCCAAAAACTTCTTGACGGATGGCTTTCCAATAGTTCAATACGTTTTGACAACTCTTTATTATGTTCTAAAAGTTCCTGAACCTGCTTTGCAAGGATTTCATTATCTCTCTTATATCCGCCTGCTTCTATAAGACGATTTGCCATGTCAGAATTAGTTATATCATCGCTTATTTTCTTTGCAACAGCCTCTGCAAGCATTTGGAGTGTCTGACTGGAGACATCCAGAGTAAAACTTTTGCCCTGCGGTATAATATTGGGCTGTACAGATTCATTTGTTTCTTGCGGAATTATCTCCGCACTTTTTACTACTGCCTGCTCCGGTGCTTCTTCAGTTTGCTCGTCAATATTTAAAGGCTGCTGAATCGGCGCTTCCTTTTTCTCTACCTTTGCCTCCATCCTTGAAAGCTTTGCAATAATCTGTTCATCGCTGTAGCCCTGCGCTTTTAAAGATATCCCTTTTTTTATTTTCTCCAAAGCTAAATCATCATAAAACTCCAGCCCATCTTCGTCTTCATATATTGATTCTATCTTCCAATCTTCCAAAAACAAGTCCAGAGAATGCTTATCAATATAATAATTCTCAGAATTTAAACTTTTCAAAATTGATTCTCTATTAAACATTCCCCACACCTCTTTCTGCACAAAACAAAGTCATCTATTCTCACTAACCCCTTTTTCCGCTTAATCTTGCGATATCGCGTTCTTGGGTTCTTTTTGCAATGGATTCCCGCTTATCGTATAGCTTCTTACCCTTTGCAAGACCCAGCTCTATTTTAGCAAAACCATGAGTTAAAAACAATTCCAAAGGAACAATTGTTACACCGTCCTTTTTAACTTTGTCTTGAATCTTTAAAATCTCACGTTTTTGCAGCAGTAATTTCCGCACCCTTTCCGGCTTATGGTTAAAACGATTACCCTGTTCATAAGGCGAAATGTGCATTCCGTATAAAAAAACTTCATTATTTTCAATTTTTGCAAAAGAATCTTTAAGATTAATTGTCCCTTTTCTGATTGACTTAATTTCAGTTCCTGTAAGAACAATTCCTGCTATGTACTTATCAAAAATCAAAAAATCGTGAAAAGCTTTTCTGTTTGTTGAAATTACTTTCTTATCCATAGCTGTATTATAATTCAAATTTGCATCCCTGCCAAGAGTTCCTCCTCAAAAACTCCCTGTCTATTTTATTAAGGCAGTCCAATTTTTTCCCAATCCACCTTGGAGCAACAAGTTCAGTCCTAAGACCGTTACCTGCAAGCCGATGAATTGTAGTATTTTGAGGTAAGTATTCCAAAAAATCACATACTGTACTTACGTATTCGTCTTCACTCATGAAACTTAATTCTCCGTTTTCATACATTTTAGCGACCTTTGTCCCTTCAAGAGCACACAGCATGTGAATTTTTACCCCTTCAGGTTCAAGTTTTGCAATAGTTTTTGCGGTCTGCATCATCTCTTCATAAGTCTCAAACAGGTTCAGTATCACATGAAGACAAATATTGATTCCCATATCTTTTGTTTTTTCATACATTTTGAGAAAACAAGCGTAATCGTGTCCTCTGTTGATTTTTTTTAAAGTCTTGTCATGCACAGACTGCAGACCATATTCAATCCAAGTATAATAGTCTGGTGTGAAAGAGGATATCAGCTTTAGCTTATCATCATCCACACAGTCCGGACGAGTACCTATTGAAATGCCTACAATGTCAGGATGGTTAAGAGAGGCTTTATAAATCTTTTCCAGCTCACCAACAGGTTTATACGTATTTGAAAAAGCCTGAAAATATGACATAAATTTCTGGGCTTTAAAACGTTTTGCAAGAGTTTCCGCCCCGACTTTAACCTGTTCTTCAACACTAAGCCTATTTGAATGCGCCTGCGAAAAACTGCCTCCGTCATCACAAAAAATGCATCCTTCGGTAGAAATCCGCCCATCACGGTTCGGACAGGAAAATCCGGCATCAATTGTAATCTTATAAACTTTTGCGCCAAATTTATTTTTTAAATGCTGGCTGTATTGATTATAGCGTTTATCCGTTCCATTAAATTCCATATAAAAAGTCTAATACAATAATTAATTGTAAACAACTCTTAATGTTCCGCCCAAAAAGTTCAAACATGGTGTATAATAAATTTATTAGATATAGGAGAAGGTATTTTGAAAGTAATTGAAGGTTTGCTAACTGTCACAAATGAAAAATTTTGCATAATAGTATCACGTTTTAATGAGTTTATATGTTCTAAATTATTGTCAGGAGCCTTGGATGAACTTCGAAGACACGGCGTCAATGACGATAATATTGATGTAGTGTGGTGCCCCGGAGCGTTTGAGATTCCGCTTATTGCAAAAAAATGTGCTAAAACTGGTCAGTACAGTGCTATAATAACGCTGGGAGCAGTTATTAAAGGTTCAACATCACATTATGATTACGTATGTGCAGAAGTCTCCAAAGGTGTAGCTTCTGTTGGTCTTGAAACAGGTGTTCCTGTTATATTCGGAGTGTTAACAACCGATAATATTGAGCAGGCAATAGAAAGAGCCGGAACAAAAGCCGGTAATAAAGGTTCTGATGCTGCTAAATCTGCAATCGAAATGGCAAATTTAATAAACAAAATAGGTTAATAGTGTAAATAATGTCTCATTCAACTGCGGCATTATTCAGGCAAAGGAGCGTGTGTATGAGCGAAAATATTACAGAATACAGAAATGAAAACACTAAAAATATCGATTTGTTATCAACAATAGATATTGTAAGAAAGATTAATGAAGAAGATAAGCTCGTAGCACTGGCAATAGAAGACGAACTTCCTAATATTGCAAAAGCCATTGATATGATTGCAAAACAATTTTTGATGGGCGGCAGATTATACTACTTTGGAGCCGGAACATCAGGAAGAATAGGAGTGCTTGACGCATCTGAATGTCCGCCGACATTTGGAGCGCCTGCAGATATGGTAACAGGTATAATTGCAGGCGGAGATACTGCTCTTAGAAATGCAGTAGAAGGGGCTGAAGATAATTTTGATTTAGGAGTAAAAGACGCCTCATGCCTGACAGATATGGATGTTTGCGTTGCAATATCAGCAAGCGGAAATCCTAAATATCTTTTGGGAGTTCTATCTCAAGCAGAAAAAGCCAACTGCAGAACAATTGCTCTTACCTGTAACCACAATGCGGCTATTCTTGAAGAAGCAGGACTTGGGATTTGCGTAGAAGTCGGCCCGGAAGTTATTGCAGGTTCAAGCAGAATGAAAGCAGGTACCGTGCAGAAAATGGTACTTAATATGCTTTCAACAGGCGCTATGATAAAAATCGGCAAAACTTATGAAAACTTTATGATTGACTTAATGCCGACAAATGAAAAACTAAAAGATAGAGCCATCCGAATTGTTGCAGAGATTGCGGAAGTTAATCATGCTACAGCCCTGCAGACACTTTTAGATTGCGGCTGGGAGGTTAAAACAGCTATTCTTATGCTCAAATGCAAGCTTAATAAAGAGCAGGCTGAAACTGTTTTAAAGAAAAACTGCGGTGTATTAAGAAGAGCTTTGAACAGTCTTACTAAAATTTAACTAAAATAATCAATAACAGATTTAGTCATTATATCTGCATAATTTTCCATAGTTTCAGGATTATTCATCCGCTCTCTGCCTTTGGGTGAACACATAAACGCTACTTCCCAAAGTACGGATGGAATATTCATGTTATTTTCGGCTTTTTTCATAACTAAATAATTAGCCTTGAGATTTTGTGCGCATTCTTGGTCACTATCAGTTTTGAAATTATTAACCATAATTTCTGCGAGCTTCCTGCTGTTATCCTTTTTGCCGGTAAAATAAACCTGCGTTCTGTCCTTAGGCGGCTGACCGTTTACCCAGTTTTTCTTATCCTGATTATTTACATGCACAGAGATAAACATATCGGCCTTGTTATTCTTGTATCCGAGTTCTTTTGCAATAAGGTTAACGTGGCCTTGCAGGAAAATAACTTTGGCTCCTTGAGCACAGAGGCGGTCTTTTAGCCTGATCGCATTATCATAATTTATTAACCACTCGTCCTCAAGCCCATTTTGTCCTACAGTTCCAACATCGGTACCAGCTTGTGAATAACCATGTCCGGCGTTCACAATAATTGTCTTGCCATTAAGCTTTCCTGATGCTGTGGGGTTAAATACTGCCCTAGTCGCGGCCACTATACCGTTAATTCTATGTTTTTCTCTTAACAATTCTCTGTTTTGAAGATTTGCTGTTCCACGCATGTCTACAATCTCAGTTGTAATTTTATTTTTATCATCATAAATAATTTTTTTCTTATCTGCGGACACCGCATAATCAGAGTCATTATACACAACTTTTATTCTTTGTCCCGGCTCTATTAAATCTGATTCCAGCCCGTTTATATTCTTTAAAGCCTCAAGCTTTACACCTACTTGTTTTGAAATTTTATAAAGTGTATCTTTGGGCTGAACTGTATAAATATAACCGGGTATTTCGATAATATCTCCTGCATTAATTTTGTCAACATCTTCAATATTGTTTAAGTCCTTTAAAATTTCTACAGTAAGCCCAAATTTCTTTGCAATCCTGAATAGATTGTCTCCCGGCTCAATCTTATATCCAAGTTTTTGAATTTTAAGCTTTTGTCCCAGCTGAATTTTATTCTTGTCTTGAATATTATTATTTTTACAAATTATATCCTCTGTTGTACCGAAAGTACGAGCAAGCCTCCAGATACCGTCCCCTTTTTGGACTTCGTGTTCGTACGTTATCACCTGAAACATTCCTTCCTGCTCAATTTTTGTTTTAGGGCTGGATAACAGACCTTTAAACTCGGACAAATCCTCTGATTCTACCTCTGCAATTTCATCTTCCTTAGGGCCGCTGCAGCTTCTAAAAAGATTAAATATAAAATTACCGATAGCCGCAAAACCGGCTTTTATTCCATCCCATACTCTTGACCAGAAGCCTTTCTTTTGAGGTTTTGTTTCATTGTTTTCAGTCTTAGGTACTTGAATTGTATCTGCAGGTTGTACAGATATTGTATCACTAGTAACTATCGGTGCTACAGAAGAAGTTTTCTCTATAGTAGAAGATTTAATATTCTTTAAGAACGGTACATTCAAGCTGCTTCCGATAGAAATTGATTCCGGATTCCGATTAACTCGTTTAAATTCTTCATAAAACTCTTTAAACGTAACATCATAAGTATTATCAAGTGAATCATATATTTTTTTTGCAACAGCAAAAACTCCCTTACCTTTAAAAGAATCATCTACTGTAAATTTCCAAGAGCCGGCACTTTTTGGCTCGGAGGAGATTTCACCTTTTGTAAATTGTTCATATATTTTATCAAGCTCTGTTGTATCTTTCTTATTCTTTTTATGGCACTCAACTGCTTTGTTATAGCAGGATTTAATAGCTTCTTTTGCCTCATCCAATTCTTTACCTGTTAAGTCTCTTGATGCCAGAATCATTCTATTTAAACTTCTTCGGTACAAACCAGGGTCTTCAACTTTGTCAGCGTCAGACTTGCCTGAATATACATAGGCTAAATTCGCAATAACAGTAGAATAATCCTTGTTTTTTATGGCATTCATCAATACTTTATTTTTGCTAATTTTACTTAAACCCTTGTTATAATTAAGATCAATTAATCCCTCTTTGATTGAGGATGGTAAGTTTTCATAAGTATTTTTGCCAATCCTTCTGTTCAGAAGATTCTTTACTTCTTTAGAATAATTTTGGAGTTTTTTGCAGAAATTTGAATAAGCAGTTTCCTGTGTTCTTTTATTTTTAGTAAGTTCGCCAAAACCATTGGTGTAAGTGCCGAATTTATCTTTATACGGCACTGTAATAGCTTCATAGTAGTAATACGGGTCGCCCTCGTAATATTTCATCAAATCTATAAGATGGCTCTGTGCCTTTTTAATAGCAGTATTGTCATCTTTAAGAAGCGACGGAGAGTATGATTTAATACCCATTTCATCAGCAGTACAGCGCAAGGTATCGATAATATCCTCCGAAAGAAGCTGCTTTTTCACAATGCTGTCTGCAGGAGCTTCAAGAGTATATTCAAAAGTTTTTATGCTGTCAGGTTTTGTTGTTGCAGCTGTTGAAACGTTTGTAGTGTCTTTTATCTCATATATATTATGAACAGAAATACTCATTCTTTTTATATCCCTCATTTATTTTTATATCCCTCATTTATATAAAGTAAATATTTTTTTATTAATTGACTTAATTTTACAAATATTTACAAAACTCAGGCTTTAATCTTAATTCTTCCGCAAACTCGCAGTTTTATAGTATAATGAAAAAAAGCGCTGACATAATTAAGGGGAAAAGCGAATGAAATTAACTGTACTTGGGCCGGGTTGCTGGGGTTTGACATTAGCTTGGTTATTGAATGATAACTTTGAAGATATAACTGTATGGGGAAGAGAGTGCGACCTATATGAAGACTTGGTCGTTAATAGACATTGCTCCAAGCCTCTTGAAGTTCAGCTGGATAAAAAGGTTGAAATCACGTCAGATCTTAAAAAAGCTATAAAAGATGCTGATATAATCCTTTCTGTTGTAGCTACATCCGGCGTAAGAAGTGTTTGCGAACAGCTTAAACAGGCAGGAATTAAACCCGAACAGCCTCTTGTTAACGCTTCAAAGGGACTGGAACTTAATACTCTTATGAGAATGTCGGAAGTTATTAAAGATGTGCTTCCCGAACAAAAAGTCGTTATACTTTCAGGCCCTACGCTTGCAAAAGAAGTTCTTATGGGTAAACCGACTGCAGCTTCAGTTGCTTGCGACGATATGGAAACCGCAGAGTTTGTTCAAAGGGCATGCAATGTTCCGAACCGTTTTAGGTTGTACACTAATTCTGATGTAATAGGTGTTGAACTTGGCGGAAGCCTTAAAAACGTAATTGCAATAGCGTCAGGCTTTGCTCACACGATGGATTTGGGCGACAATTGCATGGGAACGCTGCTGACCAGAGGTATGGCAGAAATTGTAAGACTTTCCGTAAAACTTGGCGCGAATCCGTCTACTCTTTACGGTCTATCCGGCATGGGGGATTTGATTGCAACCTGCTCAAGCCCGATGTCAAGAAATTACACTGTAGGCGCTATGCTCGGAAAAGGTAAAAAAGTTGATGATATTCTTAAAGAACTCGGCTCAGTTGCGGAAGGGGTTAAAACTTCTAAGGCAGTTTGCGACTTAGCTCAAAAGCATGGAATTGAGGTGCCTGTATCAAGCGCTATTTATGAAGCAGTTTATACTGATATTACGCCGCAGGAAGTGTTATCAAAACTTATGAACAGAAAACTTAAGAAGGAAGAACGTTATGATTAAGTATGCCGTTAAATATCTTAAGAATGTTTTTGTTCCACTCAGGTGTCCTGATAACGTCAATCTGGATGACGGTGCTCTTGTTCTTGCAAGAACTGAAAAAGGAGAAGAAGTATTAAAAGCGTTTCTTGTTAATAAAGAAGTTGCCAAACTTTTTGAAGAATCTTCTAAAACACCTGAACCTTTTGAGTTTATAAGAATAATGACTCAGGAAGATATGATGCTTCTTGAAGAATTAAAAAAAGAAGAGGTTACCTCCTTTTTCAAATGCAAGGATTTGGTAAAAAAACATAATTTGAATATGAACCTTGTTCAATGCAGAATTACGTTTGATAAAAGAAAAATTTCTTTTTATTATACAGCGCCTGAGCGAGTTGATTTCAGGGAGCTTCTTAAAGATTTGACGCAGGTTTTCAAAAGAATGCGTATAGATTTGAGACACATTGGAGTTCGAGACGAATCTTCGATTATGGATGGAACAGGGATTTGCGGAAAACCTTTTTGCTGTTCGTCTTATCTTAGAAAATTTGAATCAATAAACGTAAAGCTTGCCAAAGATCAGGGAATGCCAATTGCTCCGTCAAAGATTTCAGGTACATGCGGACGGCTGCTTTGCTGTCTTACTTATGAATATTCAAACTACATAGAGGCTGCCAAAGGTATGCCGCCTGTGGGTTCAACTGTTATGACGCCAACAGGGCTCGGTAAGGTTTGCTATATACAATTTCTCAACAATTCCGTTGCGGTTAAGTTTGAAGACGGCAAGATTAAAGAGTTTAATAAAAATGAAATTGAGATGGTTGATGCTGATGTCAACGTAGATATAGAGGTTTCCAGAATTACAAACTATTCTGAAGAAAAGGTTGATGCAAAACAGCTCAAGCAGCTTGAAGACGACAGAAATAGTTCAACAGGCAATGTTTAGTATAGGAGTTTGCTTATGATGTTAGAAAAAATTGAAAGACTGCAGGTTATTTCTTTGGGATTACTTATCGGTATTGCGCTTGTAATCTCAACTCAAATGGTATCGTCTTCGATATCAAAAAATGTTATTTCCGTTACAGGTTCAGCTTATGAGATTGTAAAATCTGATTCAGGAACGCTTAATTTTGATATTGTTGTAAAAAGGGCTAACAAAAAAGAGGCATATCTTGCAGTACAGGAACAAACAAAAATTGTAGAAAAATATTTAAAAGATAAGAATATTAAAAATATTGAAAGAAAAACAGTACACGGGTTCTTTACATATAAAAGAGACGCAAGAACCGGCGCTTACACTGACACTCCGGAAGCTTATAACATTCTCCAGCCGATTGCAATCAGCTCTGATAATGTAGAGTTAATCAAAGAAATCTCTACAGATATTACAGGTTTAATTAATCAGGGCGTTGATATAAACGTATCTACACCATCTTATGATTATTCAAAACTGCCTGATTTAAAAGTAACTTTGTTAGAAAAAGCTTCAACCGATGCTAAAAACAGAGCAGCTTCTATGCTAAAACCTACCCATAACTCTGTAGGCCAGATTCAATCAGTAAGAATGGGCGTTTACCAGATTACACCGGTTGATTCAACAAACGTTTCTGATATGGGTATAAATGATACCTCTACTATAGACAAAAAGGTTACGGCTGTTGCTAATGTATCGTTTAAAATAAAGTAATATAAATTATGAATGCATACTATTAATGTAACTCAATACATATTCTGTTACATTAGACACTTTATTCTACCATATAATTTAGTATTGGCGCAATATGTAAGAATTTTTCTTTTTGTTTAATTTTGCCCTTTCATTTTATCTTCTTTTGCGCAGAAAAAGAAGATAAAACTGAAGCAAAAGTAAAAAAATGCTGTTATTTTTGACATTTTTGCTATTACTCAAATATGCTTTGTTATTGGCTTACACAGAATCTGCCTCGCACGCGATTATTTGCTTCGCTCATACGCGTGCGAGGCAGATTAAAGCTTTGTATAAGAAGACTGATTTCTATACAAATACGTCTGGCCTGCAATCCCTGTGTTCTCAGTGCTAATTCCCTATATGTTTACCCAAAAGTAACAGAATATGTATTATGTTACTTTTAATGCTATATAAAAGAAAGAGAGGAAGAAGTGAGAGAGAGACAAGGCTTTTCATTAATGGAGATGATGATTGTGCTGCTTATAATGGCGATAATAGCCGCAGCAACAGCACCTATTGTAAGTAAGAAGATGACCAAGAGTGCATCAGGAACAAGCGCAACCCCCTGGGTATTTACGGGAGAAGGAAAAAATATTGCCTACAATATGGGCGGTTTGAGTAATGCTACTGCTATAATCGGTGCAGCAAAGGTTCCTGAAGGAACAAATGCAAGACTTTATATAGACTGCGGCGATAATACCGCTCAAATAGCCTTAGGAAGCGGAGATACAGCTGCGAATATTTTGGCAGACCCTGTAGGGAATCGTGTTGCTATATATAGTGCAGAAAGTAACCTCTCAGTATCCAGAGATTCCGTAGCAATTGGTATGGGGCAAGGCTCTCTAGGTACAGCAGGCGTTGTATCAATTGGCTCAAAATCCAGTGCCAGTGATACATATAATACCGCAATAGGTTATTCAGCAAACGCCAGTGGCCAATATTCAACAGCAATTGGAGCGTCTACTAAGGCTTCTAGTACTTATTCAACTGCAATCGGTAATGAATCAGAGGTAACAGGGGAATTTAGTTTGGCAAGCGGTGCAAGAGCTAAAGCTGCAAAGGGATGTGTCGCAGTGGGGGCAAAAGCACAAGCAACCGGTTCACAAAGTATAGCTATAGGCGGCGGCTCTCCTACAGGCAATGGACCTGTTTCAACTCATACTAATTCTATAGCAATAGGAACTTTGGCAAAGGTAACTAATGTAGATTCTATAGCAATAGGTAATCAAGCGACTGTTTCAGGGGACAATTCTGTTGCAATAGGCTCTTTACCTTCTGCAGCGGCCAATTTGGCTATTGCAGTAGGTCAAAAGGCACAGGCTTCAGGATTTAATTTCATCGCAATTGGTTCTGGCAGTAATGCTGATTATCCGAGGGCAACAAAGAGAGGAGCTGTAGCGATAGGTTATAATGCTTTTGCCACAAATGAACAATCTTATGCTATAGGAAACAACGCAAAAACAACTGCAAATAACCAAATTGTCTTAGGAAGCCGTGATTATACCGTATATATTCCGGAAAATCTTATTGTGATGGGAACAACTATGCTTGGCGGTACCCCAGGAAGTCTTACGCATATTAGAGAAGAACATTCTAATCATAATATTTTGACTGTTTATGGTGTAAGTGACAGTACAATGCGTAGTAACGATAAACACTATAGCGGGGTAACAATAGGAGGCATAACCTTCACCAGATATAGCTCTGACAGACGATTAAAGAATATCGGTAAAAAATATACAGCAGGGCTTGATGAACTTAAAAAACTTGATTTTTATCACTATACTTTCAAAAAAGATAAAAATAAAATACCTCATGTTGGTGTAATAGCACAGGATTTACAAAAGGTATTTCCTGATGCTGTTACAAAAGCTGAAGATGGTTATTTGCAAATCCGGTTTGAAGATATGTTTTATGCTGTTATCAATGCCGTTAAAGAGCTTGATAATAAACTAAGCAGCATTATCGCAAAAAATAACGAACAGGATAAAATTATAAAAGCGCAGCAACAGACCATTGGGGAACTTGAAAAACGTCTAGCTAAGCTGGAAAAAGAAAAATCTTAGCCGCTCACTTCGGCTATCCTTTCGAGTGCTGGAAATTTCCAGCACTTTTTTTTGACTTTTATAATTACACAAGTATATAATATTATAAGTTGAGAGGATGGTTGTATGAAAAAAATAGCAGCTTTATTAATATTTGCAGGGCTTTCGCTTACCCCTGTATGGGCAAAGAAGTATGAACCTGTGCCTTCAAATGTACAGCTGCCTGCAAAATATACTCAGGAATATATTGACAGTATTTCTGATGAATACAAAAATATTTCAGATGAACAGATTTTTCATGTCGCTTTAGATATGCTTAAAGATACAACAGGAGAGTTTTCCAGAAAGGCGCTTCTTGGTTATAACGTGACACAATATCCTGTAAAGGTTATGTTCAAGGATTTGTCTGAAATCAATGAAGCGTATTCTTCTTTTGACGCTATTGGCTGGAAGAAAAAAGGGAAATTGTATGTTTATATAAACCCTAAGCATGAGTACGCTCCACCTGGAGCTTTAGCAGCTCTGCTGGCACATGAGGCAATTCATCAGGATGAGTATAATTCATTGAGTGAAGAAACTTATGCATGGACAATGGAGGCTGTTGTTTGGTCTGAGATTCTGCAAAAGTATCCTGAATCAAACAATTTGGAATCAGCACTTGTTACAAGAGAAAATGTCCTAAAACAATTGCTTGATAAGGGGGCTCATACTAATAAGTACATTAAGAAAACTGTTTATGCCAATGAAGGTTACAAGAATCTTCAGCTAACATCTCCAGGATTTGATTATAAATAACTTTATAATTAGCATGCTGAGCTGCCATAAGTATATTGATTACTTATCGTACTTGATGTTAAATTGAGATATGAAGAAAAAACATATACTTATATTTTTATTGTCCGTACTTATTTTAGTAATATTTAATAATGTGTTCTTGTCAATGTTTACCAGAACTAATGATTTTTTTGCAAAACAGGTTTTGGTAAATTCTGCAGAGATTGAGCCGCAAAAGCTGTTTGATAAAACTTGGAAAGTTATAAGTAAAGAGTATTATGAACCGAGCTTAAATCATCAGGATTGGTCAAAATGGAAAGAGCGTTATCATAATAAAATCAAGACTGATGATGACGCAAGAGTTGCTATTGATACGATGATTGCAAGTCTCAATGAGCCTTATACACGGTTTATGCCCAAAAAGGATTATCAAGACTTAACAACGTCTATTACTTCTAAAATTTATGGTATTGGGGTTAATATCTATTCAAATTCCGGTAAAATAGAGATTTTTAATGTAATGCCGTCTACTCCGGCTGAGTTTGCGCAACTAAAACAGGGAGATATTATTACAGCTGTTGACGGCAAAGATACAAATGGTATGAATATTTCTGACGTTGCAGCTCTTGTAAGGGGGCCTGAAAATAGTGTTGTTGAATTAACGATTTTAAGAGACGGAAAGAAGCTTACAAAAAAAATTAAGAGAAAAGAAATAAAAATAAAAACAGTTAAAAGTTCTATAGTAGACAATCATATCGGCTATATACAGATAATAAGCTTTATGAGCGGGACTACTCCGAACGAATTTATGGAGGCTCTTGAAAATACCAGAAATACAGATAAGCTTATTATAGATTTAAGAGGAAATACCGGCGGGCTTTTGGATAATGCTGTATTTATTGCGGATATGTTTATCTCAAATGGCCCGATTGTTGATATAATTTATAGAAACGGTTATAAAAAATCAATTATGGCGCAAAATGATCAGTTTCCGCTTAATAAACCTGTGGTTGTTCTTGTTAATGGAGCAAGCGCAAGCGCAAGTGAGATTTTGTCTGGAGCGCTTAAAGATTACCACAAGGCAACGTTGGTCGGCAGAAAAACTTTTGGCAAGGGGCTTGTACAAAAAGTCGTGCCTCTTCCAAATGAAACAGGGCTTAATGTAACAATTGCAAGGTATCTAACGCCTAACGGAACTGATATCAACAAGCTTGGTATAAAGCCGGATATTGAGGTAGGAAACGAGTTTGACTTCTTTATTGATTCAAAAAAAGACGTGCAGCTTGAAAAGGCGAAAGAAATTTTGAACAAAGAATGAAAAGAATTGTAGAAGAACTGGATGTATTAAAAAATAATGCTCAATTTAGGTGTATTCCTGACATTGAATCTAAATCAGACGGCAAAATTGTCGTAGACGGCAAAGAGTACGTAAATTTTGCTTCAAACGATTATCTGGGAATCAGTACTAAGAAGGATTTAAGACAGGAATTTCTGCAGAATACTGATTACCTTATGTCAACTGCATCTGCAAGGCTGTTAACAGGAAGCTCTCCTGAATACAGGCAGCTTGAAAATACCGTTGCGAAGCTTTGGAACAAAGAAGCTGCTCTTATATTTAATACAGGCTACCAATGTAATCTAGGCGTTATATCTGCGCTTATAGGCAAAGGTGATGTTGTATTTTCCGATAAACTCAACCATGCAAGTATAATTGACGGTATGCAGCTTTCAAGAGGCGAGTTTTTTAGATATAAACATCTGGATTATGAAAATCTTGAAAATATACTTAAGGCTAAGAGGGGTCAATATAACAGGGCTATTATTGTTTCTGAATCCGTATTCAGTATGGATGGAGATGTCGCAGATATCGATAAGTTAATCGAACTTAAAAATAAGTATGACTGTATTTTGATGATTGATGAGGCGCACGCTTTTTGTTGTTTTGGAAAAAATTTTACCGGAGTATCCTTCGGCAAAGACGTTGATATAGTAACAGCCACATTTGGCAAAGCTGTCGGCTCTTTTGGGGCATTTTGTACTGCATCACGCCCGATTATTGAATATTTAATCAATAAGGCGCGCTCTTTTATATTCTCAACCTCAATTCCGCCGATTAACATTGCCTGGTCAAATTGGCTTTTAACACATAAGCAGGACTATTTAAAAGAACAAAGAGCAAAATTGGATACTCTGGTTTATGAAGTTCATACGATATTGAATCAACGAGGCATTATAACCCCTTCCGGCTCACACATTATACCTATCCTTATAGGAGATAACGAAAAGACTGTAAGGATATCAGAAGAGCTACGTGCACAAGGATTTTATATTCCCGCAATACGTCCGCCTACAGTGCCTCAAGGCTCCTCAAGGCTACGTATTTCACTAACAGCGGACTGTAAGGCGGAAGATTTTGAAAGGGTTCTGGATATAATACAAAAAGACTGACATAAAATAGTCAGTCTTTTTAGTAATTTTCTTTGATAAAACCTATACAGCCTTTTGTACTTTACCGGCTTTTAAGCATGAAGTACAAACTGTCATTTTCTTAGTTTGACCGTTTACATTAACTCTGATATCCTGTAAGTTTGGAGTTTGTCTTTTAACGATTTGTTTATGAGAAAATGTTAATTTAGCTGCTTTTAAAGGCTTTTTACCGCATACTTCACATTGTTTTGACATAATTCTATTTCCTTCTTTCTACCAGTGTATTCTAAGTGTACATTAAAAGGTTTAATTTTACAAGTACAAATGTAAATTTATTGTAACAATTAATAAAATTTAATTATTTAGAAGTTTTAGCCTAATTATGAACAGTATTAATTTTAGGGCTAGAAAAATAGCAGAAACAAAAAATATTTATAAGAAAGTTGCTACCGACATTGATTTGTACGAACTTACTAAACGAGATAACCTTTTTCTGGTAAAGCTTGCCGGATCGACTAATTTTTCAAAACTGGTTCCTGATATGTGCGAGTATTATCAGTATAGATGGCAGAGAGTATTTAATTATGCCATAGAATCAGCAATTAATCCCAATTATAGGGCTTTTATTGCTCTGCATAATAACAAACCCTGCGGTATTATGACTTGTAAGCAGGATGGTAATAATTTATACCTCGACAGTATATGCGATATTCCTGTCAAAGGAGGAAAACGTGTTAATTATACCGGCAGTACCTTGTTTTGTCTTTTATATAAAATAGCAGAGGAATTGAATGTAAAAGGCATTTCTTTGGCTGCTGTACCGGATGGTCCGATTGATGTCGTATCAAAATACCTTGATAAAGGTTTTAAAATTATAAATCAAAATGAATTATATACTGACATGTTTTGTTCAAAATACAAAATTAGAGAGAAGTTGAAAGAACTTCTCTCTAATATATCATATAAAACTATAAAAAAATCAAAAGATGTCTCTCTGGATGAATTTATCTAGTAATCCGACTGTTCGTAGTCGTCTTCGTCTTGAAGCGATGACAAATCCGAATCATATTTTGAATCAAAGTCCTCCGGCAGGTACTCATTGTCCGGCCAGATTGTTTCCTCGTCAAATCTGCAGGCACTTAAGTTTTCTGCAGATGAAAGGTCTGAATTAGTTAAATCAGCACCTTGAAATATTGCACCTGCAAGATCCGCATCAGAAAAATTGCAGTAATCAATCTTTGAGTAGCTGAAATCTGTACCATTTAACACGGATTCATTAAAAGATGATTCAACAACATTTGCTCGTGTAAAGTCAACAGAAGTTAAGTCACAGCCGTCAAATTTAATTTCAGAAAGGTGCGCATCCGCAAATGATGAAGATGTCAGATCTACATTTATAAATTCTGCCTGTTCAATATTTGAGTTTGAAAAATCTGTTTCACTCAAATCAATCCCGCCTTTAGCATTCTTAACTTCGTTATTGAATGCCTCTGTATCTGTCAGTAATAGGTTTATTAATTCGTCTTTTGATAACATTTTTTACCTTTCTTTTATTTGATTAAGTTAACTTGCATTGCAAGCAGAACTGCCTGAGTTCTATTCGTAACTTTCAGCTTTTTAAATATACTATTTAAATGTGTTTTTACCGTAACATCTCTTACGCATAATTTGTCTGCAATTTCCTGATTGCTTGCGCCTTTTGCGACAAGAGCCAAAACTTCTTTTTCCTTAGGTGTAAGAGCATCAATATTAACATCTTTATTAAGCGTTTTTTCACCCTTAGGAGCAGCTTCCTGCTGCCATTTGCAGCGTCTTAACACAGCTTCGATTCGTGCTAACAGGTTTGGTAATATAAACGGTTTAACGATATAGTCATCCGCGCCAATCTTAAGTCCTGAAACGACTTTCTGATCTTCGCTGACAGCCGTAATCATAATAACCGGAATATATTTTAAATCCTTGTTGCTCCTAATAGCCTTTAAGGTATCCCATCCGTCCATATTAGGCATCATGACATCCAGCAATATTAAATCAAACGCTTCTTTTTTTTCTGTTAAGATTTTCAGCGCCTCAAGTCCGTCTTCTGCAACCGTAACGTCATAGCCGTACATTGGCAAGGCATCTTTTAAATATTTAGGATTATCATCTACAACCAGTATAGAGGCTATTCCGCCCATAATTTACACCAATCTTTCTTTTAACGCTTTTAGCGCTGCTTGTAGTCTATCATCTACTTCAAGTTTTTGCAAGATACTTGCAACATGAGCTTTTGTTGTATTAATACTTACAAATAGTTCATTTGCAATTTCAATATTGCTGCAACCCTCTGTAATAAGCTTTAGAATTTGTTTTTCTCTTGAAGTTAAGCCATAGTCTTTTTCAGGTTTTTGAACCTCTTTGTTATCAGATTTAGTCGCTGCCTCAAGTACAATGTGCGCAATAGCAGGATCAAACCAGGCCGCGCCATCAAGGACAGATTGAACAACCTGTATAAGATTTTTAGGGTTAATCTCTTTTGAGCAGTATGCATTTGCACCGGCTTTAAGGCTGCTCAAAACCTCACTCTCATCGTTATGAGAAGTCAAAATAACTATTTTAATATCCTTATTAAAGGACTTAATCTTTTTGCAAGCCTCAATTCCGTTCATTCCCGGAAGCCCTAAATCCATAATTATGAGATTAATTTCGTTTTCATTTACAATGCTTATACCCTTTTCAGCGGATTCGGCTTCATAAATTGTGCCAACAAAATCACAAGCCTCAAAGGCTGTTTTTAATCCAAATCGTGTAAGTTCATGATCTTCTACTATTAAAATATTACTCTTCATAGATACTTTGTCCCGGATGCACATCTGCTGCGTAATCTGAGTTCAATCTGGAGCATTTTATCAGTGATTGATTGGCAAGATCCACATCACCCTTTGCTCTTAAAACCAGACTTAAATAATAATAATATTTAAAGTTATTTACGTCAATATAATAAGAATTATTTAAATAAGTCGTTGCCATGGTATAATTCTGGTCTCTAATCGCCAAATTAGCCAATCCAAGCCATATATCGTTATTTGTAATGTCAATTGCTGCAACTCGCGGCAAATAGTAATCTGCTTTTTGAGGGAACACCTTAAGTGATTCTACAAGCAAATCTTCATCATACTGATATTTTTTGAGCAGTTTTTCATACATTTTTTTTGACTTCTTGTCTTTTTCAAGCGCAAGATAGGTCTTTGCTATTCCAACAGAAGGCTCTGCATCTTTAGTAAGCCTTTTTGCTTTTTTATAATATTTTAAAGCATCGTCATACTTACGGTTGTCGTAACTTAAATCTGCTAAAGTAATTGCGGCCAAGTAATTATCATTATCTTCCCTGAAAGCTCGGCCTGCAAATTCCTGCGCCTTTAAAGGCTCATCATTTTCATAATAGATTCGCCCCAGAAGCGAGAATATTAAAGGGCTGTACTGTTTTGCCTGTAATACAGCTGATTGAAGGACTTTTGTTGCAAGGAGGCTCTTATCCTGCAGGTGATAATAATACGCAAGATGGTAATCCTTCAGTGGTTCGGCCTTGGAGGTTTTATATAATACATATTCTTCTACAGAACGAACTTTTTTCTGGAAATCTATAGTTACAAAGTTTGTTTTCTTAATCTTTTCCAGAACTTTAAGTGCCTGCTTTGGTTTATTTAAATCTGCCAAAACTTTTGCTTTTAAGGACAGATAATTGATATTCTTATCGTTTTCGACAATTGCATTATTTATATATTTAAGCGCCTGCTGCAAATCATTGGATTTGTAAAATCCAAGCGCTATGAGATAGTTTTTATAATCACTTTCTTCTGCCTGAACACTGTTCAGAAGCTCCGATGTGGTTTCTATTGCCATATTGTTATACATAATATTAGAATAAGCATCCGCAAGATAAATTATATCTTTCTGTTTCAGCATTCCGGAAGGATAATAATAGTTTCTTATATCCTGAACATAAGAAGACGTAAAAGCATTATTATCCAGCTTGTTTATTAAAGAATCGGATAAATCAAAAAATCCGCACTCTGCCATCTTCATAGAATAAACAAGAAATACATAGTCATCATGCGCAGCTCTTTTAATTAAATCATTAAAATCATCATACGAGGCCTTTACGTTATTCTGCGCAAACCTGTTTTCCGCAGATGCGTACTTTGCTTTAACAAAGTTATCTTTAATAACCATATCCATATTAGCAACAGTAGTCTCCGCCTTAACCTGGAGCGGCTTCATTCCGGTTTCATTTGCTGCCAGAACCGGGCTTGAAAGTGCTATTAATGCTAATATAACTATATATTTACTCATGCTCTAAATCTATACCTACATAATATTTGTTAAAAACTTCTAACAACTTGTTACTACAATTATTTACTATTGAGTAATATAAATCAAGTAGGTTGTATTTATCCAATGTAACTTTATCCTCATCATCAATAGTCATATGAGTTTCTGTGACAAATACTCCAACGATTTTACTCAATTTTATTAACAAAAATTTATCAACCACTTTTGGATCAAAATGCGAGCCAGCGCCATTCATTATAATCTCAATGACTTTTTCAATCGGCATCTTATCACGATAGTGACGCTTTGAAGTTATTGCGTCAAATACGTCCGAGACTGCTAAAATTCTTCCACCAAAAGGTATTTCTTCTCCTTTGAGATGCCTGTAATAACCGGTACCATCATATTTTTCGTGATGTGAGCAGGCAATCTCCGTGATTTCTTCAAAATCTTTAGAAGTATGAATCTTCTCTAATATATGATGTGTAATTTCCACATGCTCTTGAATATGCTTGTACTCTTCAGGCGTAAGCTTGCCTTCTTTTTGCAATACAGAATCTCTAATGCCGATTTTCCCTATATCATGAAGAGCTGCAGCCTTTTCAAGCACATACAAATCATGTTTTTCCATACCAAATTCCTGAGCAATAAGAGTAGCAAACATTCTTACTCTGGAAGAATGACCGGCTGTAATTTTGTCTCTGGCATCGATAGAAGCTGCAAGAGTGTCTATAAAGCTGTCCAAAATAACTTTTTGCTCTTCTAAGAGTTTTTGCTGTCTTTCAAACAACTGGGCATTTTCCAATGATATACCGGCGCTTGAGGCTATTGCTACAAGCAAATCTTCATCATCCGGTGTAAAATACTCGTCGAATTTATTAAGAACCTGAAAAACACCTATTATTTCCTGATTATAGTTTTTTATGGGCATACAGAGTATTGTTTTCGTCTTATAGCCTGTCTGTTTATCTACATCAGAATTAAATCTATCGTCATTATAAGCATCTTTTATATTAATAGTTTCGCCGGTTTGTACAACATGCCCCGCAATACCTCTGTCCGCGGGAATCCTCAATTCTTTGGTATCCAGACCTGTAGCAACTTTTGAATAAAGTTCATTGTGCTCTTTGTCATACAGAAAAACCGTACACCTGTCTGCATTAAGAGCTGTTTTTGTTTCTTCAGCAATAGTTTTAATTAAAGAATCAATATTCTTTTCAGCTGCAACTGCCTGGCCAATATTAACGAGAGAAATTAGCGGATCTTTTGTCTGTGTACTATGGCTTCCGTAATGACTTATGGGCGGACATTTTAACATTGAATTGAGTTTTTCAAAAAAATCAGTTTTTTGATACTTAATAGAGAGTTTTCTGGCTTTATTGTAGTTTATTGCATATAACGTTGTATTTTTCTCGCTAAAATTTACAAATCCTAAAATCATTTCATGAAAAATATGCGTCAGAGGATCTTTTGTTTGGTCCACAAGAAAAGCTGTATCATTCATAAATTGGTAAAAAGTATCATAATCTTTTTTCAAAAAAGCAATTAACGCCAGCATTGTCAGGCAGATTGCTGTGTCGTCCTGATATATTTCTTTATGTTTTTCTATACTTTGTTTTACTTCGTCATACTCGCCATTGAGTATTTCAGATACTGATTCATAAATGAAATTCTCTAAGGTCATTGAACTCTCTCATTTCTATTCTGTTTGTATTATAATGATATAATAAAACTTATATTTTGGCAAAGGGGGAGGGATAAATAAATGGCAAAAATGGATAAAATCTCTATACTAATACCTGTTTATAATGAAAAGGACTCTTTGCAAGAGATTCTAAAACAGGTGGAAGATGTTGATTTCGGCTTAGAGAAAGAAATTATACTTATTGATGACTGCTCGACAGACGGAACAAAAGAGCTATATAAAACAATGCCTTATAAGGTTTTATACCACCAGCGGAATTTGGGAAAAGGTGCTGCATTGAGGACAGGGATTATGTCTGCAACCGGGGATATAATTATCATTCAGGATGCCGATTTAGAATATAATCCCAAAGATTATAAACCCCTAGTTCACTTAATTATAACAAATTCTGCTGATGTAGTTTACGGCTCTCGCTTGGCAGACACCAGAAACAGCGGGAAATTCTTACTTTTAAGTTATCTCGCAAATGTTACGCTTACCTACATGACAAGACTTCTCTATGGTACATATCTTACTGATATGGAAACTTGTTACAAAGCCTTTAGAGCTGATTTAATCAAGGGGATTACAATAAAATCAAATCGTTTTGATTTTGAGCCGGAAATCACAGCAAAGGTCCTCAGAAAGAAGAATACTCGCTTTATGGAAGTCCCTATATCATATAATGCAAGAAAGACTGAAGAAGGTAAAAAAATAACCTGGAAAGATGGTGTCCAGGCCATTTTTGCTCTTATAAAATACCGTTTTACTGATTAGTATTCTTTTTCACCCAATTTTCCACAACTCTTAAAGGTGCTCTTGTTATTGCAAGCGCCCAGGCCGGAATATTTTTGGTTATGACGCTTAGTGCTCCTACATTTACGCCCTCATCAACCGTTACCGGAGCAACAAGAACCGAGTTTGAACCTATTTTTACGTTATCTTTAATAATTGTTTTGCTTTTCTCTTTTGTGAGCGGGTTATAATTTGCAGTAATCGTGCCGGCACCGATATTTACCCCTGAGCCGATTTCACTGTCACCTAAGTATGTTAGATGACAAGCATTTGTATGGGATTTTATGGTGGTCTTTTTAACCTCTACAAAGTTTCCTATTTTCACATTGTCTTCTAACACAACATCACCTCTCAGGTGTGCAAATGGACCGATTTTGCAATTCTTGCCTATTTTGTTTTTGCCGTTTATATAGCATGAAGGATAAATTACTGTGTCGCTTTCGATTACTGTATCCGGGCTTATCCAGGTTGTGACAGGATCAATTATTGTAACTCCGTTTTCAAGGTGTTTGTTTATTATCCTTTTATTCATTAATTTTGCAGCCTCTGCAAGGTTTGCCTTTGAATTTATACCGAAGATTTCTTCATTATTTTTTATTGTATAAGAGTTTACGGAGAGCTTTTTAGAGTTCGCCCACTTAACAATATCTGTAAGGTAATACTCACCCTGAGCATTGTTATTCTTAAGCTCTGCAAAAGCCTGCCTGATTTTACCCCAATTAATGCAGTATATTCCGGCATTAATCTCTTTAACAAGCTTTTCTTCAGCAGTAGCATCCTTCTCTTCTACAATAGAATTAATAGTACCGTTGTAGTTTTTAATAATTCTGCCGTAATTTGTCGGATTTTCCATAATAGCACTCATAACAGTCAAATCAGATTGTTTAGATTTATGGAAATCAACAAACTCCTTAATAGTTTCGGAGGTTATCAAAGGAGTGTCTCCGCATAAAATAATAACATCTCCGTCATAACCGCTGAGTTCCGGTCTTGCCATACTCACAGCGTGTCCTGTTCCCAGCTGCGGAACCTGTAGTATACATTTTGAATTTCTGCAATTCTTAGAGATAAATTCTTCAACCAATCTTGCCTGATGCCCTACTATAATATAGTTTGCATCCACAAGACCTGTATTATTAACCGCCTCAATAACATATTCAACAAGCGGTTTATCAAAAATTGTATGCAAAACTTTCGGCGTTTCGGATTTCATCCTTGTACCCTTGCCTGCCGCTAAAATAATTGATTTCATCATTACTACTTCTCCCTTTGGCTCAATTATAACACAAAGTATTATTAAAAAATCTTCATAATTTATTTGCAATTTAAAAATGTTTATAATAACATTAATTCATACGCCGATTTTATTAGAATGTGTTTAATCCACATTCTATTTTAAATAGGTTAAAAAATAGCAATAACAACAAGGAAAATAAAGGAATACAAACATGGGTATCAAAGGTAAAAATGACAGAATGGTAGTTCTAGCTTGCGAAGACTGCAAGGAAAGAAACTATACAACAGTTAAAAACAAAAAGAACAGCAAGGACAGAATGGAATTAAGCAAATATTGTCCGACTTGCAAAAAACACACAACTCACAAGGAAACAAAATAACAGTGAACGGTGACTAGTGAATAGTGAGTAGAATTCTGTTCACCATTCACTAGTCACATCACTGGCTAAGCGTCCTTAGTTCAGTTGGTAGAACGTCGGTCTCCAAAACCGGATGTCGAGGGTTCGAGTCCTTCAGGGCGCGATTTATAAAATATAAAGGTTATTTAAAATGAACGATACTTTAGAAACAGCAAAGAAAAATATCATAACTTATTTTAAAGGCGTAAGAACTGAATGGGGCAAAATTACATGGCCCGAAAAACATCAGGTTGTTATGGAAACATTCTTTGTTGTTGCAATTGTTTTTATATTCACTGTTTTTATTTATGTTGTGGATATTATATTCAATGCACTATTATCTAAATTATAATTAACCGGTAACCGCATAAAACCATAAAGGGTAAGAATAATGAGTGAAAAAGACGAAAACATTGTAAATGAAGAACAGATGGAAGAAACTCAGGAAACTGAGAATCATAAAACTTCAGACAAGAAAAATCAAAAGCGCTGGTACATAGTACACACTTACTCCGGCTATGAAAACAAGGTAAAAAGCAACCTTGAAAAACGTATCGAATACATGAACATGGCTGATAAAATCTTTAGAGTAGAAGTTCCTCAAAAGACTATTACCCAGATTAAAGGCGGAAGAAAGCAGGAAAAAGAAGAAAAAATCTTCCCTGGCTATGTCCTTGTTGAAATGATTATGGATGAAGACAGCTGGTATGTTGTCCGCCATACAGCAGGTGTTACAAAGTTTGTAGGTTCTGCAAAGAAACCTATTCCTGCAAAAGACAGCGAAATTAAAAAGATTATTCACCGCTCTACAGCTCAAACCCAGAAGATTGAAATGGATATTAAAGTTGGCGAAAAAGTCAGAATTATATCCGGTCCGTTTGCCGAGTTTGTTGGTGATATCACAGAAGTTTATCCTGATAAAGCTAAACTCAGAGCAATGGTTTCAATCTTTGGACGTGAAACTCCAGTTGAGCTTGAATATAAACAAATTCAAAAATTATAAAACGCATCTTGCGCTTTCCCTCCCTTTATAGAAGGAGGGTTAGGGTGGGGGCGAGCCCGTAAGGGGTTTTAGTACAAATAACGTGGAAGGGGATGCCCCCCGCTAGCACCACGAAAGGAGAACACAAAATGGCAAAAAAAGTAGTAGGAAAAATTAAACTGCAAATCGAAGCAGGTAAAGCAAACCCATCACCTCCGGTTGGTCCTGCGTTGGGTCAGCACGGTGTTAACATCATGGATTTCTGCAAACAGTTTAATGCAAAAACTGAATCTCAAGCAGGCTACATTATCCCTGTTGTTATTGATGTATATGAAGACAGAAGTTTCACTTTTGTAACTAAATCACCACCGGCTCCTGTTTTAATTAAAAAGGCATTGAATATCCCTAAGGGTTCAGCTGTGCCGAATAAAACAAAAGTCGCTGAAATTACAAGAGCTCAACTAGAAGAAATCGCTAAAATCAAAATGAACGATTTGAACGCTACTTCTATGGAAGCTGCTGTAAACATGATTAAAGGCTCTTGCAGGGCTATGGGTGTTACAGTAAAAGAAGAAAATGCGTAAGCCGGTGTGAAGTCCGAATTCAGCGGCGGTGAGCCGGTGAAATGAGGACAAACACTACGACACCGCCGTTGCGGAATGAACGTTAGTGAATGCAGCGAAGCAATCTTTGATTGCACAGGCGGTTATTTGGGAAACTAGACAGAATGGAAGGACTTGTTGTCCGCTAATACCATGAAAGGATAAAGAAATGTCAAAAATAACTAAAAAACAAAAGAAACTTCAAGAATTGCTGGCAGATTTTACTCAACCGGCCAGCGGTCGTGATGCTCTTAATAAATTACAAGAAGTATCAAAAGAAGTTGCTAAATTCAACGAAACAGTTGAATGTCATATGAGATTAGGTATTGAAGTTAAACACGCTGAACAGCAAATCAGATCTACTGTTGTATTACCGGCAGGTCTTGGTAAAGAAGTTCGTGTTTGCGTTATTGCTAAAGGACCGAAGGTTAATGAAGCAAAAGACGCAGGTGCAGATTTCTACGGCACAGAAGATATTATTGATAAAATCGCTGGCGGCTGGTTTGAATTTGATACATTAATTGCTACTCCTGACTGTATGGGTATGCTTGGTAAATTAGGTAGAGTTTTAGGTCCAAAAGGTTTGATGCCAAACCCTAAGACTGGTACTGTTACTTTGGATATCGCAAAGGCAGTTAAGGATGCTAAAGCAGGTAAAGTTGAATTCAGAGCTGATAAACAGGGTATGATTCACTGTCCTATCGGTAAAGTTCAATTTGCTCTTGATGATTTGGTTAAAAACTATGGTACTTTAGTTGATGCTGTACTTAGAGCTAAACCTTCTGCAGCAAAAGGTACTTATGTTAAGTCAATCTATTTGACTACAACAATGGGACCAAGCATTAAGATTGATTCTAAGAATTTACAAGCAGAAGTAAAAGAAATTGTTGGTTGATATTTACGGCTGGCCTTCGGGCTGGCCTTTTTTTTTATCGTTGTTGTGTATTATAAGGAGCAAATATGGAAATCGAATTCGGTGCACCAAGATTTGAAAATATCAGGAGAAATGCTCATTGGACCCATGCCCACCTTGATACAAGATTAAGTTGGGATGTAGATTGGACTAAAGATGCTGTATCTCACCTTGAAGATTGCAAGGAAAACCCAACAAGAGGGCTGCTTGCAAGACACGAAGCTGAAAAAAATGGAATTTATTATCCATATTTTTATGAAAGAAATAAGAAAAATATGCTAAGAAATCATAAAATTAGTCAACTGAGTGATGAATTTGATTCTCAGCTAAAAAAAATGTACCCCAAAACATTAAAAGCAAGAATGTTTTTGATTGAAACAGAAAGTGTTGTTCTAGGTACAGTAAAAAAACATTCTTCCTTCTTAAAAAAAATTTTATTCAGGGCTTTTCACAAAAATTAACCGCGTGTATTAGTGTTCTCAAATACTATTCTGCTTTGGCTTAAGGCAAGCATTTTTAGTGAGCATTCGCCTTCAGTGCGCCCGATAACTCCTATGCTGGATAGCCTTGCTGTGACAAATTCATTTAAGTCTTCCGGTGAAATATATAGAGGACAGGTTTTATTACATTCTCTCTCCGGAGAAAAAGGACAGGTTTTAATCATCTCCGAGCTCCTTTAACGCTTGTTTTAGCTGTTCTTCATTTGGAGCTTTTCCGTGCCATGAAGCTTGGTTTTCCATAAATGAAACGCCCTTGCCTTTTATTGTGTGGGCAATTATTGCGCACGGTTTTGTGCACTTTTTGGCCATTTCTATAGCAGAATATATTTCATCAAAATTGTGTCCGTTGATTTCAATTACATCCCAATTGAACGCCCTTAATTTATCATTAAGGTTATCAAGTGCCATGACTTTTTCTGTTTCGCCATCTATTTGCAATCCGTTTCTGTCAATTATTGCAATAAGGTTATCAAGTTTTCTGTGTGCGGCCTGCATAAAAGCTTCCCAGCAAGAACCTTCCTGCAATTCTCCATCACCAAGATATACAACGACATTTGCAGGATTGCTATTTAATTTTAAACCTAAAGCCATTCCGCAGCCAACAGACAAGCCTTGCCCGAGAGAGCCTGTTGATGTTTCAATTCCTGGAATATAGTTTTTTGCAGGATGCCCCTGTAATTTAGAATTAAATTTCCTAAATGTCATAAGTTCATCTTTATTAATAATTCCGTGGTTTGCTAAAATAGAATACATTAGAGGTGATGCATGCCCTTTTGATAAAATAAATCTGTCTCTTTTATCAAAATCAGGCGATTTATCCCAGTCTTTAGGGGTATTAAGCGATTTTGCATACAATACAGTCAGAATATCAGCTCCAGAGAGAGACCCTCCGGGATGTCCTGATTTTGCATTGTAAACCATTTTTACAATGTTTTTTCTAACTTCATTGGCGATTTTTTTAAGCTCGTTCTTTTCTGTATCAGTTAGCATCTTTTACCCCTATTTACCCCTCTATATCTTATTATTACTGCTGAGAACCTTAATCAAAAACAAAGGAAGCGTTGGAAATATTCTCTTAAATCTGGAAGGCTGAGATATTGTTCTATATAACCACTCCAAACCTAAAATTTGGAATATTTTAGGCGCTCTTTTGATATATCCAGACCAAACATCAAGGCTGCCGCCAACTCCGATCATAAGCGCTGGGTTCAGAAGCTTTTTGGCATTATAAATAAATTGCTCCTGCTTTGGTGAACCTAGTGCAACAAGAATAAGTTTAGGCGATTTTACTTTAAGTTCATTATAAATTTCTTCGTCGTTATTAAAATACCCATTATGGTAATACACTATATTTAACCCGCTGATTTCTTTTTGAAGATTGGTGACTGCTTTTGTTATCACTTCCTCTTTTGAGCCGACAATAGCAACCGGAATCCCACTGGAGGCAGCTTCTTTAAGCAGTCTTTTAGCAAAATCAATTCCCGGAATTCTTGCTACATCTTTCCCTATTAATTTTAGTGCTATTTTAACCCCGACACCGTCAGGAATAACCATTTCCGCTTCTTTGATTATATTCGCAAAATTCTGGTCTTTTTCAGCAGTCTGAAACATTTCAGGATTAATAGTTACAACCTGAGAAACCTTATGACCGTCAATTAATTCCTTTGCGGTAGTAATAGCTTCTTCAAACGTATAGTTATCAATATTAAGACCCAGTAATTCAACACCCATAATTTCATTATACTTGAAAAATAAAAAAATGTGTTTTAAAATTCATTATACGCAAAAGAAAGGAGTTTTATAATGAAAAAATTACTTACAATGTTTGCAGTTATTGCATTAACAGCATCGCTTGCCGCAACAGCTGCTGAGTCTAGATTAGAAAACTACGTAAACAAAAAACTTTCTCCGATTACAGACAAAGAAAAAGAATTCAATGAAAAGATGGAAGCTCAGCAGAAGGCAAATGAGCAAAAGCAGGCTGAGTATAAAAAACAACAGGCAGAAAGACAAGCAAAAATGGAACAACAAAGAAAAGAAGCTCAAGCAAGAAGACAAGCAACCAAAGATGCTATCCAGGCAGAAAAAGACTACTGGAATAATATGATTAAGAAATAGAAAGGATTGAATTGATGAAAAAGTTTCTTACAGCGGCAATAATAGCTATTTTAACTTCTTCAATGGCAGTAAACGCTGCAGAATCACGTGTTGAAAAATTTGTTGATAATTTAATTTCACCAATTACATCAAAGGAAAAAGAGCTAAATTCTCAAGCTGAGGCTCAGAGGAAAGCAAGAGAAGCAAGACAAGCTCAGTATGAAAAACAACAAAAGGAAAGACAAAAAGCTATAAAAAAACAGCAGAAAGAACGTGAAAAAGCTTTGAAAAAGAAACAAAAGGAAGCTCAAGCAAGAAGGGAAAATACAAAAAACGCTATTGAGGCTGAAACAAACTTTTGGAAGTCATTGTTTAATAATGATTAATCGAAAAAGGAAGGTTATGCCTTCCTTTTTTATTGTATAATGATTTTATGATTGAGAGATATTCAAGAGAAGAAATAAAAAAGATTTGGGATTTAGAAGTCAAGTTTGCGTATTATTTAAAAGTAGAATTGGCTGTTTGTGAGGCTTATTATCAACTGGGTGTTATTCCCGGTGAAAATTTAAGGGAAATACGAGAGAAGGCATCTTTTACGGTAGAAAGAATTGATGAAATTGAGCGGGAAGTTCGTCATGATGTCATAGCGTTTTTAACGGCGGTTAACGAATCTTTGGGCGCTGAAAACGCGAAATATATGCACATGGGCATGACAAGCTCTGATGTTATAGATACAGCGTTTGCTTTGCAGATAAAAGACAGCTCAGAAATTATATTAAAAGACTTGGCAGAACTTATAGATGTTCTTAAAGAACTTGCTTTCAAGTATAAAAATACTGTTTGCATAGGACGCTCTCATGGGGTTCATGCAGAAGTCACGACATTTGGGTTTAAACTTCTGAACTGGCTGGATGAAATTACTCGTGCGAATGAAAGCTTTAAAGCTGCTTTAGAAGAAATTACAGTCGGACAAATATCCGGCCCGGTTGGAACTTACAGCAACATTCCTCCGGATGTTGAAGAAATAGCTTGCAAAGAGCTGGGCTTAAAGAGCGCTAAAATTTCAACACAAATTATATCAAGAGACAGACACGCAAAATTTATGGCCTCTTTGGCTCTTATAGCAAGTCTTATAGAACAGTTTGCAACAGAAATAAGACATTTACAGAAAACAGAGGTTAGAGAGGTTGAAGAAGGTTTTGGTGTTCATCAAAAGGGCTCATCAGCTATGCCGCATAAGAAAAACCCTGTTTTATGCGAGAATTTATGCGGACTTGCAAGGGTTGTACGCTCAAATGCGCTTGCGGCATTCGAAAATATTAATCTTTGGCATGAAAGAGATATTTCTCACAGCTCTGCTGAAAGGATTATATTTCCAGACTCTTTGATTCTTATAGATTTTATGCTTCACAGGTTCTGCAGCGTTATGAAAAACCTTGTAGTTCATCAAGACAATATGCTTAAAAATACTCATCTGTATGGTGGTATTGTGTATTCACAGAAGGTTTTGCTTAAGCTAATTGAAAAAGGGCATACAAGGGAAGACGCATATAGAATTGTTCAAAAACACGCTTTAAATGCCTTAAATGGGGGTAATTTTAAGCAGGAGCTGCTGGAAGATAGAGAAGTTAACCTATCCGCCGAAGAAATTGAATCCTGTTTTGATGTAAATGATTATCTAAAAAATATTGATATCGTTTTCAAGCGCTTTGAATAAATTATCCATAACAAACAAAAAGCCGCAATCTGTTGCGGCATTAACTCACGTTAGATAAAGGAGTGGAGGAGAAAATAAAGAAAAGAGATTATACTTTATATATTCCACATTTAAATTTTTTATAACACTTTTATATCAAAAATATGTAAAATTGTTACAATTCTTAACAATTTAAACTCTTAACATAAGCTTTGATTCAAATTTTATTTATTGTATAATTCCTTTATGGGAGGATAAAGAATGATTAATGTTGCAGTGTGCGGCGCAAACGGAAAGATGGGGCAGGAGGTAGTTAGGGCGGTCACTAATGCAGAGGACATGTCTCTGGTTGCCAAAATTGATATTCTTGACGGTCAGTTTGCTTCAATAAAAGAGGCTAAAGATTCCGTAAATATCGATGTGTTGATAGACTTTACACAGCCCAAATCAATATATGAAAACGCTTTGTACTGCTTAAATAATCAAATCCCTATAGTTATAGGAACAACAGGTCTGAGCGATGAACAGATTAGTGAACTGAAGTCTCTTTCAGAAAGTGAAAAGACCGGCTGTCTTATTGCACCAAACTTCTCCACTGGTGCGGTATTAATGATGAAATTTGCCCAGATGGCTTCTAAATATTTTAAAAACGCGGAGATTATAGAACTTCATCATAATCAGAAAAAGGATGCTCCGTCCGGAACTTCCGTAAAGACCGCTTTAATGATGGCACAAGAGAACCCCGATTTTACATCCGGTAATTGTCCGGAAGTTGAGACAATAAGAGGTGCCAGAGGCGGTGTATCATATAATAATATACATATTCACTCGATGCGTATGCCCGGATATATAGCTTCTCAGGAGGTTTTATTCGGAGCAAGCGGACAGATACTAACAATAAGGCATGATTCAATGAATAGAGAATGCTATATGGATGGTGTTCTGCTTGCAACAAGATATATTAATACACATAAAGAGTTTATATACGGCCTTGAGAACATACTATAGGAGAAGACATGAGAAAACCAAGAATTGCAATTTTAGGTGCGACAGGTGTAGTCGGAAGAGAGATTACAAAGATTACAGATGAGCTCAATGTAGAGTTTGAAAGTATTAAATTTTTATCCAGCGCAAAAAGTGCAGGAACAAAGATTAATTTTCAAGGCAAGGAATACACGGTAATTGAAGCTGTGCCGGAAGTTTTTGATGATGTTGATATTGTTATGGCATCAGCCGGCGGTTCTACAAGTTTAAAATTTGCACCCGAGATTGTAAAACGAGGCGGAGTTATTATTGATAATTCTTCTGCTTTCAGGATGGAAAAAGACGTGCCGCTTGTTATTGCCGGTGTAAATGATGATGATTTGCGCAAGCATAAGGGAATTATTGCAAACCCGAATTGCTCAACGTCTCAATTAATGCTTGTTTTAAAGCCTCTTAATGAAATAGCCAAAATTAAACGATTAATAGTGTCTACGTATCAAGCTGTTTCAGGAGCAGGGCTTGCAGCTATTAATGAATTGAGAGAAGATACTATCGCTAATCTTGAGGGCAAACCTTTTGAAAATAAATGCTTCAAAAAGCCAATTTCATTCAATGTTATTCCTCAAATAGACGTCTTTTGCGATAATGGGTATACAAAAGAAGAGATGAAAGTTGTAAATGAGACTAAGAAAATTCTCCACCTGAGCGATGACACACCGATTTCTTGTACGGCAGCGAGAGTGCCGGTCTTTAACGGTCACAGCGAGGCTGTTGATATAGAATTTGAAAAGAACATAACTCCGGATGAAGTAAGAGAAATTTTGAGTAATTCTTTTGGGGTTAAGGTAATCGATAATCCTGAAAATTACGAATATCCGACAACTCGTGATGCAAGTGGCGTTGATCCGGTATTTGTCGGACGTATAAGAAAGAATCTGGCTTTCAATAATGGTATATCTCTCTGGTGCGTTGCTGATAATCTTAGAATAGGTGCAGCTTTAAATACAGTAAGATTATGCAAAAAAGTTATTGAAATGCAATTGTTTTAAGGGGACAGATTATGAATATAAAGAAGATTGCAGCAAATATTTCGATTAAACCGACTGATAGAAAAATAAAAAAAGCAAAACAAATGGCAGAACATTCAGGAGTTTTACCTAAAGAAATGCCAATAGAAAAGAAGTTCTTTTTAGAGCCAAATTCAGACTCGTTTGAAAGAATTAAAGACAAGATTCAAGTAAGCATAGATCAAATGAAAAGGTAGGAATTTTTGGGAAAACTGGTCTCACAAGAAGAAATAATCAATATTGTAAGAAACGGTCAGGCAGAGGGCAAGACATTTGCCGCTACAAACGGCTGCTTTGATATCCTCCATGTCGGGCATGTCAGATATCTTCAAAAGACAAAGTCTCTTGCAGATTATTCAATAGTTATGCTTAATTCAGACAAGTCAGTAAAGATGATAAAAGGCGAAAACAGACCAATAAATTGCGAGCAGGACAGAGCAGAAATATTAAATGCTTTGATATGTGTTGATTATGTGGTATTATTTGAAGAGAAGTCACCGGCAAAACTGCTGGAAGCTATAAAACCTGATATCTATACAAAAGGCGCTGACTACTCTTTGGAGACTTTGCCCGAACGAGATATAGTTATAAAAAATAATATAAAAGTAGTGTTCATAGACTTTGTTCAGGGAAAGTCAACAACAAATGTTATAAATAAGTGTGTAGGATAAATAAAGGAGTGTACTATGAAAACTTTCACATTGGAACAGATAGCACAAATTACCGGCGGAATGCTTTCAAAGGCAAAAGATGTTGCCATCACAAGAATAGCGCCTCCGCTTCTGGCAGATGAAAATACATTAGCGCTTGCTCTTGGAGAAGAAGAGATTGCAAACTTAAGCTCTACAAAAGCAAAAGCTGCTCTTGTTCCTTTGGGAGTTAATATAGACGGATTTTCTACAATAGAAGTAGAACGTCCTCGTTTGGCTATGATGAAACTTATATCAATGTTCTATGAAGAGCCGCATGTAAATTCCGGCATTCACCCGACTGCAGTTGTTCATCCTTCTGCAAAAATCGGCGAAAATGTTTCATTGGGGCCAAATGTAGTAATAGGTGAAAACGCACAAATCGGAAACAATACAAAAATTCTTGCAAACGGATATATTGGAAACGGTGCAATAATCGGTGCAGACTGTTTCTTCCACCCTGCTGTATGCGTAGGAGATAGAGTTAAAGTCGGAAACAAGGTTATTCTTCACCACGGTGTATCTCTGGGTGCTGACGGATTCAGCTTTGTTACAGAAAATCCTAATAACATTGAACAAGCAAGAAAAGACGGCGAAATTAAGGAAAATGACGTTGAACAAGTAATATTTAAAATACCTTCAATCGGTTCAGTTGAAATCGGTAATAACGTTGAAATTGGTGCAAATACTGCAATTGACAGAGGTACAATAGAAAATACCACCGTCGGCGACAACACAAAAATTGATGACCTCGTAATGATTGGCCATAACTGCCGTATCGGAAAAGGCTGCATGATAGTATCTCAAGTTGGTATTGCAGGAAGCTGTGTAATCGGCGACAGAGTTGTTATAGCAGGTCAGGCTGGACTTGCTGATCATATCAGTATCGGTGATGATACAATTATTGCAGCTCAATCAGGTGTTACTAAGAGTTTCCCTGCAAAATCTATTGTAGTTGGCGCTCCTGCTGTTCCGAGAAAAGAATTTATCAAACAGCTTAAAATAATGAAAGACGCCGGCGATTTGATAGCTAAGTTCAAAAAATACGAACCGCTGTTACGCTCTTTTGAAGAAAGCGTTGGGGCTGAAAAGCACTAGAAAGGTTAATAAATGGTTACAATAAAGAACGAAATAAAGACATTTGGAAAATCTTTAATGAAAAACCGTAATTGTGATGTGCTTATAAAGCCGTCCAGAGGCGGTAATATCAGAATATTTTCCAAGGGCTCTGATGTTCCGTTTAATGTCTGCATAGAAAATTTGTATTCGACAGAGCACTGTGTAACCCTTTGCAGTAAGGAGCACAGAACTCTACTCGGTGATTATAAATACAAAGTAATGCTATGCGAACACTTTATTGCAGCCTGTGCAATCTGCGGTATAGATTCTATTGACGTATACCTTTCTGAAACGGAAATGCCTATCTTTGACGGCAGCTCTAAGGTTTGGGTTGAATTATTCAAACAAGCGGGTATTGATGGGGTAAATAATGACCTTTATACAGTAAGCGAGCCTGTATATTACCTTAATGGAAAGACCAGCCTTGTGATTCTTCCTGACAAAGAGTTAAGAATAACTTATGCAGTTAATTACGACCATCCGGATTTACGCCAAAGATGGGTTACGATGGATAATAATAACCTCGATGAAATCATTGAGGCAAGAACTTTCGGCTTCTATAAAGACCTTAAAAAGTTCCAGATGCTGGGTTTTGCAAAAGGTGTAACGATTGATAACACAGTCGGCTTAAAGGACGAAGGTTTCACAACTGAATTACGTTCTGAACTTGAGCCTGTAAAACATAAAATACTGGATTTAATTGGGGATTTGTACCTCACAGGAGTTTCCCCTCTTAATATGAGAGCCCAAATATTAGTAAAGGAAGCAGGGCATGCTGTCCATACAAAAGTCGCACAAATATTGAAAAATAAGTTAGTTAAAATATAAGGAGAAAAATTATGATTGAAGAAGTAAAAGAAGGAGAAGTTATATCATTAGATATTCAGGATTTGATGCAAATGCTTCCGCACAGATATCCGTTTCTTTTGGTAGACAGAATCACAGAATGTGTTCCGGGAAAATATGCTAAGGGATACAAAAACCTTACAATGAATGAAGAATTTTTCCAGGGTCATTTCCCTGGCAACCCTGTAATGCCTGGAGTTTTGCAGCTTGAAGCTCTTGCACAATGTTCTGCTCCTGTTCTTATGACACTTCCTGAGTACAAAGGGAAATTGACATTATACGCAGGCGTTGACAATGTAAGGTTCAAAAACATCGTAAGACCTGGTGACAGATTTGATATGGTTATTGAATTAGTTAAGGTAAAAGGTCCTATCTGCAAGAGCCATGGTGTTGGCTATGTTGATGGAAAAGTCTGCATTGAAGCTGATATGACAGTTGCTTTAAAATAAAGTTTGGTATTAAAAACTGTAAAGCCTCATCTTTTTTAAGGTGGGGCTTTTTTCGTATGCGGGGGAGGTTTGGTAGCTGCTTTTTTACTAAAAAACAACAGAAGCGGATTTAACCAAATCCGCTTCTGTTTATGTGTAAAATATAATTAGTTATGAATTAGGGGGTTAGTTCTTTTTAGAAGAAGCAACAGCGTAACCGCCGAGTCCGAGAACGATAGCTGCAATAGCTGCGTTGAGCCATCTGTTTGGTCCCTTGATCTTGCTCAAGTCTTTTTCAAGAGCTTCTTTAGCGGCAGTCTTAGCTTTAGAAACGGCTTCTTCTTTATTAACAGCTATGCCTTTGTCTTTAAGGATTTTTTCTAATTCTTCCTGAGTCAAATCCTTAGCCTTGAGACCTAATTTCTCAGCTTCTTTTTCAGCCGCTTCTTTTGCCGCTTTTAAGTCTGTTGCGGCTTTTTTACCTTCAATCGCTTTTTTAGCTGCTTCTTCTGCTTTTGTTGCAATTTCATCAGCAGAAAGTGTTGATTTAGCGCTATAGACACCAGGGAATTGTTCAGCTAATTGTTGTCTTGCTCTGAGAACAGCTTTATCATTAGCAATCGCATCAGCTATCTTGTTATCAAATTCCTGTATAATCGCGTTATTTCTTACACAATTTGCTAATCGGTTTTGTATAGCCTTGTTTTGTCTTGTATAATTGTTATAAACACTTTGTCTTGCCTGAGCTTGTGTCAAAGCTTCTTCTACTGTTGCAGTGCCGTAGTTTCCTTTCAAGCCTGCCGGTAGAGTGGTACTTCCTGCCTTTTTAGCCGCATCCAATGCCTTGATGTCATCAGCATAACCGAGAGCACCTTCAGTCTTAATCTTAGCTAAATCCAATGTATCAGTGGCAGTATTATATAAACCTGTCTGTTGCGCTAGATTACCCTTAATACTTTTTTCGAAAGTTCCGTCAAAAGCTTTGAGTTCTCTATCTATTGCAACTGCTTTTTGTGTTTCAGCAAAAATCTGATCTGCGGCTTTTGTTCTTAAATTTGCAATACGCTCTTTTTCAGCTTTTAGCAGCTCATCATAAGCTTTTTCTTCAAAAATTACTGTCTTTGTTACATTACGTCCGGTAGCAGCATCTTTAACCGTTACGACAGTTGTCTTCATACCTGATGACACTTTTTCGCCCGGATTTAAGTCTCTGCCAATTGAAAGTATTTGTTCATCTGATAATTTTGTAATATCAGGATAATATTGTTTTGCAACATCAATAGCTCTTTGATATTGAGCAGTCGGTTTTGAACCGCCCAGAATTGACCAGGTAGTTTTATTATTAAAATATTCTACCACTTTGTCATCAGACATTCCTGCGGTATCGTGGATTGCGGCATTAAAACTCTGCGCAATCTTAGTCGAATAATTGGCCTTATCTGCTCTCAAGCCTGCATTCAGAGTTGCTTCAAGAGAAGCTTCAGCATTACGTAAGTTGCCTGTCAATGTATTATACAAGGCTTCTACTTGATTACCCGGGATCTTTTTGCCTTTTAGTTTTCCAAAAGCGTATTCTGTCGGCAACTGTTCTGTTGTAATCTTATCAAAGGCTTTGATATCTTTTGTTGTAATATCCGCTACAGTGCCTCTTCCTAATTTTTTCTTTTCAGTTTCAACAAGATTTTTTAACTCATTGTCATAAGCTTCTTGTGCTGATTTTAATTTTTTAGCAGCTTCATTATCGGCAGGGAGTTCTCCTGCAGCTGTTTTGTGGGATTCTTTGATTTCTTTAACCTTAGCTTCCCACTCTTCGCCGGCTTTGTCTACAGCTTCTTTATGCTGTTTTGCCGTTTCCCAAAAGCTCTTGTTGTCTCCGCCCTTGTTGATATTTTTTTCCAAAGTATCATTTGATTCTTTCAAAATATCTTCATAAGAAGAGTATTTTGGTTTGGTAACCCCAATCGGAGATAAACCGCCGGCTACAGCACCAATAGCTGCTCCTCCTAATGCATAAGGCATTGTGTTGTCTTTGCGTTTTACCTGTGGGTTTACCGCTTGAATTGCTAATTCATCTGTCATAACTAATTACTCCTATATTTTACAACGTACTATTTCTATTCAATTTAATCCCATAAATTCTTACATCTTATCTGGTTTATATATATAAACACACGTGAGAAATAAAAATTGCTAATTTTTTTTGTAAATTTTTCGGCTCAGCATGCCAACAAATCCTTAAACCATTATACTTGCTGAATTTCAGCTTACAAATTTGTATTTACAAAAGTTAACAAATTTAGTGAATTTTGTGAATAGTAACTAGTGAGGAGTGAATAGATTTTTTATTTCTTCTGAACTTCTAAACTCTTATTTTCCACTCTTCAATATAAACACCTGCCAAACAAAATCGCCCGCTCTTTGTCGAGCGGGCGTCTTTAATTATTATAATAATTAAGATTAACCTAAACCGAATGTCGGAGCTGAATCCTTTATACCTTCGCTGCAAGCTTGTTTTACAGATTCCAGTCTTGCCTTTGCGTCTGCTAACTGTGCTTCGCAGGATTGGTTGTCGAGTTCGATATCTGTTTCTTCCATTTCTAATGGAGCAAGTGCTGCATCCTGTTCTGCTTCCAATTGTTCTTTTGCTGCTTCTAACCAGATTGATACATTGCTCTGGTATTGTGATGACATTTGCTGTACCTGCATTTGTGCCATATTTTGCATTTGCTGGACTTGTGTGTATGCCCCCTGGAATGCTTGATATTCTTGTGCGGTATAAGTATTACCATTGATATCTTTCCATTCGGCACCTTTGATAACCTTGCCGTCTTCATCAACATTTTGTTGGAATCCGCCTTGTTGGAATGCCTGAAACATTGTTGCAGCTCTATCAGATGAAACAACCTCATTGCCGTCTTTGTCTTTTGTACCTTGACCGGCCCAAGCTGCTAAACCATTCATTATAAACATTGAAATGCCGCCGGCTGCTCCAAAGTTCATCGGATTTAATCCCATTGTACCAAGACCGGAAGCCTGCTGTGCCCAAACAGAGAATTGGCTCTGAGCCATCTTAGCTTGGCTTTCTAATTCGCTCATCTTACTAGAATACATTTTCTGTACTCTGGAAATGTTCTTAGTTATTCTTTCTTTACGGCTAGACAGCTGCAACTGTCGTAAAGTTAATTTATTAACTTTACGTTGAAGCCTCATTTTTTCATGTAATAACATTAAGAATGCCATTTTGTGCTGTCTCCGTAATTTTTTTATACTCTTATATATATAAAGTATATTTAAGTCCATAAATTTCATAAAATTGACAATAATGTTACAAATCTTTACATAAATTTTTGTTACAAAAATTAACACACTAGTTTGAATTATTATTCAATAGATTATAAAATGGTCTTTGATGAAGTATAAAAAATTATCGGAAGAACAAATTATCATATCTCTTGATAGGCTGACAAGATTTAAAAATACAAAAGAAAAATATTTAAGAGTGTTTTTTGATATTATCCTATCAAATCTCATTGAACCAAAGTTCAAAAAAAGTGATTTAGAAAAAATGAGTTTTTCATATATTAGAGATTGTGCTCAGGAAATTTTTAATAATTCTCTCGGGTACAAAGCGGCACCGGATTATTCTATTAATAAAAAATTAATGGATTATGAAAATAGTGTATTTAAAAACGACGATGCGCAGGAACTTCTGGAAAACAAATTGGACTACAAGTCTGCTTTATCATACATTAATGAGAATAGCGTAGTTAACTTGCGCTGGCTAAAGGCAATAAGTGAGGATAATACTCCTCTGAAAGACCTTCGCGAGCTGCATTGCCTTAAATTTCCGATAGAAAAAGTGCTGCTTGTAGAAGGCTTAACCGAAGAAATCCTTTTGCCTGCATTTTCTAAATTCCTCGGGTATGACTTTTACCGAAAAGGAATCCAGATTATACCGGCCGGCGGGAAGAATCAAGTTGTAAAAATGTATTATAAACTCATTGAGGAGTTAAAAATACCTATATTCTTGCTTCTGGATAAGGATGCTGAAGATAATATTGCTCAAATAAGGCCAAGACTAAGAGAAGAAGATAAAATCCACCTTGTATCATGCGGTGAATTTGAAGACTTGCTGCCTAAATCCTTGATTATAAAGGCTGTGAATACATGCCTGCAAAATTTTGCGATGATAGGGGAGGAGGATATAGAAGATGGCATTTCAAAGGTTGAAAACTTAGAAAATATTTTTAAAACCAAAGGGCTGCATGAATTTAAGAAGTCAGAATTCGCAAAACTTGTGCGTCAGAATATAACGGATCCAACGGATATTTCGCCGGAGATTGCAGATATAATCAATGAAATTGCGCAAAATAATAAACCGCTTGACACTAAATCTTGTTCTTGTTAACATAAACCTTGTGGGTGATTCTCGCTCGCAATCCGAAGTATAAAGGTTTAAAATTTAATAAACTATGCGCTTGTAGCTCAGCAGGTAGAGCACTCCCCTTTTAAGGGATAGGTCGCGCGTTCGAATCGCGCCAAGCGCATTTTTTAATGCTTAAAAACGCAAGCTACATTGTATCTCACCAGCTAGAGAGTCCCCTTTTTAAGGCCTAGCTCGTGCTTTGTATCGAATCACACAAGCGCAAAATAAAAAAGGACAGGATGAGTCCTCTTTTATTTTGCTTATTGTCAGGGATTTGAACGTTTTTGCGTTCGAGCGCGAACGAGCAAGACAATTACGCCAAGCGTCTATTTTTTCATAAATTGCTCTAGGCTTTCTTTATGTTAAAATTGTAATGAAGGAGTAGTATTTTATGCCATTTGAATTTAAGAGACTGGAAATTCCTGATGTTATTCTGGTAAAACCTAAGGTGTTTGGCGATAACAGAGGCTTTTTCTTAGAAAGTTACAAGAAATCAGAGTTTTATGCAAACGGAATTGATGTTGAATTCAATCAAGATAACCATTCTAAGTCAACAAAAGGTGTCTTAAGAGGACTTCACTATCAAGCAAAACCTTATGGACAGGCTAAACTGGTAAGATGCTCCAGAGGCAGAATTTATGATGTCGCAGTTGATATAAGGCCTGATTCTAAGACTTTTGGTAAGTATGTAAAAGTAGAATTATCAGAGGATAATAAACAAATGCTTTTTATTCCAGATGGGTTTGCACACGGCTTTGTTGTACTCTCTGACGAGGCAGAGCTTCTCTATAAAGCTTCCGGAGAATATGCTCCGCAGGCCGACAGAGGGGTTTTGTGGTGTGATAAGGATATAAATATTGACTGGAACATTGACTTTGAGCCTATTTTATCTGAAAAAGACAAGATTCAGCCAAGATTACAGGATATAAAAAAAGAGGAGTTAATTTTATGCGCATATTAGTTACAGGCGGAGCGGGTTTTATAGGAAGCTGTTTTGTTAGGCACATGCTTAAAAATCATCCTGAGTATAAAATCATTAACCTGGATGCTTTGACTTATTGCGGCAATCTTGAGAATCTGGATGATATAAAAGATAACCCTAATTACACTTTTTTTAAGGGTAATATATGCGACAAAAAGCTGGTAAGAGAACTAATGTCCGAGGTTGATTGTGTTGTTAACTTTGCGGCAGAATCCCATGTTGATAATTCTATAAAAAATCCGGAAATATTTATTGAAACCAATGTTCAGGGAACTTTGAACCTCTTGCAGGCGGCTAAAGAACGAGGAATTGACAGGTTTTTACAGGTCTCTACAGACGAAGTTTACGGAACTTTAGGTAAAACCGGATATTTTTATGAAACAACTCCGCTTGCACCAAACAGTCCGTATTCAGCAAGCAAAGCGAGCGCAGATTTGCTTGTAAGAGCGTATTATGAGACTTATAAACTTCCGGTTCTGAATACCCGCTGTTCAAACAACTATGGCCCTTATCAATATCCGGAAAAACTGATACCGTTTTTTATTTCAAAACTTCTAAAAGAAGAAAAAGTTCCGGTATACGGAGACGGGCTTAATGTCAGAGACTGGCTTTACGTCTATGACCACTGCGAGGCGATTAATGTAGTTTTACACAAAGGTAAAATCGGCGAAGTTTACAATATAGGCGGGCATAACGAAAAGACGAATATTGAGATAACAAGACTTATTCTGGATGCAATGGGCAAGGACGAAAGCTATATTGAATACGTAGAAGACAGGCTCGGACATGACAGAAGATATGCTATCTCTAATGACAAGATTACCGCTGAATTAGGCTGGAAACCTTCTCTTACTTTTGAACAGGGAATTAAGATTACTATAAACTGGTATTTGAATAATCAGCAGTGGATAAAAAATATTGAGGCTAAAAAGTTATCTGTATGACAGTAATGAACTTTTTTAGAAAAATTTTAGGGCAAGAATTGGATTTGCCTTCTGTTATTACTCCTGTTCTGCCCAAAGTATACGTCGCAATAGCTGCTATACTGAAAAATGAAGCGCCTTACATAAAAGAATGGATTGAGTACCATAAAATTATCGGGATTGAAAGGTTTTATCTGTACGATAATGCTTCTTCTGACAATGTTTTAGAGATTTTACAGCCTTATATTAATGACGGAACAGTTATTTACAGATATATTGCGCAATCAAAAATGCAAGTGCCGGTTTATAAGGATGCAATATATTACTACAAAAATGATACAAGATGGCTTGCGCTGATTGATTTGGACGAGTTTATCGTTCCTGTTGAGTATGATAATATAAAAGATTTTCTTAAAAATTACGAGAAATACCCAGCAGTCGGGATTAATTGGCTTCTTTTTGACAGCAGCGGGCATGAAACGAAACCAGAGGGACTGGTAATAGAAAATTTTACCAGAGTTGATTATGATAATTCAAGTAATCTGCACATAAAGTCTATTGTAAATCCCCAAAAAGTATTCGACTTATGTAATCCTCATTACTGTATATATAAAATGGCGAAAAAGGCGGTAAATGAAAATTTTAAGCCTTTAAACGGGGCGTTTGCTAAAGAGCTTTCTATAAATAAAATAAGAATTAACCACTATTTCACAAAATCCAAGGAAGAATACCTGAAACGTTTAGCTTTAGGATGTGCAGACAATGGCGAAGCAAAAATTTTTAAAAGTGAAAATTTAAATTTTTCTAATTATTCTTATGATACAATTATATATAAATATCTGGATAAAGTTAAAAAAGCTATGGGAGATAATGTATGAAAGTCGTGGTGACAGGGGCAAAAGGAATGCTGGGTCAAGATTTATGCCCGATACTGGAAGATGCGGGATATGAGGTTATTGAAACGGATATTAATAATCTGGATATAACAAATGCAGAAACATCCTTAGCTTTTATAAAACAGGAAGCGCCTGAGATTGTTGTACATTGTGCAGCTTATACAAATGTTGACAAGGCTGAAGAGGATTTACAAAATGCAGAGCTGATAAATGTTACAGGGACTGAAAACATTGCAAGGGCTTGTGCAGAAGCAGGCGCCGCCATGGTTTATATTTCAACAGATTATGTGTTTGACGGGACAAAGTCAACTCCATATACTCCTGATGATAAGCCAAATCCTATTAATAATTACGGTCTTACAAAACTTAAGGGCGAAGAGGCTGTTAAAAAATATTGTGAAAAGTATTATATAGCAAGAACAAGCTGGTTATACGGCCATCACGGCAAAAATTTTGTAGAAACAATGATAAATTTGGCTAAAGACAGAAAAGAGCTTAAAGTAGTTGATGATCAAATCGGGTGCCCGACATGGACAGTAGAACTTGCAAACGGGATTCTTAAGCTGTTTGATAAACCGTATGGAACCTACCACGTCTGCGGCAACGGAAGTACAAGCTGGTATGGTTTTGCAAAGGAAATTCTTAAGAATTATGATGTAAAGGTCTTGCCATGCACGACGGAAGAATTTCCGCGCCCTGCGAAGCGGCCGAAATACAGTATAATGGATAACGGAAAAATTTGCAGAAATTGGCAGGATGCTTTGAGTGACTATATGGAACTGCGAATAGAAGACGAGGTGAGTGTATAATGAAAGGGATTGTTTTAGCCGGCGGAAGCGGCACGAGGCTTTATCCGACAACAATTGCTGTCTCTAAGCAGCTTTTGCCTGTATATGATAAGCCGATGATTTATTATCCTATATCGGTATTAATGCTTGCAGGAGTAAGAGAAATCCTTATTATATCAACACCTCAGGATTTACCAAATTTTGAAAAGCTTCTGGGAGACGGCTCGCAGTTCGGAGTTAAGTTCTCTTATAAAGTTCAGCCGAGCCCTGACGGGCTTGCGCAGGCCTTTATTTTAGGAGAAGAATTTATTGGAGATGATTGTGCGGCATTAGTTCTGGGAGATAACATATTTTACGGCCAGAGCTTTTCAAGAATGCTTCATAAAGCTGTTAAATCCGCTGAAAAAGGTGAAGCAACGGTTTTTGGCTACCATGTTAAAGATCCGGAAAGGTTTGGCGTGGTAGAATTTGATTCAGCAGGCAAGGCGGTTTCTATAGAGGAAAAACCTGAAACTCCAAAATCAAATTACGCAGTAACAGGGCTGTATTTTTATGATAATAAAGTTGTTGAATATGCAAAATCGCTAAAGCCCTCCAAACGCGGAGAACTGGAAATTACTGATTTGAATAAAATATATCTGGAAAAAGGTAAATTAAATGTTGAACTCTTCGGACGAGGGTTTGCGTGGCTTGATACAGGAACTCATCACTCACTTTTGCAGGCAGGGCAATATGTTCAGACAATAGAAGAGAATCAGGGAATAAAAATTGCGTGCCTTGAAGAAGTTGCGATGAGAGTTGGATTCCTGACAAAAGAAGAAGTTGTTGAGAATGCTAAAAAGTTTAAGAATAATGAATATTATACTTATGTAAGAGAGTTAAGAGAATGAGAAAGAAAATAAGCATACTTGGCTCAACCGGTTCTATCGGCCGCCAGGCGCTGGAAGTTATAGAAAAATTACAGGATAAGTTTGAAATTATAGGACTCACAGCCGGAAGTAATATAGATTTACTGAACGAGCAGATAAGAAAATTCAAGCCAAAATACGCTTTTGCATCAAAGCCTGAGCTTATTGAAGGGGCTAAAGTTGCAGCGCTTGAGGAAATTTGTTCTAACAAGGAAAATGATATTATTCTGGTTGCGGTCTCGGGCAAAATCGGCCTAAGACCTACAATTACCGCAATAAATAACGGTATAGATATTGCTCTTGCAAATAAAGAAACCCTTGTCATGGCAGGCGATATAGTAATGCCTCTTGCCGGAAAACAAGGTGTAAATATTATTCCTGTTGACAGTGAACACTGCGCAATTCATCAGTGTATTAAAGATATAACTCAGGTTGATAAGCTTATAATTACGGCATCAGGCGGGCCTTTTTTAAGAAAGTCTGTAGAAGATATGAAAAATGCTACGGTTGAACAGACTTTAGCTCATCCAAGATGGAATATGGGGAAGAAAATTACCGTAGACAGTGCTACTCTTATGAATAAGGGCCTCGAAGTTATAGAAGCTCATCACCTGTTTGGAATGGATTATGATGATATTGAGGTTGTTGTTCATCCTCAAAGCATTGTACACTCTGCAATAGAATATGTTGACGGAAGCGTAATCGCACAGCTGGGGCTTCCGAGCATGCACATTCCGATTCAGTATGCAATAACCTATCCTGAAAGGTTTGAGGGGATTAAATCAAGAAGTTTTAGTTTCTCTGAAATAGCCAGATTGGATTTTGAAGAACCTGATTGGGATAAGTTTAAAGCCCTCAAAATGGCTTATAATGCCGGAAGAGAAGGCGGCTCCGCTACGGTTTGTTTAAATGCAGCTAATGAGGAAGCTGTATTTGATTTCCTTGCAGGAAAAATTAAGCTTTTTGATATAATTAGTGCAGTTGAAACAATGATGGAAAGGCACACTGTCATAAAGAATCCGTCAATTGATGAAATCTTTGAAATCGACTGCGAAATCAGAGCGAAAACCAGAGAGTTTTTAAGAATCTAGGTTCTCCTTGAGATTCTCACCTTTGTAAGCAGCCACAGCCAGCGTGTCGCATCTCTCGTTGTATTCGTGCCCGGCATGACCTTTCACCCATACAAACTTGACCTCATGCTGTTCCTTTGCTTTTAAAAGACGTTTCCAGAGCTCGACATTTTTAACAGGGCTTTTGCCTGCGGTCTTCCACCCTTTTTTTATCCAGCCGTCAATCCAGTTGTTATTAAACGCATCAACAACATATTTGCTGTCGGAATATAATGTAACCTCGCAGGACTTCTTTAGAGATTCAAGCCCTACAATAACAGCCATCAATTCCATTTGGTTGTTAGTTACACATTTGTAACCACAAGAAAGCTCTTTTTCATGCTTAAACCCATCTTTGTCAACATGCACAAGAATAGTGCCATATCCGCCGGGGCCGGGATTGCCGCTGCAAGCACCGTCTGTATATATATCTACGATAACTTTCTCAGGCACAATTAAGCAGCCACACCCTTAATTTCTGAAATCAAGTATTTAGCAACCCATTCAAAATCTTTATTGTTGCTTGCCGCTTTTTTAAGATATTCAACAGAAGCTTCACCGATTCTGATAAGAGTCATTGCAACAACACCGCGCTTAACGCCTCTTACAACCTGAAGCTGGTGAACAAGTTCCGGAACAACAGCTTTACCCTGATCAACGAGTATATTTTCAATTCTATTTTTAGTTGTATTATCTGCTGTTTCTAATTTGCCCAGAATTTCTTCTACTGATTGCATATCTTTCTCCTTCATATTTCTTTCGTTCTTTGCATTTTTATTATAGACGAAATTTTTACGAAATTAAGATTTCCTTACATAATCTTAATATCGATGTTAAGATTAATTAATATTTGAATAAAAATTAAAAATGTAACAATTTCTTAATATCTCATATAAAAAGTGTAAAATATACAAATTTTTTGTTTTTTATAGTAATATATAGAAGTTAGTAAAAAATTGATTGGTGTGAAAACGCACCGGTAGTAAAGGAGGCACATGAATTGACAATTGTATCATCTTCACTTGACGAGCTGGAAAAGCAGAACTTGGACAGAGTAAACTTGGGACAGCATGTCCTGGCAGAATTTTTTGAGTGTGATCCGAACATTCTTAATAGTAATGATAAAGTAGAAAAGTACATGATAGACGCGGCTCTTGAGTGCGGTGCCACAATCGTTCAAAAGTGCTTTCATATGTTTAACCCGTACGGCGTAAGCGGAGTTGTTATAATATCTGAGAGTCACCTGGCTATTCATACATGGCCGGAACTTGGATATGCTGCGGTTGATTTATTCACCTGCGGTACTAAATGCGACCCGAAGGTTGCGTATGAATTTCTTAAAAAGAAGTTTAATTCTAAAAAAGCTTCTTTCACAGAGCTTAAAAGAGGCATTATAGACAGAGAAACTCTTAGATTGTCTGAACAGCCTTTTGAAGTGGCTGAACAGTTCCAAAACTAATATGATTATTTATTATATTTATAAATAGGCATGGCCGGAAGGCTGTGCCTATTTAATTTTCTTTACATTATGGCAATTTTTTCTTACTTTTGGTTTTATATAATATATGGTTATGAAAGTTAATAATATTTCTGTACCGATTTTCAGGGCAGGGGTTAATAACAATATTGATGCGGAGAAAACTTCAAAAAGACAGCAGATTACCCGGTTGGAGAATGTAACGCCTGATTTTGGGGTGAATTTACCTCTAAAATATACAAAACTCGGGGTTATTACACTTGATAACGGTTTAGAGCTGCATCAATACAAGCTCGCAAATGGCTACAAAGTAACAATAGTGCCTATGGAAGATTCACCTGCTGTTGTTAAGAATTATGTTAATGTCGGCTCTATGAATGAAACCGCTAACATCAAGGGAATCAGCCATTTTCTTGAACACATGGCGTTTAACGGTACAAACGGAGAGAATGGGCATATAAAATTAGAGGTTGGAGACTCATTCAGAAAAATTGATGAGATGGGCGGCTGGGCTAATGCAAGCACTAATTACGCTATTACTGATTATGTTAATTCTACGCCTATGCTTAATAAAGGCGATTTAGAGAGACAAATTGAAGTGATTGCCGCCATGACCGAGGATTTGAAGCTGTCGGATGATATGATAAAAAAAGAAAAAGGTCCGGTTTCTTCTGAAATAAATATGATTCTTGATGATCCGCAGACTATTGCGATGGATCAGAGTATAAGAACTTTGTTTAACATAAAGAATCCTGCTGATGAGATGGTGGGAGGCAGTGTTAAACATATTCAAAATCTTACAAGGGAAGATATTGTTAATTATTACAACAAATACTATACTCCAGAGAATATGAATCTGGTCATCACCGGGGATGTTAACCCTGACGAGGCAATAAAAATCGCTGCAAAGAAATTTAATTCAGGAAAAATATCCCAGGGCAAGAAGTTTGAAGAAAAATTGTCTCCCATAACAAAGACAGTAAGAAAAGACTTTGTAAACGATAAAGCCATATCAAGCGAGATAATTTTATCTTTTGCAGGTCCTAAGAATACTGATACTAAGGAAAAAATTCTTTATGAGGCTGCTCAGGAATATTTGAACTCCTATACATCCGGTTTGCATGAAAAATTGAAAAAGCTAAATACTTACCCCTATATAGGAAGCGAAAAAGTCAGCACAAACCCTAATTCACCGCGAATGATTTACATGGCAATGTCAACAGCTGATTCTAATACAGAAAAAGCTATTCAGACAGTTTATGATGTTATATCCTGTATAAAAGAGCCGACACCTGAACAGCTAGACAGGCTTAAACAAAAAATGCTTAAGGACAATGAAGAGCTGATGGAATACTCTTCCGAGGTCAATGACCTCGTTGGAAAGGCTGTTTTAGATAACAACATTGACTATATTGCAGATTACAACAAAATTTTAAACGAAATAACTCCGAAAGATTTAACAGGTGCGATACACCGTTATTTTGATTTAAACAAAGCTGCAATTACAGTAGTTCATCCTAAAAAGACGGAAGTAAGTTTTAAAGGAAGAAAGCCGGTTAAAACAGAAAATATTTCTGAATACAAGCTGCCTAACAACTTTGATGTTGGATTTTATGAGACCAAAAGCTCTAATATAGATTACAATACCGCATTGTGTTTAAATACCCCGTACAATGCCAAACCCGGAGTTATAGAAGTTTTGAACGAAATATACACAATGGGAACCTCTTTGCATCCAGAAGAAGAATTTAATGCGTATCAAGAGGCTAATAATATTGACATTTCAGCACATGTCAGCCCGTATAAATTAACAATATACTCTGAAAGCAATTTTAAAAATCGTCTGACAAATTATGATTTAGTTCGTGAAGTCTTATATAATCCAAATATTACGGAACAAACTCTTAAAGAAGCAAAAGAAAATATAAGAGACATACTTGAAAGAATGCGTGATACCGCATACAGCCAGTATTCTGATTATTCAAGTGCCTCAAACCCTTATGAATTTTCAACCGAAGAAATCTTAAAAGGACTTGATAATATTACATTGGAAGATATTAAAAACTGCCATAACTACTTCTTACAAAACGCTAGAGGTATTATTACGGCAAATCTTCCGACCGCTCATAAAGAAGATGTTAAACAAGAAGTCATTAATAACGCTGGCATGTTAAATAAAGTTCAGCCAAACAATTACAAAGTTTTAGATATATATAAAGAACCATTAAGGCCTGTTGTATTGACAAAAGAGAATAACAACTCTCAGGCTGATATAATGCAGGTTTATAAATTCCCTTGCGACGGAAGTGTTAAAGAAAATGTCACAGGCGAGATTATGAACTCCATTCTTTCAAATTCAAGCATCGGATTATTTGATATTCTTAGAGAAAAAGAAAATCTTGCATACACAGTCTACTCTTCAATCGATAAAAACGGCAACTGCGGCGAGCTGTCCTGCAATATCTTAACTACAACCGACAATAAAGAAATCGGTGAAATCAGCTACGACAATGTTAAGAAATCAATTGACGGCTTTACCCGCCAGATTAATGCGCTTAAAAACGGAGAATTTACTGATAAAGATTTAGAAAATGCAAAACTTGCTCTTAAGGCGAATCTTCTGAACAATGAAGGTAATACTGCTAAACTGTCTTCTATTGCTATGGGGCTTAATTCTAAACACGGTATTACTTATATGAATAAGCTCTACAGCGCAATTGATTCCGTAACAAGAGAGGATATTCTGCTTTTTGCGGATAAAGTATTTAAAAATCCTCCTGTTTATTCTATTGTTGCAAGCAAAGACACGCTTGAGGCCAACAAAGACTACTTCGCAGGTTTAGAACAATAAAGCGCCTCTCTAAAGTCTTTTAGCTTCTGAGCTTGGTTTTTGTAATCACTGCTCATAAGCTCATCAATGTTTTTATTTAACAGAGTTACCACATCTTTTATGTTATTTTCATTCATTACAACCATATCATTTGCCATCTCTATGTTAGAAAGAGCAAGCCTTGTAGTGTCTCTAAAACCTGATGAGGCCAGTCTTTGGGCAAGCTCATTGTTTTCTATATTTTTGCATAAAGCCTGAGCAACAAGCATCGGCGCATGAGAAATCAGTGCAACAGCTCTGTCGTGTTCATGCGGAGTTGTAACAAGAGTTTCTGCCCCCAAATCCGATATGACTTTTTTTAGTGTTTCGAAATCCTTTAATTCCGTATCTTTTTTTGGAGTGACCGCCCACACAGCACCCTGAAAAAGCTCCGGAAAAGAATTTTCCCAGCCGCTTTTCTCTGTCCCTGCCATCGGATGCGAAGGTATAAATTTGAACTTATATGTATTCTTTGATACAAACTCTTTTAAGCTGCAAACGTCAGTTACAATCGTATCTGAATTAAGAATCTCATTGAGCTTTGATAAAACTTCTGGTGTCTTATTCATCGGAGTGCATACAAAAACTACCTCACAACCCCTCAGTGTTTCATAATCACTGCTTACGCATTCTTCTTTGCAAACAGAACGTGATACTCCCGCAAGTTCGTATCCAAGCTCTTTTAACTTCTTAAATACAGAACCGCCAATTAACCCTAAACCAACAACTCCTACCCTCATTTATAAATCCTTATGATGAAATTTTTTTATACCCTCTACATAATCTTTGACAATATCGCCGTTACCTTCAATATTGTATTTATATATAGTAAGTCCTTCCAAGCCTACCGGCCCTCTGGCATGTGTCTTATTTGTAGAAATCCCGACTTCTGCACCGAATCCGTATCTGAATCCGTCTGCAAATCTCGTTGATACATTATGATACACGCCTGCAGAATCAACAGCATTCATAAAAATACGAGCATTATCACTGTTTTCAGTAATTATCGACTCTGTGTGTCCTGATGAATATTCATTTATATGTTCAATGGCCTCTTCCAGAGATTCAACAAATTTATACGAAAGTATTTTGTCTGAATACTCTTTATGCCAGCTTTCAGGTTTTGATATCAGTGTAATGCCCGCTTCAACTAAGGCTTCCAGCAATCTGTCCGCCTCTTTGAAATTTTTATGAATTAAAATTGTCTCTACTGAATTGCAAGCACTAGGATACTGCGTTTTTGAATCAATAACGACTCTTTTAGCCTTTTCAAAAACTGCGCTTTCGTCGATAAATATGTGGCAGATTCCGTCAGCATGCCCCAATACAGGAATTTTTGTATTTTCTTTTATGAATTTAACAAGACTGTTTCCGCCTCTTGGGATAATTAAATCAATGTACTTATCCATAGAAAGCATATTTTTCACGTCATCTCTTGAAAACACCTGGGTTAACATATCTTGAGGGAAACCCTCCGTCTTTTCAAGCGCATCCTGGATAAGAGACATAATAGCCTTATTAGTATTAACAGATTCTTTTCCGCCTTTTAAAATAACGGCATTTGAAGATTTTATCGCAAGTGAAGAAATCTGCGAAATAACATCCGGTCTTGCTTCAAAAATTATACCTAAAACCCCTATAGGGCAAGATATTTTAGTTAAGACCAAGCCGTCGTCAAGCTGTCTTTTTAATAGAACTTTTCCAATCGGATCCTCAAGGTTTGATATATCAATAATCCCCTGAATCATGTCGCGCATTTTGTTTTCATCAAGTTTCAGCCTGTTAAAAACAGACTGCGACAGTTCTCCTCTTTTTACAAGCGGTTCAGCTTCTTCCAAGTCTTTTTTATTAGCTTCAAAAATTTTATCTTTGTTATCTTTAATATTTTCTGCAATATTTAACAGTGCCTGATTTTTAATCTTTTCAGAAAGTGTTGCAGCTTTTTTAGACGCAGCCTTAGCCTTCTTAGCAATTTCCAGAAAATTATTTTCTTCCATTTCTATATTCCTCACAGAGCTTACAATACTGCATTCTCCTTAGATTTACCATTCTTGAAAACTTTTTTCTCATGAGTTGTTCTTTTAATGTAGCAGCAGGTTTTTCATCCAAAGCATGCGGCTGTTTTACAACAAAACCCGATAAATCCATAAACGGAACTACATTTCTGTAATCCATATACGGATTCTTTCTGTATTGTTCGCTCATACCTTCTCCTTATTGTGATAGTCACAATTTAATTTTATAGAAAACCAAGTACAGGAACAATAATATGTTAAAGAAAATTTACGTTGAAATAATTTTTTGTTGTTGGTATATTAGACATAGGTACAATAGTTATCTATTGTTACGAGCGCTTGTAGCCCAGTTGGATAGAGCGTTTGGCTACGAACCAAAAGGTCGGGGGTTCGAATCCCTCCAAGCGCAGATTTTAGAAAGGAGATAACCGCGTTATCTCCTTTTTTGTTTGGGAATAGGGATGAGAACCCCTCAGGCTGTACTTTTTTGTCCAGATTGATTTGTACGGATAGATAGATTATTTTGGTAAAGTTGGCTTTGTGTGGGAGTTTCCGGGTTGGAAAAATTAAGTTTACTCCAAAAATCAAACTGGAAAACTGGACTTTTTCTGGACTGTACGGATAGATTGAGATTTGCAGAATTTCAGTGAAATACGCACCGTCTTTGAGTTGTACGGATAATTTGATTATTTCAGAAAAGTCCAGTTCCGCAAATTTTTAGAAAAATTTAAAAAAGGTTGTAAAATAACATATAAAATGAATACAAACAGACTGGGCGGAATTTTAGGCAGGATAAGTCGGAAGCAGAGATTATATATGTTTGAATTTTTTCGGAACTTGAATATGCGGAACTTTTACACCTCAAATTCAATAAAATCGTTAAGTATAAAAATTGGTAAAATCTAATACTGGCAACAATTACACTGTAAATTTCAAAAATAACATTAAATTTGAGAACTTATCATAAAAAATATCAATTTTACAAATCTGCGGAACCAATTTATCGGAACTTGCGGAACTAAAACTAAAATCAAAACACAATAATATTTGTATTTCTTATATTTTTTATTGTTAACCTGTTGATAATTTTTCTCAAAACTTATGAGAGTCAACATCAGCCAAATGCCATTCTCTCCAGGATTTTTCT
>CALURX010000002.1 GCA_944323265.1 Candidatus Gastranaerophilales bacterium
GCGCTAAGAATATTAAGTTTTGATTGCTTTGGGCTCCGCGTTAGCGGGGAAACTTCGTTTCCGGCGCTACCTACCTCTCCAAAAATCCTCAATGGTTCGGATTTTTCTCGGCAGAGTGCCACAGGCCCGAGGCGCTAAGAATATTAAGTTTTGATTGCTTTGGGCTCCGCGTTAGCGGGGAAACTTCGTTTCCGGCGCTACCTACCTCGTCATATTCATTTTACCCCCAAGGCAGGGCGCTGCAAAACCAAAGCGTTACAATATTCAATGTACTCCCTCCCTTTTGAGGGAGGGCTCGGGTGGATGCTAATCCTCTACGTTTTAGCTGTCACCCATCCTATCCTTCCCGCATCTAGGGAAGGAATATCAGATGACAATTTGTCAACCCGACTTTTAAATATTACCAACTACATACCAAAAAATCAAGCAGTCTTTATTATACCCAATTCGATGAGCATGCCGCTAAGCTTTGTATCACTATTATCAAGTTCTGTGATAAGCGCATCTTGATTCTGTTTCAGAATCTCACAGAGTTCATATATCGCATCTATATCACACGTACCCCCCGGCATTTTCCCTTCGCAATATCCGCTCAGTATCTCAATCAACCCGCTGTTGCGCATAGCAAGTTCTTCGGCATTTTGATAAAGGTTTAAGTAATCGTTTTTCATTGTTGCCTCCTTACTATAATTTTATAATGTTGTTTAAAGAATAACAATTGCAACAAAATTACAACAAATTTGTCATTTTGCTACACTATCTTTACACACCTTTTGCACACCTATTATAAAGCTATTTTACATTGTTGCTATTGAAAACTTGTTATACTAAAATGGTAAACAAGTTGCAATAAGGTTATAAACTAATGATAAAAGCAGAAAAACACAGATTTGTTATATTGATTGACAAAGATAGCTATGAAAAATTTAGAGAGCTTGCAGAAGAACAGAACCGCTCCGCGTCAAATTTAGGAGCTATTGTAATCAAAGATTACATAAAAAACACTCTTAATTTTTATTTTTGTGCTATTATATATAGTATAGAACGCTTTTCGGGCAATATTCCGGAGGGAGAAACTGAAATAATGAAGACCGGAAAATAAAACCGGATTATATAAAAAGGGGGATTAATGGCACAAGGGTATGACGCTAGTAATATACGTGTTTTAGAAGGTTTGGAAGCAGTTAGAATGCGTCCCGGTATGTATATCGGGTCAACTTCGCAAAGAGGTCTGCACCACTGTATCTATGAGATTGTTGATAATTCTATCGATGAGTCTCTCGCCGGATACTGTACAGAAATCCATGTAACAATACATAAAGATAACAGTGTAACGGTAGAAGATAACGGACGCGGTATTCCTGTTGATATTAAACCCGAAACCGGCAAGTCAGCGCTCGAAATCGTACACACAGTTCTGCACGCAGGCGGAAAGTTCGGCGACGGCGGCTATAAAGTATCCGGCGGTCTGCACGGCGTTGGCGCATCAGTTGTTAACGCGCTTTCCGAAAAAATGACAGTAGAAGTCTCCAGAGACGGCTATGTCTGGAGACAAACTTACTTAAGAGGCGAACCGACTTCTCCGGTTGAAAAAGTTGCACCGACTACAAAAACAGGTACCAAATCAACCTTCTGGCTTGACCCCGAAATATTTACGGAAACGACTGAAATCGATGTTGATATCGTGTCTACAAGACTTAGAGAAATGGCGTTTCTTAACAAAGGTTTGAAAATTATTCTCCATGACGAGAAAGATACCAATAAAGACGAAACTTTCCACTATGAAGGCGGTATTGCAAGCTATGTTGCGTTTTTGAACCATAACAAAACAGTTATGTTCGATGAGCCTATTTATATGGACAAAATTGTCGACAAAATTAAAGTTGAAGTTGCTATGCAATACACTGATTCATACAACGAATCAATTTTATCTTTTGCCAACAACATCAATACCCATCAGGGCGGAACTCACCTTACAGGCTTCAGAAACGCTATTACAAGGGTGTTAAACGATTACGCAAGAAACAACAAAATTCTTAAAGATTCAGAACAAAACCTTTCGGGTGATGACGTGAGAGAAGGGTTGACAGCGATTGTTTCCGTTAAAATCGAAAACCCCGAATTTGAGGGGCAGACAAAAGAAAAGCTCGGAAACTCTGAGGTCATGGGTGCCGTGCAGGATGTTGTTAAAGAGAAACTGCAGGAATGGCTTGAATTTAACCCCAAACTTGCCAAGCTTATTATTGAAAAAACCCTGCAGGCGCAAAGAGCTCGTGAAGCTGCACGTAAAGCAAGAGAGCTTACCAGACGTAAATCCGTTCTGGAAAATTCAACACTTCCGGGTAAACTTGCAGACTGTTCAAACAGAGAACCTGAAAAATGTGAAATCTTCATTGTTGAGGGTGATTCAGCAGGTGGTTCCGCAAAACAAGGCAGAAACAGAATGTTTCAGGCAATTCTTCCGCTCAGAGGTAAAATCCTGAACGTTGAAAAAGCAAGGCTTGATAAAATCTATGCTAACAATGAAATTCAATCAATGGTTCAGGCTTTCGGGATTACGATAAGCAAAAACGAAGATGAATTTAACCTCGAAAAGCTTCGTTATCACAAAATTATTATCATGACAGATGCTGATGTTGACGGTGCGCACATTAGAACGCTGCTTTTAACATTCTTCTTCAGATACGCAAAACCGCTTATCGAGAATGGTTATGTGTATATTGCGCAGCCGCCTCTGTTTAAGGTTACATCTGGAAAAACTTCCGAATACTTATACGACGAGCACGCACTTGATAAAATGCTTAAAGAACGCGGTATCAAGTCTTTGAGCCTGTCGGATAAGTCTAAAACAAAAGTTAAGACAGGTGATGAGCTTCTAAAACTGCTCTCAAATATGTCAACATTCTACAAATCTTACAACAACCCGATTTTGAATATTATTCCGTCAGTTGTTTTAAGAGGTTTAATCCGCTCTGATGTTAAACCGGAAGACTTTGAAGATCAGGCTAAGATGAATGAAGTTCTTGCGTATCTTGACCATTATCTGAAAGATCACGCAGAAAATTATAATATTGCGGAAGCAAAGAATTATGCGGTTTCTCTCAAGTACAATCCGGAGAATGCAAAATATGCAATCCAGCTTGACTTGTTTGAAAACGAGCACGAACTTATTACTTCAAATATTATCAAGAGTAACGAGTTCAAGCGTCTTAAGAATTCTTACCCTCTAATCAGAGACTTTTTGATTGAGGAAGAAAAAATGCTGATTCTGGAAACAGAAAACGGCGAAATTGAAATAACATCGTTCGAACAGCTTCAAAAACTTGTAGACGACAGAGGGCAGAAAGGTCTTGCAATCCAGAGGTTCAAAGGGCTTGGTGAAATGATGCCTCAGCAGCTCTGGGAAACTACTATGGATCCTGAGACAAGAACGCTTCTCAAAGTGAACATTGAAGACGCAATGATGTGTGACCAGTTGTTTGATATTCTTATGGGTGATAAGGTTGAGCCAAGACGTGACTTTATCGAATCAAACGCTGTTTACGCTACAAACATAGACACCTAGGGGGGGGGTAAATATATCATATCGGGCTGGCTGGTGAGACTACAGGTTTGGCGTTCTCTCTTAGTAGTTGAATAGTGGAAAGGTTGAACAGTTGAAAAGTAGTTATAAATTCTTAATCACTTAGTCACCTAGTCACTTAATCACTTCCTAAACGCACCCTTCACTCTTCACGCCTCACGCCTCACCCGGTAGGGTTTAGGAGTTGAGTAGTTTAGTAGTTGAGAAGAAGTTTAAAATGTTGAAAAGTGGATAAGTTGAATAGTTGAGAAGTAGTTATAAATTCTTGATCACTTGTTCACTTGATTACCTGGTCACTTCATAAACGCACCCTTCACTCTTCACGCTTCACACTTCACGCAAAATACAGAGGAACTTATGGATTACGATTTTAAAACAGCCGAAAAATTTTTAGAAAAAGAATTTGAAGGGGTAAATGAAATTAGAGATTTTAATCAAAGAAAAGTTTTACAAGCTTTCTATGATAACCGTGTAGCACCTGAGCATTTTTATACTGTATCCGGCTACGGCCACGACGATTTGGGCAGAGAAGTCTTAGATAAAGTCTTTGCGCAGGTTTTCTGTGCTGAAAAAGCACTTGTAAGAATCCATTTTGCCTCCGGCACACACACTCTTGCGTGTGCGCTTTTCGGCAACTTAAGATACGGAGACAAGCTTCTGTCTGCGGTCGGTGCGCCTTATGATACAATGCAGGAAGTAATCGGAACCGCAGGGGACGAAGAAACAAAACGCTCTTCGCTCATAGGTAACGGCGTTTTGTATGACGAAGTCCCGCTTTTGAACGGCAGTGAAGTCGATTACCAGAAACTTGAAGAAATGGTTGATGATAAAACGACAATGGTTCTAATCCAGCGCTCAAAAGGATATTCAACCAGAAAATCTTTGACAATTGACGAAATCGGAAAGATTTGTGATATAGTGAAACGCAAAAATCCTGACTGTATCTGTTTTGTAGATAACTGTTACGGCGAATTTGTCGATACAAGAGAACCGCTTGAAGCCGGCGCAGACTTAATCGGCGGGTCGCTGATTAAAAATCCCGGCGGAGGAATCGTGGAAGCCGGCGGATATATTGCAGGTAAAGAACTTTATGTTGAGCGTTCAGCAAACCGCCTCACGGCACCCGGAATAGGCTCGGAAGGCGGTGCAATGTTTAACCAGCACAGACTTATTTTTCAGGGGCTTTTTATGGCACCGTCTATCGTATCAGAAGCGGTTAAAGGCGCAATTCTAGCCTCAAAAGTGTTTGAAGATATCGGGTTTAACTCTGCGCCAAGATATGACGAAAAGCGGACGGATATTATACAAAATATTATTTTTAACGCGCCTGAGCCTCTGGAAGAATTTTGCAGAACAATTCAGTCTCTTTCTCCGGTAAACGGCTATGTAACCCCGATTCCTGAATACATTCCGGGCTATGAGGATAAAGTTATTATGGCAGGAGGAACATTTGTTGAAGGCTCAACTATTGAGCTCTCAGCAGACGGCCCGATGAGACCGCCTTATGTTGCCTACATGCAGGGCGGTTTGAATTACGCTCACGTAAAAATCTGCCTTGAAGAAATCGTTAAAAAGTTGTAGATAAATATTCTTTTGTCTGAGTAGACGAAACTTCCGGAGTGCGCGGAAGATAGATTACCTCGCAGTATTTTTTGAGATAATCAAATTTTCCTTTCCAGTCATCGCCCATAACAAAAATGTCAGCTTTGTATTCCTGAATATCAGAAGGCTTCTGTTCCCAATTGTTCTCAGGAATTATAAGGTCAACATAGCGTATACTTTCCAGCAGATTTTTGCGTTCCTCATAAGAATAAAATGATTTTTTGTTCTTAATAAGGTTAAACTCGTCGCTTGAAAGTCCAACAATCAGATAGTCTCCGAGCTCTTTTGCCCGCTTTAAAAGATTTATATGCCCGTAATGCAATACATCAAATGTTCCGTATGTAATTACTCTCTTCATCTAATTCCCTTTTACAAATTTTTCTACAGCGCGTTTTTCCTTTGCAGGTAGTCCTTCAAAATCAATATGCTTCGGCGCTAAGTCCTTCGGCATTGACATATAGTCCCCGAAAATACTTGTCAAAACTTTCTCCGGCTTATTCGGGCAGTAGAAAATCTCATTTTCAAACTTAATCTGTCCCAGCGGGAAAATGTCATCCCAATTATAAAACTTGTTCTTCCAGGAGTGCGGAAAATCAATTCCCATAAAAATTGCCGGGTGTGAAGATTTATCAACAGGTTTGTTTAATAAAACTTCTCTGTCCCTGATTTTGCAGGCACAATCGCTAATCGCCTCAAAGTTATCAAATGAATGAATCTCATGGCTGTATTTTTTCAAAGTATCGGTTATATTTTGGCTCTCTGTTTGTTTTTCCTCATCTGTCAGGGGTTTATAAAAATAGTCATAAGGGAAAATATCAACGAAAATTGATGAAATATCCTTGTGTTTGAGCCTCAGAAAACAGCACTCACGATACCCGAACGCCTCTGTCAGGACTAAATCCTCAGGGAGTTCCGATTTGCATATCTCATACAATTTGTCATAATCATCTCTCATCATTCCGATATCCATATCATCATCCCAGGGGATAAAACCTTTATGTCTTACGGCTCCAAGAAGCGAGCCAAAGTCCAGCCAATACCCGAGCCCATTTTGTCGTGCAAAACGGTCAAATCTTTTTAGTATCGCAAAAGATGTAAGCTGAACAAGTCTTAAATTGCCTGTTGCACATGGAACGTCGGCTGGATTTTTGTACTTAGCAAAATTTTTGCGCATTCTTCGTATATGAGGTTTCAGAATGCTTAATCTTATTCCGCAAAAATTTATCTGATAATGAGTAGGTGATTTTTTCTTTTTCATAAAAATTCTTCAGTAAAACTATTGATTAATATACGATAATTATAATATGTAAAAGATTTTTGTTATCATCATTTAATATTGACTAAATAAAGATTTAATATTGTTTGTTTAAGCATAAGTGACACTTAAAATAGTAGTAACAAAGAGTAATAGGGCGGTACCAACCTTCATGCCGGTCAGAATTTGCAGGATAAATGTCAAAAGATATAAATAAAAAGCTGGGTAAACGCATAAAAGAATTACGAAAAATCAAAGGGTTCAGCCAGGAAAAGTTCGCTGAAGCTATTGATATTGCAACCAACTCCCTAAGCTTGATAGAAACCGGTAATGGATTTATGACACTTGCGACACTGGATAGAATGTGTAAGGCGCTTGAAGTTGAACCTTATGAAATATTCAAATTCCACGAAGACGTTAATACACAAGAAATGTATGAATATTTAAAGAGAAAAGTAGAGTTCATAAAAGAGGACGAAGCCAAGCTGAGAAGCGCGTACTCATTTTTTCAGAATCTGATTTGAAAGGTCACTTCTATTTTCGTAGGACGCTAAAGCTGTGGTTCTTACCGACCCGCCAAAAATATTTTCCTTTCTCCGCAGGACGCCGAACTTGTGGTTCTTACCAATCCATCAAATATATTTACCCCCTTTACAAAAAAAAATCATCATGTAAAATAGAAAATGTAGCCGAAGGGTAAATAAAAATAAATAGTATTTACGGATTTGGTTACGAATTGACAAAAGAATATGGGGGTTTAGCTCAGCTGGTAGAGCACCTGCTTTGCACGCAGGGGGTCAGGAGTTCGAATCTCCTAACCTCCACCATTATAATCACTCTCGAACACATCGAGAGTGTTTTTTATTGACAATTCTTTAGTGTCATTTTCTCCGCAATAGTTATATCCTATAAGAATTTTGTCTGTTTTCTCGTTTATGATTATGCAATTTACAAAACTGTCAATAATTTGGCGTTGAAAAGTAGGATCTGATATATCTTTATTTTTGAAATTGTTTAAATAAAATATTAAGGCCTCTTTTGTTACTGATGGCGCATCATCTTTAAATTTTTCAGTTTTTATTCTAAAATCAATATCCCGTTTGGTTTGTTCTAAAGTTTCTAAACGTTCTTTTGTTGATTCTGTATAAATACCGTTTTCAATAGCCTTTAAAATATTTTCAATTTTATTTTCTATTTCCTTTTTGTTTTTTTGTAATGTAAGTATAAATGTATTATCCTTTCTCTCCTCCTGCAAAAGTTCAACATTTTTAGTTAAAAATTCATAAACTTTATCTGTTAAAACTTCCTCTTTTGTAATTTTAGTAATAAATCTTTCAAGTTTTTCTTTGGGGTATGATTTTGCCCGGCACTTTTTACTTAATGTTTTATTCTTTTTATTACAACAGGTGTAATAATAGTATTTTTGTCCTGAACGGCTTGTGCCGCTATCTCCAGTCATTAAGGAATTACATAAACCACATAACAACTTACCGGATAATAAAAACTCTACATTTTCTTTGTTTTTACGAGGTTTTGATGCTCTTTTATTAAGTTCCATTCTTTTACCTGCCTTTATAAATAATTCTTCAGTAACAATAGGTTCAATTACATTTTTGTATTCAAGCACTTCAACTTGTTTTTGTTGTGTAACTTCGTCTAAATATGTATGATTAAATATGTATGTACCAATATATTTAGGATTTGTAAGCATTTTTGTTAATGAATTTCGTTTAAATTTTTTCCCGAGGGACGTTGTAATTCCACGACTATTTAAATCATTACATATATCAATAGCGGCTTCACCTGCGGCATATCTTTCAAAAATTTCCCGAACTATTGGAGCATTTATAGGGTGCGGAACATACTTTTTATCAACAACTTGCAATCCAAATGGCACAACTCCCCCTACATGGTGTTGTTGCAAAGCCGCATCGTACATTCCACGACCTACTTTTCGGCTTAATTCTTCACTGTAATATTCGGCCATTCCTTCAAGGACGCTTTCAAGGATTATTCCTTCTGGCCCTGCCGGGATATATTCTTTTGCAGAAATAAGTCTTGTGCCGGCTTTTTTTAGTTCATTTTTATATCGTGCTATATCGAATTTATTACGACTAAATCGGTCAATAGTATAAACATAGACAATGTCGTACAAGCCCTTTTTTACATCTTTTATGAGTTCAAGAAATGCAGGCCTTTTATCATTTTTACCGGTTAAATGCCTATCAATATATTCCTTGCGAATAATTGCATTTTGGCTTTTTGCTTTAGCATAACATTCTCGTCTTTGTCCGGTAATACTTGCCTCAGTTTGGTCGGGTCCTGGAGAATACCGACCATAAAATGCTGCATTATATATTGGCTTGTTGTTCATCGTTCAAGCCTCCTTTTAAAAAGATAATATATGCCAATAGGCCAAAAGATAATTAAAAAAATTTTTTTTAATATTGGCATGGCATTATTATTTTGAATATCAATATTTTCTTTATTACCCAAATCCAACTTTATTGCAAAAAGTGCATTTGGATCATCTACGTCTATATTTATGTTATGTTCTCTTAGAATTGGGGTTACTTCATCATTTTTGAGTTCATAATTTGAAGTTTTAGAGTTAAATTTATAATTTGCTTTGATATTCAATTTTCTATTCAAATAAAGTGTGTAAATATCACCATTTTGAGCAAAAGAGGGGGTATATTCATATGTTGGAAAATCAATAAGAATTTCATCAAACAAATCTAAATATGATTTTTCAATATATGCCACCAAATCATCATAACTTGCAGCCTTGCCACGCTTTAAACCCTCATAATTTGGAATTTTTGAAAAAATAAAATCTTTTCTTGCTGATAATTTAGTTATGTTATTTTTTTTAAAAAATTTGTTTAATCTATATTTTATAAATTTCCCTTTAGCCGGTTGCAGGACACCTTTATTAAGTAGATCATCTAATAAAGGTGTTTTTTCAAGTGTATAATTCATTCTAAACAATATTTTTAGAATGTCATTTTGTTGTTCAATGGAATATGTTTTATCCATGAACTCTATAATTTTATTGATAGAGAGTATGTCCGGCATAAATAAATCCTATATTTTATTTTTGGCAGTTTTTCAGAACTGTAAGAACTGTTAATTGAGCATTTCTTGTAGCATTTCTGAACATTTTTATAATTTCAATTTCATTCGGTGTAAATCTAAGTTTATTTTGTGTTGGCAACCCGAAAAACGTTGTAATATCAACTTTATAAATATCACATAATTGCAGAAGCACATCACCGTAAGGTGTTACCTCGCCATTTTCCCATTTACAAACTGATGCCGGGGATTTGTTAATTTGTTTTGCTACTTCACGCAAACTCAATCCTGCATTTTCACGACACATTTTAAGACGGTTTGGCAGGTCGTCAGTCATGGGATTTGTTACTTTTTCTTTAGATTTTTTCATTTCAGTTAACACCTCCATAGATTAAATATAGCAACTAATTTAATAAAAAACAAATATTTTTAAACAAATATTAAAAAAATACTTGACTTTTTTTCAAAATTGGTTTAATGTTGCACATGTTAATTCAAATGAAACAAGTTTCATTTAATTAAACAAGAAGGACAAGAGAATATATGGCAACAATCGAGGAAAAGGTACAACAATATTTAGTTAAAAACGGAATTACACAGGTGTTTTTTGCTGATTTAATAGGTATTTCAACAGCAAATGTCGCTGCAATGTTTAAAGGCAAGCGCAGAATGAAGGCAGATGAACTTATAAAATTCTGTGAACACTATGGCTTAAACATTGATTTCTTTAAAGAGCAAAAACCAACCCTTCAGAGGTGTATATAATGGACATTCAAGTGGACAAAATACCGGCAACGGAAGCAAAACTGCTTGCAATGGCACTTCTTGATGGGGCTTTAAAATTTTACGAAGATCCCAAAAATGTCCAAGCCTTCAATGAATGGCTCAGACAAAAGAATTCAAAGCAATCAGCTTTAATTTAAGCATAGATTTATGCACATTGAAAATTAAATACCATAAGACGACTGATGCGGAGTAGCACCGTTAAACTTTGACAAAGTGAGCCGGGAGCGAAAGCTGTGAACAGCGCAGGAAAACAATGTATAAAAATTTGTGTTTTTATATTTGCCGGAAAATGGAAACATTTTTCCGGCATCCATAAGGACATAAATTCCATTGATGTATGAAAAAGGAAAATGGAAGTAAGAAAAGAGGGGACCATTCTTTAACCGGTTTTCTGAGGATCGGACCCGTAAATTGCAAGAAAACTGGCGCTTACTCTTCGAGCGATAGAGAAATTAGGTGAGGAAACCATGAGCCAACCGGAGAAATAAATGCAAAAACACTACTCCTAAAAAGTGTTTAGGCGCAGTCGCCGGTGAGGGAATATCCCTCACCGTGGCAGGACGGCAATAAAAAGAATTGTTTTGTTGATTGTCACAAAATCAACGGCAGGGTGAGGGTAAGCGTTATGACTGCCAGAACAAATACTAACGCAGGTCAGGATAAACTCCAGCCGCACGGACTAACCTCGTAAAAAAATGGGTATGTTGCGGCACTTAAAATAAAATCCAGCGAGGGGAACAACAGGCATGGTTATATGCAGATTTGCTGCAGGATGGCTGACATCTTTTAAACAGTTGACCGTAGGGAAAGGCCTACTGCCTGCCCCATTTTTTAATAAAACAACAACTTGGAAAGACAAGTAAGTCGGCAAACTGACTTAAACGAAAGGCCCAGAGTGTCCGAGGTGGACACCCTTACGAATGGAGGATTTGGACGGCACCAAGGGATAAAAACAGACATTCTGACAGCCCGGAAAGACGGGTATTTTTAATGCTTATGTTAATTGGAGGAAAGAAATATGTCAAATGTTATCGAAATGAATCAATTTAAACCACAAAAACAGCAGATTTATGCTCCTATACAGTGGGTAACAAATTTATTTGAGGTAAAAATAAAAGATTTTAGAGAGCGAAAAAAGAGAAAAATTGATGCTTTGTTAAATGCAACTTATGATTTTTATTTAGATTTATATTTAACAGGTGTTGAACAAGATAAATTAGTTGATATTCACCCTGCCCTTTATAAAAAGAGATATACGATATGCACGCTTGCTTATTATCAAGCATTGCAGGCTTTAATTCCAATATTAGAACAAGGTCGTATAAATGAATGTTATAAAAATTTGCAAAAAATGTTGAGGGAAAGAGAAAAGGAAAAACAAAAATCTAAAATTAATTCAAAAATTATTTTTCCTCGCAGAAAAGTATTTGCGTGTAATTAAGAGGAGATTGTATGAGCGAAGAAATCAAACCGGCTTTTTATGCAATCATACCTGCAGATGTCAGATATGATAAAAGTTTAAAACCTAATGCAAAATTGCTTTATGGTGAAATAACCGCACTTTGCAATGAAAGAGGTTATTGTTGGGCCGGGAATGAATACTTTGCCAAACTGTATGGAGTTAGTATAAAGACAATATCGGCTTGGGTTTCACAATTAGTCGATAAAAAATATCTTCATAGGAAATTGGTTTATAAACCAGGAACAAAAGAGATTGAAGCAAGAATACTGAGGCTCCCAATACCTTATCCCCTATCCTTTGAAAACGGCATACCCTCTCCACAAAATAATGGAGAGGGGGAAACTCCTCAAAACGGGGATTTTAACAAGGAAAATAAAGAAATACCCCCCACCGCTAAAAAAGGGGGAGGTATCCCGAAAAAGAAGGAAGAGAATATTACATTAGAATATATAAATGAAGTATTTAATAATAATGAGGTTTTGAAAAAAAATCAGAATTATATACCCTTAGTATTGGAGTGGCTCAAATATAAAAAAGAAGAGAAAAACCAATACTATAAGACAACCCGATCCTTGACTGCGTGGATTAAAAAATTGATTAGATTTTCCGGCGGCGATTTAAAAATTGCTGAAGAAATTATTGAAAATTCAATGGCAAATTTATGGGACGGAATTTTTGAACTTAAAAATAATAAATCAAAACCTGCAACTATAGATTTTACTCCTCGCAATGTGTCACAACAGCAAAAATATGGGGGTTTTTGATGATACAACAAAGAATAGATGAGCTTGCAAAACTTGGCTCTAAAATAATCGGCCCGAGAATAAGTGAGGGGCATTGCGTATTTTGTGGCAATGAAGTTGAAAAGGGTGGTTATTGTTATTGTAAAAAAGCAGAAAAAATCAACACGCAGGTTAGAAAACTAAGAAAACTGATTAATAAATATGGCTATATTACAGATTTAAAGGAATATACTCATGAACAGATAATAGAAGCCCATTTCCCTAAAAAATTTGCCGGAATGGGCTTTGATGATTATATAACTGAGACTGATGAACAAAAATATAACTTACAAATAATAAAAAATTATGCAAAAAATGCCCTTGAACACTATCTACATGCAACTAATCTTATATTTGTTGGTCATTTTGGAAATGGAAAAACAATGTTAATGAGTGTTGCAGGCGATGAAATTATAAGAAAATTTGGCATACAAGTAAAATATGTCAATATTTATGATCTGGCAGAGGAAATAAAAAAGACTTTCAACGATAAAAACAAATCTGCATCTGCAGTTATAGAGGGTTATAAAAAAGCACCGATATTGATACTTGATGATATAGACAAGGTTAACCCTTCTCCTTTTATGATTGATTTGATGTATGGATTTTCAAACTATCGGGCCGAAAATCAACTACCAACCTGGATAAATGCAAACCATTCACTCGAAGATTTATCAGATAAATTTTACCAGGAAGGTACAATTTCAAGATTTTTTGAAAATAGTATTAAGGCTAAATTTACCGGTATAAATTGGAGATTGAGAGGCTAATATGGATGACGGCTATAAACTAAGAAAACGAATAGAACAAGGAAAACAAGCAAAATCGGACGGCGATTTTTTTGAAAGGATGATACTAGATGCTTGTTTTCGCTACCAAATGAGGGGAGATGCGTTCATAGAAAAGACTCCGGAACCGCTAAAACCTATTAAAAGATTACCCTCCGGCAGATTTTCTGCAAAATATGACATGAAGGCACAGCCGGATTTTAAAGGCACATTGAACGGCGGACGTGCTATATGTTTTGAAGCAAAAGCTACTAATAGCGACCGTATCGCCTGCAACCGATTACAACCTCAGCAAATTGATGCATTATTGCTACATGAAAAATTGGGGGCGGTTGTTTTTATTCTTGTGATGTTTTTAAAGGAAAATCAATGTTTTAGAGTTCCGTTAAAATATTGGCTTAGTGCATCGGATTTATATGGTAGAAATTATTTCAAAATGGAAGAACTAAAAAAGTTTTTAATTCCTACTGCCGGCATGAAAATAGATTTTTTAAAGGAACCTCAAAAAACGGGTTATGAACTCAATGAACAATTATTTGAAAATTGTATTCAAGAACAAAAAGTAAAGGAATTTGAACTATGACGAACTACAAAACAAAGGCAAAACCAAAAGGTACTGCAGATAAAATACCAGTTTTTTGTGCGTATGATAAAATCGTTAAAATTGAGGAATTAAAGCCAAATCCGGCGAATCCGAATAAACACCCGGCAACACAAATTAAAAAACTTGCCGAAAATATTGCATCTCTTGGCTGGAGAAATCCAATTACTGTATCTACATTGTCTGGGTTTATTGTTAAAGGACACGGTAGATTAATGGCCGCACAATTCTTAAACTGTAAAGAAGTACCGGTTGATTATCAAGAATATACAACAAAAGAGGAAGAAACAGCAGATTTGCTTGCTGATAATCGGATTCAAGAATTATCAACTACGGATAAAAAAATACTGCTGCAATGTTTTGAAGAATTTGATAATGGTTCAATTCCCTTTGATTTAAGCGGTTATTCAAACGATGAATACGGAGAACTTGCATCTGCATTTGATGAATATGAACCGAAAAATAAAGAAGATAAAGCACAAAGTGGAGATTTGGAAGTAAAACAAAAAGACGTTAATTTCAAATGTTGCGACTATAAAAAATGCTGCCCTTGTTTCGGGCAAGATGGATGTGCAAGAACATAAAGATGGAGATTTTGATGTTAATGGCGGAGAGAAACGGAGAGCTTACAAAAACACGATTTGAAGAATACTTATGCAGCATAAAAAAAATTGTAAGAAAAAAAGAACAACTTGCTGTTATATCTGCAAAATTGAGCGGCCCTCATGCCGCAAAATTAAGCGAAATTCCCAAGAGCAAAAAGCCATTATCATCGGATAAAACTCTATTTTTAATTCAAGAAAAAATAGAACTTGAAGCACAAATCAAAAAATTAAATGCAAAAAGGGAAAGAGAATGGAACAAGCTTAATAAAGCAGTTACACAATTAGAAAATCCTCAAATAGCAAAAAATATTCCCAGGGAACTTGATATTTTATCAATCGAGGCAAGCATATTAAGAATGCGTTATTTTTGTGCTTTGGAATGGCCGGAAATAAACAGGACTTTTTACGGTTCTGAACCGGATTTTGATATAAAAATTGATGATTATATGAAAAAAATATTTAGGTATCACGGGTATGCTTTTGTTGACCTTCGTAAGATTGAGAGGTATTGATGGATATAAAACAAATAGTTGACGGTAAAGAATATATTGTATGTTGTCCGGATAGTTGGTATATAGCAAAACAAATTATATCGGAACACCATGAAGATTATGATATAACATACCAAAAAATCGGAACCGCAGCAAAGATAACCCTACACCAGAAAAAGAGAATGGTTGATTTTTATGATAAAGAGCATGTGACATATTTACGCAGTAATTCCCCTCCGAAACTTTTAGGCAATTTATATTGGATCGGAGATGCTCTTAATAAGGTATCGTTTAGCATAAATGAAGAAGAAACAGTCTGCTGCAGAAAAGAAAGTCCAGACTGTTTTTTTATATCGCACGATATTTTCAAGCATTTAAGAGAATCCGATATTGTGGAAATTAAGGCTAATCATTTTCATTCTGAATCCGGTAAAGATATTCCGATGATATTTCGAGCAAATAAAAAATGGATTATGGAACGTGGCTATAAGGTACAAAATACAGATTTTGGAGTTTGCTGTGTTATAAATAAGTCTGTTTTTTATAAGTCTCCAAATTTGAAAAAAAATACAAATCAAAGGAGGTCAAATAAAAAATGGACGAGAAAAAACAAAAAAGGTTGATAAACAGAAGTTTAAAACTTCTCAATGGAAAAAATAAACAAAAAATACGTTCATTTTTGGACCTTGCAAAAGTTTTAAAAATTTCAAAAAATACACTGCAAAATTATGGGCTGAACAAACACCCGGAAATAGTTGAATTGATTAAACAAAACAGGCATGCAAAAGTTCAACGAAAAAAGATAAAAAAACAGTGCAAAAAAGTTTTAAAAAATAGCCCTCAAAATGAGGTCAAAATTTCAAACAAAAATGATTTGTTAAGACCCTATGAAGAAATCAAGGCAAAACTCTTTGGATATAAGGCCTGGAAACAAAAAAATTACAACAAAATTCACCCTTCGGCAAAAACTGTAATTGACCGACAAATTGCATTGTTGGAATGGGTAATGAATGAAAATAAAGAAAATAAGGAAGGTGATGAAAATGGTATTCAAAATAACACAGGAATGTGAAACTAAAAATTTCTATGTTTTCAAAAGGGAAGGCTGTTCACAAACTTATGATGTAGATAAAAAAGCACTGTACCGGGCTTTATGCGAAATGGATTATTGGCAAAATGGCCCGAGAGGAACAGATTTCACTGCAAAATTGTATGAATTGATGGCAAAAGCAGATGAAAATAATTTCGAAAAATTTTTTAAAGGCTTTCCGGTTAGAACAACAGCATATATCCTATGGTATAACTCAACACACAAAGAAGAACTCTTTAAAAAATATATGGAAACAAGGAGGTAAAGATGTTAAATCCGATAAAATTAGAAGATTATAACAAAAACGATAATTTAACGGTTGTCAATCCTAATAACGATGAAGAATTGGTAGATAATTTAGATGTTTTTTATGAAAAAGCAGAAAATGATTTTTTAGATGCATATGATAAAATTCAAACAAAAAATTTACAAAATGCACTAAAAACTATTGATACAATTCTTGATGATGATTGCTATAAAAAAATTATAGTTTCTGAAAAAGATAGAATAAAGATTGAACCACTGCACGTAATTGATTATATAAAAGATACGATCGCTGATAGCGAATATAATTTTGATGGCATGCAAGATGAAAGTTTGATAGGACTTGAAGATGTGCAAAAAGCCATTGAAGAGTTTAATTCAAAACAAACAGGTTGGATCAACGGCAATATAATCGGGGTTCTGAATATTGCCGATGATGTAAAAAGATATTTAATAGCACACGTTATCGGCTTACCCGAATTATATGAATACCTTATAAACGGCAATACTGCAATATTTGATAGTGGTACGAAATTACGCTTTGATTTTGATAAAAAAGAATTTGAGCTTGAAATTGTATCAACTACCGGACATATTCTTGATTATACTCCATTTTTAGAAATTGCAAGAGAGTTTGCACCGAAAATATCTTCAACAAAAGAATGGGTAAATTATTGGTGGCTGATGGAACAGGCTAAAAGAATTTTTACAGAAAATAATCAATATAAAGATAAAATTGCCGAATTGAAAGAAAATCTTAAAAATGCAGTAAATCAATACAATGCTGTTGTTGAGCAAAATAAAAGCCTGCAATCAGAACTTATAAACTTTAAAAGATAGTGGCGGAAGCAATATGTAAATTGCTTACAAGTTCGCATTAGTTTGGCGACCGGTGCGAATTTTTTATGGAGGGGTGATGATACCGAGAGCGTGGACTATATCCGGCATTGAATGTTGGAAACGTGGTTGTGTTTGCGAAGGCTGCAAATACCACCATTTCTTTGAATCATTAAAAAACTGCAAGCAAAAAATTGCCGTAATAAAATGTGTCAAAAAATTTGGTCCTCCTCTAAATTATCCCGAAAAAACAATAATAGAATAGGAGCGCATATGACAAAAATTGAATGGACATCAATAACTTGGAATATTATCTCTGGATGTACAAAATATTCTGAAGGTTGCAAAAATTGTTATGCTCAAAGAATGCACAAACGGCTAACCGGCATGGGGCAAGAAAAATACAAAGAACCTTTTAATAAAATTGTATTTCATAGTAAGGAATTAAGTAGAACACTCAGTAAAAACAGACTTGTTTTTGTTAATTCAATGTCTGATACATTTCATGAAGAAATACAAGATAGTGATATAAATTGTCTATTAGCCGCATGCGCCATACGTCCTTTAAATCAATTTCAAATATTGACAAAAAGGGCATACCGGCTGCCTGATTTTAAATATCCTGATAATGTCTGGTTAGGAGTAACGGTTGAGAATTGTAAAAATAAAGAGCGGATAGAGTATTTAAAAAAGACAAATGCTAAAATTAAATTTTTATCTTGTGAGCCTTTGCTTGAAGATATTGGAACACTTGATTTAAAAGGTATTAATTGGGTAATTGTGGGAGGCGAAACAGGACCAAATGCAAGATTAATGCACCCGGATTGGGTACGTAATATTCAAAGGCAATGTGAGCAGCAAAATATTCCATTTTTCTTTAAACAATGGGGAGAATGGAGTTGCGCAAAACCAGATAATAACAAAAAGTATAAAACTGCTGTTTATAAAACGACTTCAATCGGTGTATCTTCACTTGAACAAAACTTATTATTCTATAAAGTTGGAAAGACAAGAGCAGGTAGCCTGCTAGATGGTAAAGAATATAAAGAATTCCCGGCATGGGAACTTTGGAAAGGTGAGAAAAATGGCTGATTTTATTAAAGAATTTACACAAAAACTTCAAAATGCGAATTATGGGATGCACCATAGAGATATTTTTTCAGATTTTCTAACCTTATCGGCCAATGCATTTGCTAATATTATTTATAAAGATGAAGAATTGGAAAAGGAATATTTAGATATTATCTCAAAATATAAAAATCCGAGTATTTTTTCAGAATTATTGGCGATGATTGCAAACGAATTTGAAAGGGAGAATTTCCAAGATTTAATGGGGAAAATATATATGCAGGGTAATTTTGGCAATTCAAACGCAGGACAGTTTTTCACCCCATTTCATGTAAGTGATATGATGGCTCAAATTACAATATACGAAGATGATTTGAAAAAAAAATCCAAGAACACGGATATATCACTGTATGTGATCCCTGCGTAGGGGCAGGAGGAATGATAATTGCTGCGGCTAAGACTATTTATAATCTTGGTTATAATCCGCAACAGACAATGTTTTTCTCTGCAACAGATATTGATAAAAGATGTGTTGAAATGACCCTTATTCAAACCTCTTTACTTGGCCTGTGCGGTGAGATTAATTGGGGAGATACAATATCGCTTAAAACTTGGAGAACATATAGAACAATGTTTTATTATTCAGATCCGTGGCAAGTTCGATTTTTCGTAAATGATATAAAGGATATTTTTAGAAAAACGGATAGAATAATCTCAAAGAATGAAAATTCAAACACGCAAGCGAAACCTAAGAGCGTCAAACAGCCAGAAAAGGTTGATTTAATTGTTGATAATAATGGACAGATAAAATTATTTTAATTAAGGATTGATAAATGACAGCAGAACAGTTAAGAAGAGTTGATGCTATAAACATTTTTTTCGGCTTCATGTCCAATAGTAAGGCCTATAAATTATGCAAGATTTGCAATTTTAAGTGAAATAGAAAGAGAAAATTGCCTAAAAGAGGCTGAAAGTTTAATGTTTAAAGTTAAGGCCGAAAAAGAAAAAATTTCTTTAAATTAGCCGAACGTTCAGAAGTACGAAAGGAGGTTTGTATGCAGGAGGTTTATACTCGGGCCGGTTGCACGTGTATTGTAAAAATAAAAGCCTCTTTGAGTTTCATTTATAAGGTTTAACAATTATATACTATTTAAAGGCTCTGAACTTCCGCCCGGTAGTTATTTGGTAAGTTTTACCCAGAGCCTTTTTTAATTAGTGAAGGAGAGAAAATATGAATATTTTAAATATAAAAATAGTTCCGGCATATCAGATGATACCGCATATTTTACATGGTATATCCGCCAATACAATGTTTATTTTAATCAATAACGACATTGATACAAAGAACAATTATTATGGAAATACCGCATCAATGGATTTACCATACGATTTGGACGATTTTAGCCGCTGTGTGAATGCTGCAAATATTTTTAAATGGACAAATGAGGACTTGAAGAAAGCAGTACAGAGGGCAGAACACATAGGTTTAAGCAAAATGTTTATAAATTTTTATAAAGAATTTCTGATTTATAAAACTAAGTTTGAAAGTGGTAATGAAAAAGAAGTTCGAGATTGGATTGATTTTATACGTAATAAATCGTAAGGAGATAAAAATATGACATATACCAAAGAAGCACGGAATTCGATTGATATATCAAATAAAGATATTGATCAATATAACAAAGATATAGGACCAAAATCAGCATCTAATATACTACTTGGTGCAATTATACACCTCTTGCAAGGTCATGTAAGCCTTGGAATTGAAAAAATATGTTAATTCGTGAACAAAACGCAGCTATCAAAGAAAATTCTCGAGAAATAAAAAGTTTTAAAAATATGCTAAAAAAAACACCTCAAAGAAAATCAAGGAGAACAAAATGTTTAATGATTCAAGAAACTATTTAAAAGCGGAAACATTTTATTGGTACAGACAAGCCCCTAAAGAAGGAGAATATGATTCATACAGAAATTGCTTTGTTTTTACTGATAATTATTTTACCAGCGCCTGTTATGTGAAGCCGGAAATTTCAAATGTATCACAAAAACAAAAAGATGAAATATATTCTCAAAGTCATATTGTTTATACAGTATATGACGGGCAATTTAAGTTTCAAGAGTTACCTCAAAACATTATAAATGAAATGGAAAAACAATTAGATAATGCTCAAAAATTTATCCAAAAGGTCAATAGAGGTGAAGTTCAAAAGTTAAAACGTGCTACAATGCAGTTTGGTAAATTTGCTATTTTATATAAAGACTTTCAAAGCCCTCTTATTTTTATAAATAACAATGAAATTTTAGAGCCCGGCATGAATTTACTTGAAAACCTGATGGAATGTGCTTGTTTATCTGAAAAAGACGAAATTAGACTTTATTATGATGAAAGCGATGAGATTGTTTATTTGTCCTGGTATGAGGATATGAGTAAAAGTGATTACTGGATTATGGGTATAAAGCCGGTCGCATTCGCAGATAATAACATACTAAAAAAAGGTCTTGAAGAATTATTTGCATTGTCAAATTGCGAACTTCAGGAATATAAATCAATAGGAGATAAAAAATGTACAAAATAATAATTAAAGTTGTCGCCGGCATTATTTCATTTATTGCACATGTGCTTGTAATAATCTTATTACCTGTAATAATACCTTGTTGTATTGTAGGTGCGGTCCTCGAGAGAATTAAAAGCAATAAAAATATTTCATAAATAAAACATCAAAACTTGGAGGTAAAGATGAAAAACAAACTTACTGATTTATCAGATTATTTATTTGAACAAATTGAAAGAATCAATGATGATTCCCTAACTGGAGAAAAATTGGATGAACAAATAAAAAAAACTGAACAAATAAATGCATTAGCTGAAAACATTATAAAAAATGGAGAATTGCAATATAAAGTAATGGTAAAAGCAGCAGATTATGGCATTGTAAATAACAAACAAATGAAGTTTTTATTAAGCGGCAATAAGGAAGGGAATAAAGATGAAAAAGAAATACAGTGATGAAGTTTATGATTTTATTTCCCGGCATGTAAAAGGCAGAACGATATATGAATTGGTGCAATTAACCAATGAGACTATGGGAACAAATTTCACCGTATCTCAAATGCGGTCATATAAACGCAATTATCACTTAAAAAGTGATATAAGATATAACGGGAATAAAGGTTCAAAACTTTTCCCTCCGGAAATTGTCAAATTTATTAGGGAAAACGCACTTGGACGATATAATAAAGAGTTAACAGAATTAGTAAATAAAACATTTAAAACTAACTATAAAGTTAATCAAATAGATCGTTTTAAGACTAATAATAAAATTTCAAGCGGCTTAACCGGACATTTTGAGAAAGGACATATTCCTGCAAATAAAGGTAAAAAAATGTCTGCCGAACAATATAAAAAGTGCGCCGGGACAATGTTTAAAAAAGGGAATACCCCTCACAATTATAGACCGGTTGGAAGTGAACGTGTCGATGCAAAAGATGGTTATATTTTTGTAAAAATAGCCGACCCTAATAAATGGAAATTAAAGCATGTGGCAATTTATGAAGAGCATTATGGGCCTGTTCCGAAGGGGAACAAGGTCATTTTTTTAGATAAAAATAGGAGAAATTTTAATATTGAAAATCTTGCACTTGTTTCTAATGGTGAAATGGCAATATTAAATAAAAATCATAGAATAAGTGAATTCCCCGAAGTAACCAAAGCCGGAATCGCACTTGAAAAATCAAAAACAGCGGTAAAAAAGAGGGTTAATAAAGATGCAAAATAATGATATTACTTATGAACTTTGTCCGTTTTGTATGTGCGAGGTCATATTACCTGGAGAAAAACTTGGAAGATATAAATGCCCGGCATGCGGTCAAGAGATAATAAACTGTTCAATTTGCGAAACAATGAATTGTGCCGATTGTCCAGTTCCGGGAGGTCCAGGCAGATGAACCAATATAGCGATAATAATTGTACCTCATGCGGTGTGGAAATAAAAGACAATGATACTTTATGGCTCGATTCTGAAGACAAACCCTATTGTGAGGATTGTTGGATAGAACACGAAGCGAAATTAAGAAAAATGATTTAAGGAGATATATATGCAGAATAATTTTAAATTCAGAGCGGCATTAAAAGCCGGTAATCGTTCTATTATAGTTATACCGGAACAAATCTTTCAAACCGGCTATATGGTTGATTTAAACAGTGCAGAAAGAGAATTTGAAAAGAAATATCCGTCCGAATGTTTCTGGGATTTTATAGAAGAAATTAAAAAACAGCCATACATTCAAGAAATTTCCGCTGATTGTGATTTGATTATAACTTGTGATTTTACAAATTTAATGCAAAGTACCGGAGTGTATGATTCAACAAAATTCAAAGAACTATCCGCCATGCAGCAAGAAGAGTGGTTGAAAAACAATAAAGCTGAGGACTGGCATGGAATTGAAATCTTTACTGGTGATGTAACCCAAATAAAATACAGAAAAGAGCATTATTCTTATGGGGTAGTATACTATTCAGAAAATGCTGCAGGCTTTTATCGAGGCGGCACCTCCGTTGGAAGTTATACAAAACAGACAAAAATCGTAGGAAATATTTATGAAGGCTGGCCCGATGCCGCAAATTACGATGTTGAATTTTATTTCAGAGATATTGCAAGAGATGGAGAAGGCAATGATTAATTTTATTATAAACGCAATGATATTTATTATAGGCCTGTCCATTGACCTATTTATAGCAGAAAACACGGAGTAAAGGAGTTATTTAATAGATGAGCCGAAAGAACTTAATATGGGCATGGATTATGATAATATGGCTAATTATAATACCGATATTACAGATTATTGAAGATTATAACCAGAAGAAAGCCCTTTGCTCAAATTTATACAGCAAAACGGTTAATTATGAAGCCTGCATGAATAAAATATTTAGAGATACTGTAAAACTTGTAAGACCTGTTGATACGGAGGTAGGGTTATAATGACAGATAAAAAAAATACCACAAATGCACACAAAAGAAAAATATGTCAATTTTATCAGAAAAGCAAAAAATGTACTAATCCTGACTGTTGCATAGAACAGTTATTGAGTGATCCTAGCGTATGCACTTCTAACATTTATTATTGTATGGATTTAGAAGAACAACTTGCTCCATTTCAAGATAAATATTTTAAAGGATTAAACACTTCTGTCATAGCCGAACTTGCAAAAAAATCAAATAGGCTAACAACAGAAAACAGAAAACTTGAAGCAGTTCTGCAAGAGATTGAGGAATATGCAAAAACTAATTTAAGAATGCCTTTAGAACGTAAAGTTATTCTCAATATTATAGGTAAAACGAGCGCTCAGAGCGGAGGTGTGGAAATATGACTGAAGAAATAGAAAAGAAATTTTTTGACACGTTTGGGATTAAACCAAAACCTAACGAAAGCGGCTATGGACGTTGCTTAAAATATGATAATTTATTGAAATGTGAATCTGAAAAAAAAGATTTAATGGAAGGATGCCCGGGGTGTGAATACTTTGAGGTATTCAAATTCTATCCTACAATCACCAACCGCATTCTGCTTGAGCTGATTGAAATTATTATAAACAGGGATTTCGATATATTAAAACTATATAAAGTTAATGGCTCATATCACGGACAATTTGATACAGATATTGACCATTATTTTGCTAATTATCAAAAAGATACTCTTAAAGATTTAATACTGGATATATGCCAACATAATTATAGAAACTTTTACCATCAAGTCCGTGCGCTATTCGGGGAAAGCGAGGAGAAATGCAACTCGATATAGTTACAGCCTTTAAAATCTTTAATTATGGTGTGGATTATGGTCAATTACTTATGGAACAGGAACGAGAGAACGAAGAATGGGCAGATGCGTTTAATTGCTGCCTTGTTTCACGGAAAACTGCAATGCCTTCGATGCCGATTGAACGTAGGCATGCGCATAGTGATAACTGGAAAAATGCAAAAAGGAAAAGTATTGTCGATTTTAAAGAATTATTATTGAAAATTTGTGGAGAAGAAGATGCAAATACACGAAATAAATGAAACAACACGGAATTATATTATTAGATTAACAGATGAGATGAATGACTTTGAGGATATTACAGTTGAAATGGCAACCGCACATATTAAGCCCGAAAGTCCATTTTTCACGCATTGTGAGATAAAATTCAACCATAGGCGTAACCGGACAATAGACAATCATATAAAGTATTTTGAAACTATTTGCGAAGGTTTGAGAAAGTTAAAAGAAAAATTGGAGGATCCGGCATGAAAACAACATTTGAAATTTTGCAAGAAACTATAAAAACAGCCAGAGAATTAGGACATCTTGATGAAGAAGAGAAAAGACTAAAAAATAAACCCTTATCAATGCCGGAAATAAAAGGAGAAGGTAGAGTTGCAGAATTACTGGTTAGGCTTGCACAAATAAAGTCCGAAAGGGAGAGAGAAAATGATATTCATCGATTAGAACTTAGAACATATGAATGCAGCGAAAAATTAAATGCTTTTCTGTGGCTATTTGAGGATGACAAAGTTGGGAAAAGTTAGAAAATTCCGAAAATGGCGCAATTATAATAAAGAAGATTACAGGATAGAGCCTTATTGTAAGGGAGAATGTCCTTATTGTCTGGTCAAAAAAGATAATGGCCAGGCTTTTTGTTATGGAAGATTTGAACGTCTGGAAGATGGTGCAAGTTTTAATGTTGCCGGATTGGAATGCACAAAAGTGATAAATATTTGTTTTAGCGAAAAATACAGATTGATAGAGAGGTAAATTAAATGAGTAAGAAAGATGGAATTCTCGATCTTCCTATAAAAAAGGAGTGGTTTGATAAAATTAAATCCGGAGAAAAAACACATGAATATCGTAGAGTATGTTCCCATTGGTGCCGGATGATAGGTGTACAAACATCTCAACTAAACGAACTAAACGAATATAGAAAAGTTGATAAAATTCGCTTTAGGTGCGGACAGATCGTAAAATCAACAGATAAAGAAAAAACAATGCTTTTTGAAATAAAGAGCATTTCTTATATAAACGGCATAAAAACCGATTTGAAGATAGATAATATGGTTTTTGATATTGAACTTGGAAGGAGAATCTATTAAGTCATCATGGCATTTAAAAGATTAAAATATAATTGGAAAGAATTAAATAGACGTGATAAAACCGACATTATGACAGTTGCTATAATGCGCCAAATTTTAATGCGCGGGAATAATAGCCGCATCGGAATACGTGAAGTAAATGTTAATATTGGAAAGAATAAAAGTAACTTAAGAATTGATGTGCTCGAAATTAATAGACAAAAGAATGTGTTAGTTGGATATGAAATAAAATCCTGCATAGAAGATTTTAGAGCTGATAAAAAATGGGAAAAATATTTGAATTTAATAAATCAATTATACTTTGTTTTTGACATAAATACTTATGAGCAATATACAGCAGAGATTTTAAAAAGAATTGGCGATAAGGCTGGGATTTATGTATTTAACCCTTTAATAGAGGCAATATATTTAATAATGGGAGTTACATATAAGGAATTACCAGGCAAAGATGAAACCTTTTATAGAACAATTTTGTTTAACTATTTATTTAGAAAAGCACTAAGAGAAATAAACGGAGGAAATACCGGCATGACAACTCAAGAACATCAAATAACGGTACGAGAAGCCATAAATAATATTGAAATTCAACAAATGACTGATGAAGAACTTATTGCTTATGAAAAAGCAATTAAAGAGATTAAGAAAAAAAGAGGTATTGGAGGGAGATATGGCGGTGAGGAAAAATATAATTCGGGCCGAGATGATTATATGACACCTCCGGATATATATGAGCCAATATTAAGGCTTTTTGATAAAGATAAGTTTGATATAGACGTTTGTTGTACGCAAAAAAATATTCCGGCAAATATATATTACACAAAAAGCGAAAACGGACTGCTGCAGAAATGGAGCGGTCTTTGTTTTTGCAATCCGCCTTGGAATAAAACACCTTATTGGATCAAAAAAGGGTTTCAGGAATCAATAAATCCAGACACGCATATTTGTTATATCATTCCGTCAAATCGTTTTGAAACAACGTATATGCAGGATTACATAACAAATAATCCCAATGCCGTATGGCTGATATTGCCGCAAAAAAGAGGGTTTATTATTCCTGGACAAGAAAATGTGCCGCCAATTCCTTCTGTCGGAGTTGCAATAGCAATTATATCTAAAGATGCAAAAATACTGCAAGAAAAAATAAATAATGAAAATATTTTTAAAACAACCGCCTTTATAGGCAACCTTTAAAGTCTAAAATTTCTTCACCTCCAAGAAGAACCCTCATTCCATATCTGGTTTGGGGGTTTAATTTTTGTAACAAAATCAAGTTTAAATCTTGATTTTTGTAACAAAATCAAGTATAATAAAAATATAAGGAACCATATATGACAGATGTACAATTATTTACAGCAGAATATACTAATGAAGCACTTGAACAATTAAGAGCTCTTGAAGATGCTGAATTTGAAAAAATAACTAAGGCTATCTATATCTTTGAACGTGTTGGTAAAAAATACAAAAATATCAATGATTTAGGTAACGGTTTATTTGAATTAAAACCAGATAATGTAAGGGCATATTTCAAATATGCTAAAAATAGAATTATTGTTGTAGGTTTGATTGTATTAAAGAAAACTCAAAAAGCCCCTGCAAGATATATCAAACAAGCACATAAAAATATTGATAAATATATGCAAGAAAATAAGGAGTTACAGCCATGAGAAATAAAATATCAACAAAAGATTTAATTGCAGAAAGATTTTCTAAAGAAAAAACAGAAAAAATCCTTGCCAAAGCCGATGAAGAAATTGAAGAAATTAAATGGGGAGGCAAGCGTGCCGGCGCAGGCAGAAAACCCAAAGGTAAAGGTGAGGTCTTGGAATTTAACAGACGACTCACCGCAAAGGAAAACCAATTTATTGATTATGCACGTGCGCATAACATAAATTATGATGATTTAATGCAAGGATAATTAAGGCTAAAATCAAATAATAATTTTAAAATCCCTCACTTTTAAGTGGGGGATTTTTTTGTGTTTAAATTTGAGTGATTGAGAGTTTATAGGTGTGAATTAAATAAAATTAGATAATTCTTGAGTAAATGCGGTTGAAAAAGACAGGTGCATGCGTTTAAAGTTAGAATGAAATAATGGTTCGGCTAAGGAAAAAGCACAGATTAACGTCTGTGCTTTTCTATAGGGGGTAAATATGGAATTCGGTAAAAATTTTCAAATAGATACCTCTGATATTCAAAAAAAATTTGAACATTTTAAAAAAACTTTGAGTGATCCTTCTGGGGTTTTTACTAAAACGATAAGTGATATGCAACGTAGAGCACCCGGTAAAGTGGCAGATGCAGTAAGAGAAGTATATAGTATCAAAAAAGCCGATGTAATGCCTACAAAGCAAAAAAGAGATTTAAAAAGAGCCGGTATAATAAGTGTCAGAGGCCAAACTATTGCAAATTTGGCTATTCATTATCAAGGACGAGTGTTAACTCCATTGCATTTTGGAATGACCCCCAAAGTGCCACCGAAAAAAGGTAAAAAGTATTCAATAAAAGTAAAAATAAAAAAACAACGAAAAACAGTAAGTTATCCAACCAAAGAAGGTAAATTCCCATTTATTGCACCGGCCAGAAAAACCAGTTTGAGGTTTATCCCTTGGCTGCGTGATGGTGATGGTGAAATTACCCCAATGAGAACATTATCATTGCCTCAAATGGTCGATAATGAAACTGCAAGAATAATTATGAATAAAGCAATCGGGGAGTTGCTGCAAGAACGTTTCAATCATCACATGGAACGTCTGTTAAAGGATTCTGTTAAATCTCCTTGAACATAAGCAAAGCGGTTACAATTCGTAACCGCTTAAATCAAATTTAATAAATGTTGTGTAAGATAGTGGCGAAAGCAATTTTGTGAATTGCTCACAGCATCGCATTAGTTTGGCGACCTTGCGATACTGTTACTTTTAGACATAGTAAAAGCACCGCCTTAACCACCGTATCACAAACGGTAGAAAAAGGAAGTATTACTATGTCTAAAAAAGAAATGATCAATGTAGTTGAACGTGCTAAAATCGACACAATAAATGTGTTTTGCGCATTTGATGAAATTGTAGAAGTGGAGGTATTAAAAGAAAATCCTAACAATCCAAACTTGCATCCGGAAGAACAATTAAAATTACTAGCCGATATTATAAAACAAACAGGCTGGAGGGCACCCATTACGGTTTCCAATCGTTCTGGCTATGTGGTTAAAGGGCATGGAAGGTTAAAAGCAGCGAAATTAGCAGGCTTTAAAAAAGTACCTGTTGAATTTCAAAATTATTCTTCAGATGAGGAAGAATTATCAGATATGATCGCTGATAACAAAATCGCAGAATTTTCTGTTATGGACAAAAAAGCAATTGCAGAATTGTTTGATAATTACGAATTTACCGAAGATGAAATTATTTTAACTGGTTATAAACCAGAAGAATTTGATGAAATTTATAATGCATTTGAAGAAAATGATGATTCTGTTATCATAAAAGCAAATCTCAAAGAAATGTTTATTGCTCCGCCTTTTTCAATATTCAAAGCAAATAGTGGCGATTGGCAAAAAAGAAAAAATGCCTGGATAGCATTAGGTTTAAGGAGTGAAATAGGTCGAAAGAAAACATTTGAAAGCCTGCAAAAGTTGCATGAAAAAAGGCACGATATAACAGAAAACATGCTTAAAAATGCGTATAAGGCAGGAGTATCAATCTTTGATCCAGTTCTATGTGAAATTGTTTATTCTTGGTTTAGCAAAGAGAACGATATAATATTAGATCCATTCGCAGGCGGTTCGGTAAGAGGAATCATAGCGAGTAAATTAAAAAGAAAATATAAAGGCATTGAATTAAGACAAGAACAGGTTTGTGCAAATATAGAAAATGCAAAAGAATTATGTGATGAGTATTTTCCAGAATGGATTGTTGGAGATAGCAATAAAATACTTGATTCATTGGATAATTCATCATGCAATATGATTCTATCTTGTCCGCCTTATGTGAACTTAGAAGTATATTCAGATGATCCAGACGATATTTCAAATATGGACTTCTCTCATTTTAAACAAATTTATACTGAAATTATCAGCAAGTCTTATCTCAAATTAAAAGACAATTCTTTTGCTATCTGGGTTGTTGGTGAAGTTCGTGATAAGAATGGCAATTATTACAATTTTATTGGCGAGACAATAAAAGCATTTATAAATGCCGGTTATAAATATTATAACGAGATCATACTTGAAACTCCTGTGGGAACGGCCGCACTTCGTGCCGCAAACGGTTTTAAAAATTCCAGGAAAGTTTGCAAGATACATCAAAATGTTTTGGTATTTCTCAAAGGTGATGCAAAAGTTGCAACCCAAAGATTGGGAGACGTCGCTATAAAAGAATTTGATGAAGATTGTATAGAGTTGTAAAAAAGGACTTGAAGTTTCTAAAAAATGCCGTAAACTCAATATTGCCAAGTAATTACAAAGGATAAATATATGAGCGGTGCATATTATAGATTTCAATTAGAAACGTTAAAAATGAGAATGCTAAGCGGTTCCTTGACCTATGAGGAGGCGAAACAGGAAGCGCAACCCATTATTGATGAAATGAACAAAAAAGCTCAAAAAATAGCTCGTAGATACCACAGAAGACATAAAAATTTTACGTTCAGTCAACTTATGAGATAAAAAAATTCTTGAAAGGTACTGTGACGAACCTCAACCTTCTGTGGTGCTTTCGAGCCCAATCTTTATATATTTTTTTGAAAAAATTTTTTAGGTCATTTCGTTACGCAAAATTTGGAGTAGAGAATGACAAGTTCAAAAAGTGCCGCAGATAAAGGAACAGGAAAACATGCAGGGCTGCAAAAAGTTGACTATATTGCCAACTTTTTTAATCGTTCTGTAAGACGTATTCAACAGTTAACACAAGATGGAGTATTGCCAACGGTAGAGGGGCCAGATGGTAAAAGATACTATGACCTTGTAATGACCATTAAACGTTATATTGGATATTTGCAAGATGAGTTGGCAAAAAAGAAAAATCCATTAGAAGAAAAAGAGAAGCAGAGGCTTGAAGCAGAAATCAGATTAAAAGAAGCAAAAGCCGAAAGTGCAAATTTAGAATTAAAAGAACTCAAAGGGGAGATGCACAGAAGTGAAGATGTGCAAGCATTTACAGAAGATTTTGCAGCAGTTATAAGAAGTATGCTGCTTGCGTTACCGGGGATGTTGGCGATCGATTTAGCCGAATTAGATAATCCGGCAGAAATTTCCTTACGCATTGAAGAAGAGGTAAACAGAATATTAACTCACCTTAGTGAATACACTTATGACCCCTCATTTTTTAAGAAAAAGGTGAGAGAACGTGCAGGATGGCGAAAGAATGAGGAAAACAGCGAATGATGAACCAAATATTAAAACCGAAAAAGAGGCCATTGCAGATTTAAATAGAGTTATAAAAAGTGCGTTTGAATTATTAAAGCCACCTGAGAAATTACATGTTGATGAATGGGCTGATAAATATAGATGGATAAGTTCCGAAAGTGCATCTGAAGCAGGCCCTTGGAAAACATCAAGAACACCGTATTTAAAAGAAATTATGCGAGCATTTACTGATCCTCGTGTAAGAATAATAACAGTTGTTGCACCTTCTCAGGTCGGAAAATCGGAAGTACAGCTTAATTGTTTGGGATATATAATCGATAATGCTCCTGGATCTACCATGTATGTGCATCCAGATTTAGGAGTTGCCAGAAGTTTTTCGAAGTTAAGAATTGACCCAATGCTGCATGATTGTAAACGTTTGCGTGAAAAAATGCGCACGAAGAAAAAAAGCAGTTCTTCAAGCACAATTTTACAAAAGAGTTTTCCAGGTGGAATGTTGACTATTGTTGGAACGGAAAGTTCAAAGGCATTGTCATCAACCCCTGTAAGATATTTAATTGGTGATGAAAGGGACCGATGGGCTTTCGATGCTGATAATGAAGGTGATCCGTGGGAACTTGCCGAGGCAAGGCAAACAACATTTTATAATGCTAAGGCTTTAGAAGTTTCTTCTCCAACTGTTAAGGGCGCAAGTCCAATAGTTAAATCCTTTATGCAAGGAACACAGGCCTATTGGTGCCATCAATGTCCAGAATGTGGAGAATATCATTTTATATTATTTGAACATATAAGATTTGAAACAGAAGTAAAGGAGATAGAAGGGGAAAAAGTTTATAAAGCAAATATCTTAGGATTTGCGTGTCCTTCTTGTGGTTCAATTACACCAGAGAAAATTATGCGTAAACAATCGCAGAAATGGATATGCAATAATCCGGAAGCTTATGAAACTGGGCATGTTTCCTTTTGGCTCTCACCATTTGCACATCCGTGGAGAGCATGGCAAGTAATCGTTGATAAGTTCTTGAAAGTTAAAGACGATTCTTTAAAATTAAGAGCATTTGTCAATACGGTACTTGGACAAGTATGGGAAGATCGCAGCGAAGTTGCAGACGAAGATACATTACTTGCAAAAAGGGAACAGTATGATGCCGAATTACCTAATGGAGTATTAGGTTTGACGTGTGGAGTAGATACACAAGATAACCGTCTTGAATATGAAGTAGTCGGTTTCGGTTTATACGGAGAAACTTGGGGAATAAAAAAAGGCTATATTATGGGCCGCCCTGATTCTCCAGAAGTATGGGCAAGGTTAGATGATGTAATAGACCATGTATATCGTTTTAAAAATGGGAAGGGTTTAAAAATCGTTATTACCTGTGTCGATTCTGGCGGACATTTCACGCAAGAAGTTTATGAACAATGCAGATTAAGACAAAATAAGAGAGTTTTTCCTATTAAAGGTAAAGGTGGCGAGGGTATTCCTTTTGTCGGCAAACCAAGCAAAGTATTTATCAAAGGAGATAGGAAAAAACCTGTTTGGTTGTATTCACTTGGTGTCGATGCTGGTAAGTCAATAATTATGGATAATTTAAGAGTTCAAAAAGCTGGTGCAAAGTATTGTCATTTCCCGGCGAATGAAGAATGTAATTATGACTTAAATTTTTTCAATGGGTTGTTATCAGAAAGATTAACCCTTGTAAAAACAAGAACCGGTAATAAATGGTGTTGGGAAAAAATCACAGGTCACGCAGCAAATGAAGCCCTTGATTGTCGTAACTATGCCCTTGCCGGATTTAGAATTTGGGAACCTGATATGTTTGCGTTACAAAAACGCTTACAGGATGCAGTTAACCATAATTCAATCCAAACAAAAGTAAAACCAAAACCTAAGCGCAGGACTACAAAAAATCGTTTATTAGATGGCGGTGATTGGTAGTTTGTCAGGAGAATTTTATGAATAAAGATAAAGAAGAAATCAGAAATAAAATTGAGAAGAAAAAAATACGGTTAGCTGCTTATGAAGAAAGAGAACTCATCATGTTGTCGCCAAAGGGTGTTCAATCTTACGGCATTGGTTCAAGAAATGTCGCACGATACAACACCGACTTAGCGCAGGTAAGAGCGGCGATAAAAGAATTAGAAGATGAGATTAAGGAATTGGAAAATTACCTCAAGGGAAAACGTCCACGCAAAGCCTTTGGAATTGTTCCAAGAGATATTTAACCGGAGGAATAAATGAAGAATAGAAAATTAAAAAAAATATACAATAAAGGCTATTCTCAAGCCGGTGCAAGTTTAACAAAACGTTCTCTAAAAGGCTTTGATGCACGCAGCGGCTCGCCAAATGAAGATATAAACTACAATAATAACACATTAAGGCAGCGTTCAAGAATATTAATGGCATCAGGCGGAGTGTCATTATCTGCAATAAATACAAACCGTACAAATGTTGTCGGCATTGGTTTATATCCTAAAAGCAGAATAAATCGTGATTTTTTAGGAATGACTATTGAACAGGCTGATGAATGGCAAGCAAAGGCAGAGATGGAATTTTCATTATGGGCCGAAAATAAACGGGCTTGTGATGCAACCGGAATAAATGACTTTTATTCAATGCAGCAACTTGTATTAACAAGTTGGCTTGCCTCCGGAGATTGTTTTGGACTTATCAAAAGATATGAGCCTACAAAATTAATGCCCTATGGGTTGAGAATACATGTTATAGAGGCTGACAGAATTGCAACACCAGGCACATCAACAAATGGTACATTAAGAATCACGGATGGGCTGTATGAAGGTAATCGAGTTTATGATGGTGTTGAAGTTTCGGATGATGGTCTAATTCTTGCGTATCACATAAGAAATAATTATCCATTTGAAAACAACTCAAAGATAACAAAATGGGCCAGAGTACTTGCCTATGGAGAGGAAACAGGACTACCGAATATTTTACATGTCATGAATTCGGAAAGACCAGAACAGTACAGGGGCGTTCCGTTCTTAGCACCGGTTATTGAAGCTGTAAATAATATAAAACGTTATACAGAGGCAGAATTAATGGCCGCTATAGTTGAAAGTTTTTATACGGCATTCATTACAACAGAATCCGATACGGGTGGCATTCCTTTTAATGAGGCGATACCAAATGAAGCACCGGAATATTCTGAAGATGAAGATGAATATGAAATGGGCCCGGCAACAACAATTAAATTAAAGCCGGGAGAAGGTGTAACATTTGGAGATCCTAAAAGACCTAATGGAGGATTTCCAACATTCGTGCGTGCTGTTGTTACGCATATTGGTGCCGCTTTGGAAATCCCGGCAGATTTATTAGAGAAGGCTTTTAATTCAAGTTATTCTGCTGCACGTGCTGCATTGCTAGAAGCCTGGAAGGCTTTTAGGATGCGAAGGCGTTGGTTCGTTTCGGATTTTTGTAATCCGGTCTGGGAAATTTGGATGTATGAAGCGGTGGCTCGTGGGCGTTTAATTGCTCCGGGCTTTTTTGATGATCCACTAATAAGAAAAGCATACCTTGGTTGCACTTGGATAGGACCTTCACAAGGAATGTTGGATCCGACTAAGGAAATTTCCGCAGAGGTTATGGCTTGCGAATATGGTTTAAGTACATACTCCGATTCTGCAACAAGATTAAACGGCTCTGATTGGGATGGAAATATTGAGCGCCTGGCTGTTGAAAATCCTAAACTTGCGGAGGCCAAAGTCAAAACTCCTGATGTCCAGGAACTCATCAATGAATCAATAAAGGAAGGTTTGAAAACGGAGGAACAAAATGGCGACAATAACGACAGCTACGCAACAGAAAATAAATAAAAAATTCTGGAACATGGCAAATATTGACGGTGAAAATGCCGAATTAACTCTATATGGTGATATTTACAGTGAAGTTCCAAGAGATTGGTGGACAGGCGAGGCAATCGAAGGGCAATATATTACACCTGAAGGTTTCCTTGAAGATTTAGAAGTTATAAAAAATGCCAAGAATATCACTGTTAAATTAAATTCATGCGGAGGCGATCTATACACAGGGATTGCCATACATAACGCATTAAAGGCTTTAAAAGCAAATATCAATGTCATTGTCGAGGGAATTGCAGCTAGTGCCGCAAGTATTATAATGTGTGCCGGTGATACGGTAACGGTTCATGTTGGCTCTTTAATAATGATACATGGGGTCGGTGCGTTCTTTTGTGATTATTTAATGCTCGATGATTTGGATAAGCAAATGCGAGCATTTGAAGCCGCAGAAAATGCGATTGCATCAATATATTCACAAAAGACAGGTAAGGACATTGAAGAATTGCGTTCGATGATGAAACAAGAAACGTGGATGACCGGAAAACAAGCCGCTGATATAGGATTTGCAGATGAAATTCTTGAATCAGAAACAGCGGAAATAAATATGGTTAATAAAAATGTATTGATGGTTAACGGGGTTAAGTTGGATTTTACAGGTCATAACATACCACTTAATTTAATCAAGCAGAAGGTTATAAATAAAAAAACAGGAGGAAAGAAACCCATGAGTAAAAGTAAAACCGGATTTCAAGAATTTCTTGACGGCATCTCTAAGGTAACAAACAAGTTTATGAACTCAACTGGTACTGAGGAGGAGCAAGAGTTGGAAAACATTGAAGGCGAACAGGAAGAAGAACAAGATCCGAAAGACATTGAAGGAGAGCAAGAAGAAGAACAAGAACCGAAAAATACTGAGGGCCAACAAGAAGATGAGCAGACTCAAAATTCTGTTAAAAAGCAAATTCAAGCGGCTGTTCTTGCAGAAAGGAAACGTTGTCAAGAAATTGATAATTTACCTTCAAATGTTTCGCTGGAATTAAAAAACGAGGCAAAATATGGCAAAAAACCTTGTAATGCAGGTGAGTTGGCAATGTTCGTTTTACAACAAAGTGATCCAACTAATAAGGCTGCCGTTGAAAAATTAAATAAAGATGCCGAAACATCAAACGCAAAAAATGTTCTAAGTTCATCTGCGACACCTGATGATGTTAAAGAAGAACAGAAAAAAATAGCGGAAGCAAAGGATTTTGCAGCCCAAAGAAAAGCACGTAAAGAAAAGAAATAAGGAGGTAATATGTCCAAAAAATTATCAGAAACAATTGCAGAAATAAATTATGATCATCTTGTATATTCAAATGATGAAAATATCATAACCGCAGGTATTGTGGTTGCTGCAGGACAAGGCGAATTAAAAAGAGGTACGGCTCTTGCAAAAACAGCAGATAATCGTTTGGTTATTTTGGGAACAGAAAGAGAAGCCGGCTATGTAAAAGTTGATAGTTCCACTCCTGGTGCACTAAAGGTTGTTGAATCAAGTCCTGCATCTGGAGAAATTGCAGTAGCGAGCGTTACTCCTGTTGTTGATGATGATTATACTCCGGCAGCAAATGATTATGTTCTTTTGCAAGAAGCCGGTTTTTATGAACCAGATTGCATTTTATGTGATGACATTGATGCAACAACTGAAGATGTCGATACGGTTGGTTATATAAAAGGTCATTTCAATAAGGATAGTTTAATTCTCGCTGAGGATTACACCCTTACTGAAAATGATAAAGACATTTTCAGAACAAAAGGTATTTTGTTAAGTACAATTCAAGGTTAAAAATAGGAGGAAAAATAGATGGGCTTTGATTACAATCATGTACCTTCTTTTATTGCAGCAATAAAGGAAGAAAAACCTTACACCACCTTTTTAAAGGACAGATATTTCCCGGACGGACAAAATTTTATAACAGATGAAGTCCTTGTTGAATTTAAAGAAGGTGATAAAAAACTCGCACCATTTGTTGCACCGAGAGTTGGCGGTGTTACAAATAAACGCAGGGGTTATACAGCAAAAACCTTTGCACCTGCATATATTGCACCGAAACGACCACTTACTCTTGATGACTTAAAGAAAAAGAGAATGGGAGAGGCATATTATTCGCAATTAACTCCTGAAGATAGAGCTTCGGAAATAATGCTTGATGATGCAAATGAACTCGATGGACAAATCGCAAGACGAGAAAACTGGATGGCCGCACAATTATTGTTTAATGCAGCATGTGAAATTGAGGAAAAAACAGACAATCCGGATATATCAGAAAAAAAAGAAATTTTCTTTTATGATGGGGATGCAAATGATTGGATCTTCACACCTTCTGTAGATTGGGATGATCCAGATGCCGATATTTTAGGTGATGTTGCTGCAATGTGTAGAGCACAAAAAGCAAGGGGTGTTGCAGCAACTGAAATATTGCTAGATTCTGTTGCTGGCGATTGCGTATATAACAATAAAAAAATTATTGAATTGTTAGATAACAGAAATTATAATATCGGTACAATTGACCCTAAACTTGAAGAATTTGGTATTGCAGAAATAGGTGTATTAAACTGCAAGGGCCATAAAGTTAGATTTCTTCAATATGATGAAGGTTACGAAGATGAAAATGGAGCAAATGTTCCTTATCTTCCTTATGGTACTGCAATATTACTTGCTCCCGGATGTGGTCAAACTCATTATGGGGCAGTAAGCCAACTTGAAGATGATAGAGAATGGCATACATATGCAGAATCAAGAGTTCCTTTGATATTGACAAATACCAATAGTCAATCAAAAGAATTAAGGCTGGCATCAGCACCATTGTTAATGCCGGTGCGAAATCACGCATGGATGAGAGCAACAGTTGCTAAAAGCGCATAGGAGGTAAAATGACAAAAATAAAAATAATTAAAGGTGTTTATGGTTACAAATCAAAAGGTTCAGTAGTTCCAAAAAGTAAGAACGATGAACCTTTTGAAGTTTCCGAAACAGAAGCAAAACGATTGGTTGAGTTAGGTGTTGCAGAAATTGCAAGCAACCTTAAATCACAAGCCGATAAACCGATTAAATATTCGGAAAGCCTTGCTCCGGTAAAAAATATTGTTGATAAATCCCAAAAGGATAAAGAAGCAAATTTAACTCCGGAAAATGCTAAAGAAATCTCTGAAGATAATACAGAAGATGATACCGAAAATAATATCGTGTATAGCATGGATAATACTCAAAAAGAATTATTGGCGATGGCTAAACAATTAGGTTTTGAAGGCAAAGACAATACAACCAAAGCAGAATTAATTGCTTTCTTAGATGAAGCAACTTCAACAGAAGATGCACCATCTATTGCCGATAATGAAGGAGTTGTTGATTAAATGACTTTTCAAGAAATGCTTGATGATGATATTAGAAACGTATTCTTGAATATTGATGAATTTGGTTCAAAGCACTTTGTTGAGGGTAAGGAAATTATTTGTATTTTTGATGATGAAGCATTGAGGGAGAGGCAAGCCGGTAATGAACTCGGAGTGTCCGAAAGCGCACTGCTTTTATCAGCACATATAAATGATCTTCCCCCTCAAAAAGGTGCCGGCGAACACCTGTTAATTGATGGCCGAGAATATGTAATTGATGATTGGGCAGTAAATATGGGAATGGCACATATAGCACTTTCACAAACCCGAACGGCATAAAGGAGGTATTATGACAATAATTAGTAATCTTGAGGCGGTTGCTGATTGGCTAAGAGAGGAAGTTTGTAATAATTTAACCTTCAAAAAGCCGAATGATGATAATGTTGGTCCAGATTATAACTATACATTAGTTCATCCGGAAGTTCACATTATGTATATGCCCACGAAAGATATAATGCCAGGAAACAGGCATGTCGCACCCTCAATTCTGGTTCAATTTGATAATCAAAAAGAATTTTTAAAACAAAGCAAAGGTCTTATGTATTTCAAATTGGGGTTTTCTGTTTGGAATCCCGGCTTACATGACAATGGAAAGTATGAAAGAAATGGCGAAGGCTGGAAAGATGTTTGGAATTTTGTTGATTATACAAAAGATGCGATTGAAAAAACTGAGCTTATCAAGCACATTAGGGTAAAACTTGATGATGGTATTGAAACCGGTCCTGTAAAAGCACAGGGTGCAATAGCGGATTATTATCCTTATTGGTTTGCATATTTGAATTTTACGGGTGAATTTGGTAGGCCAACAGTTCATAGAAAATACGACCATTTATTGTAATTAAGCAAAGGAGGAAAAATGGCAAGCACGTATAAACATGGAACATATGCGTACATTGGCGATTCTGCAGCACAAAGTGCTTCATCTACAGGAACGGTTGCCGTGTATGTTGGGCTTGCACCGGTAAACCTCGTAAAAGAATATAAGGATAAGAATGTTATAAATTACCCTACAAAATTATCCAATTATTCACATGCGCAAAAAACTGTAGGTTATTCATCCAATTGGGATAAATTCACGCTATGCGAGGCTATTGGTGCTCACTTTGATAATAAACTCGGTAATGTTGGGCCGATATATATTATCAATGTATTAGATCCGGAGATTCATAAAAAAAATTCAATAACAACAAAAACATTGAATTTTGTAAACGGAAAATCTGAATTCATCTCAGATACAATAATTCTTGACACGGTTTCGATTGCTGAAAAGGTACAAGACGTTGATTTTTCTGTCGATTATAACTTTACCACCGGCAAGGTTATTATAAGTTCAATGGGTTCTGAAACATTGCAAGGCAATATTCAAGTCTCATTCTATGAAATTGATACCTCCGGAATTGATGAAGATACTATTATCGGCGGAGTTACAGGAAACGGTGAATATTCCGGTATCGGGGCATTACCACTTGTGTATGACAAATTAGGACTTGTTCCTAACTTATTATCAGCACTGAAATATAATGAAAATAAAAAGGTTTATAATGAAATGGCAACAGCCATTCAAAGCATAAACGATCAGTGGGATGCATTTGCGGTTGCAGATATACCGCTTACCGGTGAGGCTGAAACTGAAACCGATATTTATGAATATGCAGGTGATGTAACCGGAACTTTTTACACTTCCGAAGCAATTAAAACAGGTATAACCGCTTTTTCTGACAGACTGCTTTCAGATCCTATTGGAGAAATTACAGCCGTTGATACTGAAAGCGACACTGTAACGATTGACAGCGGCAATTCAGAAACATTAACAGACAATGGAACGGTTAAAAAAACTGTTGCAACAACCATTGATACCATTGAAGAGGCTATCACATGGAAAACAAACAATGCTTATGATAGCGAAAGAACAAAAGTTTTCTGGCCGCAGGCATATGATGCCGGAACAGAAAGAATATTTCATCTTTCCACATTGGGAATTGTTGAATTTATGCGTGCAGATAACGAGCACAAAAATATTCCGTGTGAAACCTGTTCTAATAAGGAAATACCGTGTACTTCGCAATACTTTGGTGAGGGCGTGCAAAACCAAGGTTATGGACGTGCTGAAGCAAATAATCTCAATGAAAAGGGGATTTCAACTTGTTATTCAGACGGTGGCACAATGAAATTATGGGGCGGTCATACGGCAAAATATCAATATGGCTCTGATGATGATCCTCGTTGTATATTTGACACCTACATGAGAACCCTAATGTATTGTGAAAATGGTTTTCAAAAACGTCAAGGCAAAAAAATTGATAAACCTTTCAATATTCAACTTAGAGATGCAATTCTCAATGAAGAACAAAATGAACTTGATACTATGGTTTCATTGGGTGCGTTGGTTGGCGAACCTCAAATTTTATTCCTTGCAACAGAGAACTCTACTTCTGATATGATGCAAGGCGATTTTAAATTTGATTTACCGGTTACAACTACACCTCAATTCAAATCTGGTACAGCAGAGGTATCTTATACAGATGCAGGTTTATCATCATTAACGGAAGGAGGAGAATAATATGGCATCACTTGATAAAATGGGTGCGGTGCTTGCAACAAAAGTATTGTGCGATAACATTGTTGTTGCTGAAGATGTTGTTGTGACACTTCCTGATGTTGAATTTATAACAGCAGAGGTTAAAGCATTAGGAACATTTAATGTGCCGACTCCTTTAACCAATCCATTAGAACCTGCAATTACAGCGGTAGGAATTGATAAGGGTTTATTTAGTATGCTCGGTCTAAGTTCTAAAACCTTTGAATTTAGGTTTGTGCAAAATGTCTTAAATACTTCCGGAGATACAGAAGTACAAGGATGTAAGGCCTTTATTAAAGGTATTCCAACTAAAATTCCTGGCGGATCAGTGGAGCCTGGAGCAAGTTGGAGTGGAGATGTAACAATATCTGCGACACGTTATCAATTATATGTTGATGGTATTGAAAAAATCCTCATCGATAAACTTAAAAATATTTGCAAAGTCGATGGGGTAGATTATGCAAAAGAGATGAAATCACTTTTGTAGTAACACACAAATGACAAACAAGGGCGGGAAACCGCCCTTTTATTTTAGAAAGGACGAAAAATGAGCAAAGAAAAACTATTATTAACTACTCCGCTAAAGGTTAACGGAGTAGATTTAACAGAATTAGAATATGACTATTCAGAAATAAATATCAACGATTTGGCAGAAATTGAAAACGAACGGAACAAAGCCATCGGTAAAAATCCGGCTTTAAATACTAAAATTGCACAAAATGATTTCTTTTATCACATATTTATTGGAATGATGGCGATTATTAAATGTAACCCTCAAATCGCATTTGAGGATTTAAAGCGGATAAAAGGCTATGACTTAACCAGAATTTCAATGATTGGCATGCGTTTTTTCGTGCCGCCGGATTTCCAAGAGCAAAAGAGCTCCGAAGAGCCGCAAGAGGTTATTCAAGAGAGTTCCACTGTTCAGTAAATGAAATCCGTAATATGGGAATTTTAAAATTTTTAGATGAATTACAAGAGGCCGTTGAAGATTTAAAAAAACAAAAGGAAGCGAGAGAACAATACTTCAACAGCTTAAAAAACAAGCGGAGGTTTAAAAGGTAATGGCTCAAGAAACAATGAAAACAGTTGTAGAACTTGCCGGTGCTGTGCACCCTTCGCTTGCAAAAAGTATTCAAACGGCTCAAAAGGCACTTGGAGGAATTGATTTAAAGGCGGCTGCTATGGGGGCCGCCTTTGCTACTGCTGCGGTTGTTGCTGTTAAGGCTATATCGGGAATTAGCAAGGCTTTAATTGACTTAGAAGATGAATTTGGAACGGCCTATGATGCGATAAGAGCAGGAACCGGTGCCACCGGAGAAACATTACATGCACTAGAAAATGATTGTAAAGAAGTTTTCAAAGCAATGCCTATTGATGTTAAGACCGCAGGCGAGGCTATTGCGGATTATAATACTCGATTGGGTTTATCCGGTGATGCTGTTCAAGAACTATCAAAGCAAGCCATTGCCTTAAACAAAATATTAGAAACAGATGTTCCTGCTGTAACAGAGGCATCTTCATTAGCATTTCAACAGTGGAGTATTGCAAGTGAAGAAATGGGAAAATCATTTGACTTTGCGTTTAAAGTTTCTCAGTCAACCGGTGTTGAAATCACAAAATTATTAGGAGATGTTACACGTTTCGGACCGGCATTTCAAGAACTCGGATATTCTTTTGAAGAATCTGCAGCTCTAATCGGTAAAATAACAAAAGCCGGTTATAATGCAGATGAAGTTATGGCAGCCATGAAAAAATCTATCGGAACCCTTGCAAAGGAAGGGATAAATGCTGCGGACGGTTTCCAATATTATTATGATCATATCAAAAATGCAAAAGATGAAACACAGGCGACACAATATGCAATGGAAATATTCGGTGCAAGAGGTGGTGCTTCAATGGCAGCTGCAATTCGCAGCGGCGCATTGGAAATAAGCGATTTCACAAAGCAGCTTGAAGATAGTGATGAAACCATTATGGGAGCATATAAAGATATTGAAGGCTTGCCGGAATATATCATGGAAATCCAGAACAGAGTAAAAGCCAGTTTTGAACCGATGGCTATTGCTTTTGTAAAAGTTCTCGAAGAAATATTACCTCCAATAATGGATGTTATTGATAAAATATTGCCAATTTTTGAAGAAATACCGGGATTTATAAAAGCAACTGTGGATAAATTACAACCGATACTTCAACCTATTGCTGATTTATTTACAGAAGTTATATTTCCGCTATTAGGTGAAGTTATGGAGGCACTTGCACCGGTTTTTGCAACCTTGCAAAAAACTTTAGGGCCTGTAATAGATCATTTATTACCTGTTTTAGGCTTTTTAATCGGTGTTATAGTCAATAATATCCGCTTTTTATGCGGTGTTATAGGCGGTGCACTGGTTAACGCTTTAAATATTATTACTCCTATATTTGATGATATTATGGTTATTTTAACTGGAATTATTGACTTTATAATCAATGTTTTTACACTTCAGTGGGGAAATGCATGGCAAAATGTTGTCGATGTATTCGGTGCTGCATTTAGTTTGATAGGTAATCTTGCGAAAGCACCATTGAATGTTGTAATTGGACTTATAAATTCTGTAATATCCGGAATAAATGCTATGAAAATTGAAATACCGGAGTGGATACCTAAACTCGGAGGGCAGTCTTTTGAGTTAAACATTCCACAAATACCAATGTTAGCCGCAGGAGGATTTACAGATGGTGTAAGTATTGCCGGTGAAGCCGGACAAGAAGCTGTTATCTCCTTTGATCCTTCTTATAGAAGTAGAAATATTGATATATGGAGAGAGGCCGGCGATATGCTTGGTGTTACAAATAATGAAGATGTGAGCACGATCACATTTGGAGATATTGTATTTTCACCTCAAATTAGCACCATAGCAAACGATAGTTTAACTCCGGAGGCATTGTTAAACAAAATAATTGACCAGAAATCAGAGTTTATTGATTTTGTACAGAATGAACTTAATATGAGGATGAAAAAAGCATATGGCAGCAGTTATTGATGGCTTTATAAATGAAACAGCGATTCAAGGGGAAACTTTTGATAGTCTTTCATATCGTCTTTATGGGGAAGAACGCATGAGCCATTATATACGACAATACAATACTCAATATTCTGATGTCGTAATTTTTACAGGCGGCGAAAAATTAACAATCCCGGTTTTATCTGAAACCGAATCAAAAGAATCACTTGCACCTTGGAGAAGATGATGGCTATTATTGCAAAATTTTATACAATTGAGTGGGAAGTTTCTCCGGAAACAATAAAAAATATCGAAGGCTGGGATAGCGAGTTAAGAATTCGCACTAAAACAGACGGTAATTCGGGAAAACAAACAAGTGGCGGTGCTGAGTTAAGAAAATTAACCCTGCCATATAAAGCATTTGCAACCGCCGGTGTTGACATAAGAAAAGAGATTGAAAATTTAAGAAAAATAAGAGGGGTTATCGCCCCTCTTTATGTCAATAAAAGACGTTTGTTAAGTTCTGCTTTTATGTTTGAAAATTGTCAAGTTTCAAACATTGAACTCACTCCGTCTGGAGAAATTATAAAAGGCGATTTTTCATTGTCTTTTATTGAAGTTCGTACAAGTCTCGGCACCGGAGGAATAAGAGTTTATTACAACAATACGGATATAACAAAAGATATTACAGTTGTTGGATGTGAACATGAAATGAATGCTGAAGATGTTCCAGATGAGGTAACGATTAAATTTGCTGATAATAATCATTTGTGGGATAAATGGGAACCTAATAAGACTGATATAGTTAAAGTTGTTAATGGCGTTGCAAATACAGGCAAAATGTTTATTCAATCCGTATTACCAACTAACGGTTATATGACTTTAACCGCAAGTAGCGTTCCTGAATCAATGCGCAAAGAAAAAAAAGAAAATAATAAGTCCTGGCAAGGCGCAATGTTTTTGCAGGTTATAACAGAAATTGCAGCACGTAATGGCTTAACTTTAGAATCACACGATATTGAAAATCGCATGATACCTTTCGTTGAACTTGAAAATGTGTCGGATTTGGCTTTTTTAACTGAAAGATGCGAATTAGAAGGGTGTGCTTTTGTTGTCTATGACGGCAAATTGGTTGTTTATTCCCCGGATAAAATATGCGAGGGCACCCCGTCAAAAACGATTAATGTTCCGGCAGATACAGATTTCAAATATGATGATAACTCTGCAAAGGCATATGGCTCATGTGAACTTGATAACGGGAGTATATCAGGCATGGCAAATGCAAATAACGGTATTGAGAATGCAAAAAGAAAAATTTTGGAAGGGTATATTGATAATCAAGCTGAGGCCAATATGTATGCTCAGAACGTTCTTGCAAAAGCAAACAGAGGCTTAAAAACAGGAGAATTTGAAAGTCCTATAATGAGAGATTTATCAGCGGCCAGTATTGCCACCTTAAAAACAGCAGCAGCGGCCACCAATAACGGAAAAATCTTTTATACAAAAATAAGACAGGACTATGTAAAACAAAAAACAAAGCATTTTTTCAGATTTGTATAGGTGAAATATGGCAGATATTCAAAAAGGTAAAATATCCTCAATAGAGGCATCTCCGCTTGATAATAACGGCTTAGCAACAAAAGCAAAGGTTTTTTCTCTCACAGGAGGTTCTGTAACAATGCCACTTACAATTCCTTGGTATTTACGAGGTACTATGGGAAATTTAGCAGCAGATGTTGAAGTGGTCTTTGCTCTTTTTGAAGATAAAACCGGTTATATTTTAGGTCGTGCCGATGGGGAGTTTCAAGGACATATGCCGTACGACACAACCTTTGATAAAGGTGTTGCGGTTACAAAAAATGTAAATGCGGCAGATTTTGTTAGTGCGACTTATGGTTCCACTAATGAACACACCCATACAGACAGTCAAAGCGGAACAACAACACCGCCGAATTAGGAGATTTTATGACAATTCAAGCACAGTTTTTGGATATAAAATGGGAAATTTCCGAACAAAAGGTGATGGGGATTGAAACAATCAATTATTCTTTCGGAGTTAATACTGAAACAAAATCAAGTTCCGGAGGGAATGACAAAGTCGTATTAAAAGGATATAAAGCCGATGGAATAACCGTATCATATAAAGCAAATCGAATGTGTGGTGTTGATCCGGAACAAGAATTAAAAACAGCAGAAAAATTATTGGGTAAAAAAGGAACATTTATTCTTGGGGAAAAAAGGCTCGGCCCGATAAAAACGATGTTGATGTCCGTAAAACCTTCTGAGGTTATGTACAACGATGAAGGTTTGATGATAGCCGTTACAATAACCTTAACATTCGGAGAGCCGGATGAACAAAAATCAAAATCTTCAAAAAAAGGAAAGGCCGGTAAAAAGGCAACTTTGATGGATCAAATGAAAAAAGAAAAGGGAATCAAAAAATGAGAAGTTCTGGTAATAGCGCTCCTCAAAATTGCGTAAATAATATTTTAAATGTTATACGTGGGGAAGTTCCATATTTAAGGGGAATGGGGCTTGATGGTAGTTTATACGATAAGCCCACGGTTGAGGCAGAACCATTATTTATTGCTGATGCAGAGGATCAAATTGAAACCTATGAAGAACGTGTTGAAATCAATGATATTACAACCGTGACTTCAAAAGACGGCAATATAACTTTGAAACCCGATATAACAGTAGTGGAGTATTGATATGGCTGATAATTTTGAACTTTTTACAACAATAGATGATACCGAAATTGAAAAAATAGTAACCGAAAATTTAGAAGAAACACTATCTGAAACATTGCATCCGGGTGATGAACGTCTTATGTTTGCCAATGCCTTTATTGCTTTATTATGTACTGTTTTTGCATATTTAAACGACAGGGCAAAAATGAGGCTTTTAAGATTTGCCGAAGCTGAAACGTTAGATTATATTGGCGAACGAGTAAATTGTCCCCGATTAGGCAAAGAAAAAGCAACAGCAATAGAACGTTATAAGTTGGCAGCACCTTTAAGCATAAATGTTCCTATTCCAATGGGTTCAACAGTAACACCGGATGGTGTTTTGGTATATGAAACAACCGTTGCAGCTTCAATACCTGCAGGGGAAACTTATATTGATATTCCAATCCAGGCACAAGAAGGCGGAAGTGTCTATAATGATTATGCTTTAGGGTCAATCAACACACAGGTTAGTAATGTTCCTTATATCGCATCTGTTGAAAATGTTAGCGTACCGACTGGAGGAGATGACGGTGAACCTTATCCCTTAAGTGATGCTCATCCTGATGGCGATGATGGAACTGGCGATAACAACTATCGAGAAAGAATCAGAAAAGCACCTGCTGGTTTTTCAACCGCCGGCCCAGAGGAGGCATATGAATATTTTGCGTTGTCGGCCGATGCAAGTGTCGAAGATGTTAAAGTTGTATCAGAGCAGGCCGCCGGTCGTATAGATATAACCGTAACAACAACGGGCGGACAAGTTCCAACTGAAGATATTTTACAAAAAGTTCTCGCAAAATGTTCCGATAAAACGGTGCGGCCAATGAATGATGATGTGCATGTATATGCCCCGGAAGTTGTTGAATATGATATTGAAGTTGAATATTTTACAACTGAAGATACAGAAAGCGATGCGATCGCTGCTATTGAAGGTGAAGGCGGTGCTATTGATCAATATATAAGTTGGCAATCAGCAAAAATAACCCGTGATATTAACCCGGATAAATTAAAATCACTCATTGTAGCTGCAGGTGCCAAAAGAGCAAATATTATAAGCCCCGTATTTACCGACTTAGACGTTACGGAAAGCGTTACGTCTTATGAGGTTAAAGATACGGATAACAATATAAGATATGTTGCTGCCGAAGGTGAGGAAGATGCAGCAGTTCCGGTTAATACTGATGTTTATATAAATCCGAGATTGACCGGTGAAAGTTCAAAAGCAACTGAAAACCAATATACATACACTGGGAATAGTATTTTATCCCCAAAAGGAATTGGAGAGCTTGCTATTTTTTCCGGAACTTTATCTGTTTCGCATCAAGTAGAAGGAGAATAAAGTATGAAATTAAAAGATGTTAATTTTATAAAACTTCTCCCGGCATTTATGCAGAATGATGAATGTGTTAAAGCATTAAGTAAATCCATTGATGAAATATTCCAACCGACAGCGCAAGATTTGGAAAAATTAAGCGATTGGGATCGTATAGATAACATGACTGAATCAGAGTTGGATTATCTGGCATGGGAATGTGATATTACGTGGTACGACAAAACCGCAGATATTGAAACAAAAAGGAGTATTTGTAAAAACTCAGACAAAATATTCATGACACGTGCAACGGTTTCAGCAGTCGAAGAAGTTATCTCAACATATTTTTCTAATGCAAGATTAAGAGAATTTTTTGAAAGGTCTAACGGCCAGCCTCATTATTTCAAAATCGAAACTACGGACGTGAGTTCATACACGAATAAATTAGATCTGTTTTTGAGTACGCTTGAAAAAACAAAAAGAAAATCCCAATGGCTGGAAGCAATTGTTCTTATGCTAAGCGGTTCCGGTGGATTTTATACCGGTGTGGGCTTAATTGAGCGCAGAAAAACGATCTTTGATTGCACTGAATAAGAGAGGGAAATATATGACAACAAATTCAACCATTCAGACCTGCATGACAAATGCAGGTCTATCTATATTAACGCAAGCACAACTTGGAGCAACAATCGAATTTACAAAAGTCAAAATTGGCGATGGACAATTAAACAATATTGATCCTGAAACTTTAACAAATTTAGTTAATCCGCTTCAAGAACTTGAAATCTATCAAAAAGAAACTTTAAGTGATACGAGTGTTTCAATAACAGCATTGATAACGCAAGCAGAAACCGGATTTACATTCCGTGAGATTGGTTTGTATGCGATAGATCCGCAAAGTGAGCAAGAAGTTTTATACGCATATGGCAATAAAGGCGATAGTGCAACATATATTCCTCCAAATACAAGCAGCGTATCCGTTGAAGAGGAAGCGTCTATTGTCGTGCAAGTTGCTAATGCAGAAAATGTCGTTATCCAGATATCGCAGGAAACGTCATCAAAAGGATGCGGAATTCCGCCTTCTATTTGTACAAACCTTAATATTACAGAAGATGGCAATTCCAGAAAATTAACCTGGAACGATCCGAAAAATACTGTAATTGATATGTTTACATTGTGTACTTGGAAAGGCACGATGATAAGAAAGAAATTTGGCAGCTATCCTCAGAATGAAACTGACGGGATATTCGTAACGGATAGCACTGTATGGGGGCAATATTCTCAAACTCCTTATGTCGATTCAGATGGCGCCGGATATTATTACAAAGCCTTTCCGTATTCAACACATGATGTATATTGCAGAAATGCTCAAAATGAATTTGGCACTAAAATCTATGAATTTACAATAGATGATAATGACAGCAATCCGTTTACAGCTGTGCAATATGTCGGTGAGAATGCCGATTATACACCTGCATACATGGATTACAACACCGGAAAATTCAATTATGGTTCATGGGAAGGAGCCTTTTTTATGGGGCTTATGCGCCCTTGTATGCTCAAATATGATGGTACTGTTGATTATTATTTGGATGAAAATGACCTTGGGCTTAAAGCAGATGGTGTAACACCTTCCGATAATAAAAATACCTCTTATGGAGGTAACGCAATGCTGCAAGTTGGGCAGATTTGGATAAAAGAAGAAAACGTCAACGGCCGAAAACATATTTGTATTGCCAATAAAAAAGTAGATGATGATTATGATTGCTGGACACACTTAAAAGCAGACGGTACTTATAAAGAATATTGTTATAGAGCATTATATAACGGTTCTTTGATAGACAATAAAATTCGGTCATTATCCGGTCAAGAATGTTGTCGAAACGTTGCAGGCAATTTGCAGTTGCAATATGCAAAAGCAAATGGAACCGGCTGGAGGGCAGATGTTTATAACTTCAGAAGATTGATAAACTATCTCTTAATTTTGATGAGCCGTTCTCTTGATATGCAAACAGCATTCGGAACTGGTCGTTATACAGGTTATGTTAGCACCTCAAATACTGGACAAATTATTACAACCGGAACAAATGATAAGAAAGGACGTTTTTATGGTGATGATAGCAACGGCAGAGTTACAGTCTTTTGGATGGAAGATTGGTGGGGTGAAATTTGGAAATTCACAGAAGGAATTATACAAAAGAATGGAAAACTTTTGTATAAAATGTGTGAGGGCACTCAAGATGGTTCAACCGTGTCCGATTATAATTCAGACGGCACCGGTTATATTGATTCAGGAGTAACATTATCTGGAACAATAACAGAGTTGTATATTAAGAAAATGCAGCTTGTGCCTCATCTCGGCTTAGTTCCTACTGGCGAATCCGGGGGATCCTCCTCCACTTACTATTGTGATGGAATGTGGTCAAATAGTACTGTGGTAGGCTTCGCTCGTTTTGGCGGTGATCCGAACAACGGGTTCTTGTGTGGCTGTTTTGCTTTCACGGTGTACACTCCGGTGTCGCATTCCAATTGGCACTATGGCGTTGCGCTCTCTTACTTATAACCTCTTTGAGGGGGGTGAAATGGGGGGAACCTTCCCCCCTTATTGAGCCGTAAGGCTCATGAAAATATTTTTTTTAGGGGTGGCATGTAAAAAATGGCGGATTTTTTCTGTTCATGATATATTTTTCATGTCATTTGATTGTGTTGCACATTTAAATAAGGATAATAAATTGCGGGCTGTACTCCTTTGGGTTTGTCCTAATTGAGTTTAGTGTTGCACACTCGCTTATAAGGGCAATAAATTACAGGCTTCGCTCGTTTTGGCGGTAATCCGAACAACGGGTTCTTGTGTGGCTGTTTTGCTTTCACGGTGAACAATCCGGTGTCGCATTCCAATTGGAACTATGGCGTTGCGCTCACTTGCTAAGGGTAATATTTTACAGGCTTCGCTCGTTTTGGCTCGAATCCGAATGACGGCTTTTTGGTCGGTCCGTTTTCGTTCAATGTGAACAGGGCGGTTTCTCACTCGAATTGGAACTATGGCGTTGCGCTTACTTGCTAATTTTATAAATACTTACAATGTAAATTATTGTCCTCGCCCCTTGGCGAAAATCAGCCGAAAAAGAGGCATGGATTAGTAGCAGAGTTGAAAGTCCGTGAGGCATTAGTAAGAGATAATGAAAAGTTATAACCACCTCTTTGAAAAAGCTATAAGTGATGAAATAATGAATGCAGCATTAACATGTGCTGCGGAAGGAAAATATAAACGTCCGGAAGTTCAATATATCCTTAAAAACAGAATCAAATACAGGAAAGAGCTCCGACAAAGATTAATTGACGGGGCTCTCGTTCCCTTAGTTCATAATGCCACGATAAGAAAAGACGGTTATAGAAATAAAAAAAGAATAATTGTAAAGCCTTATTTTAATAGAGATGAACCGGAACAATGGATTCACCATATTGTTATACAAACAATCAAAGATATATTACTAAAAGGAATGTATGATTATTCATGCGGTTCAATTCCCGGACGTGGGATACATTATGGCAAAAGGTATCTTGAAAAGTTTATCCGGAATAATCCTAAAGAATTGAAGTATGTTCTTAAAATAGACATTCATCACTTTTATGAAAGTGTAAATATTGAGATTTTAAAAGAACGTTTCAGAAAAATAATTCACGATGAAAGAATGTTGGATTTAATTTTTTATATCCTTGATTCTAATGAGTATATTTTAGAGGGAAAACATTATAAAAAAGGTTTGGTGATTGGATTTTACCCTTCGCAGTGGTTTGCAAATTTTTATCTGCAGCAATTTGATCATTATGTAAAGGAAGTATTAAAAATAAAATGTTATGTAAGGTACATGGATGATATTGTTATCTTCGGAAAAAATAAAAGGGAATTGCATCGACAGTTAGAGGTAATAAAAGAGAAATTAGCCGAATTAGATCTTGAACTAAAAAGCAACTATCAAATTTTTAAATTTGATTATGTTGATAAGAATGGCAAAAGACATGGGCGTTTTATTGACTTTATGGGGTTTAAATTCTATAGAGATAAAACGACTATAAGAAAAGGGGTATTTTCAAGGGCTGTTAGAACAGCACGCAAGATAAGCAGGAAAGACAAGCCTACCTGGTATGATGCTGCAAGAATTTTTAGTTATGTCGGTTGGTTTAAGCATACTGACACATATAAAGCATTTCAGAAATACGTTGTGGCCAATGTTAATTTTAAAGTGCTGCGAAAAGTAATGAGTAATTATTCAAAAAGGAGGGCCAATGGCAGAAAATTGGAGAAGGGTCGAGAGCCTTGTAAAACCGGTTGAGGTTGATAAAAATAGTACTGCATCCGGTGTTTATGTGCGAAAAAATATTGAGAAAATAACGACACAGACTGAAACAGAGGAGGAAATTGAAAAATATTCATACTTAGAATGTTTGATGACACCAGAAGAATATCAGTCATATGAATTGAGTAACAACATTGTAAATACAGTTTTGGATAAAGATATATCCCCTGAAGGTCAAAAATATGAATCAGATTTAGATGAGCCCGTTCTATATACGAACGGGCTTTATTATAAGCCGAGTTACATAAATGACTATAAAAAGGTAATGGATGATGTTAAAACAGCCCTTGATATTTTGGAAAAGTGCGGAGGTGAAACTACTCAAATAATAGGAATGAAAGTTACGGTTTATGATGCGACCGGGCTCCCTGCAAATGCAAGACAAATGTCCATTGCTGAAATTATCCAACTTTATTTTTTCCTATATTTGAAAAAAGAAGAATTGTATAACACTTATAAAGCAAGTAAAGCAGGAGAAACGGAGGAAGAATGAGAAAATTAACTATTTTATTAGCAATTTTAACGTGTATCAATGGCGCAGTTTTTGCCAGCGAAAATACTGTAGCAATGCCGGAACAAAATTTTGATGATAATAGGGCTGTTGTTTCCATACAAAAGCAGCCATCAACTGAAAATATGCAAAAACAGGGGGTTAAAAATAACTGGTTCTGCATAGTGGTACAGGTGAACGGGAAAATTGACGGCATAAAAAATAATGCTGAAGAACCTGCAAAATAAAAGGAGGAACAATGTTCAATTTTATCAAAAAAAGAATTTTAAAAAGTATTATAAATGACGTGGTTAAAAGCATTCCGAATTTAAAGGCAAAAGCACGTCTATATATAGAGGAACACAAAGATGAAATTATTGAAAAGGTTAAAGAAACTATTAAAGACACCATTCTTAAAATTATCAAAGAAAAATTTTAGTGGGTGGGTTCTTCCAACAAAAAATGGGTTTCGATTTAACATAACGTGGAGATTTTGATATGGTACAAGTGCATTTTAATACTGCATTTGCCGGCATGAAACCGGAAGTTTTGAGAACTTGGTTAGATTTTGATAGGGCGCAGCTTATTGGCAGCGCCATTTTTACGCAAAATGATTCCTTAACCTCAAAAATTGTAAGATGGGCGGAAAGCTGGAGATGCGATGAAGGCGGTTTTATTCCTTCACACACAGGTTCTATAATTGAATATAAAAACGATTTGTATATTTTTGATATGAAACCCATGAGGGCATCTGTTCAACCTTTATATGATTATCTATTGAATACAGATGATAAATATGCGATTGTTCTAAGAAATTTCAACCTTGATACAAAAATGTTTTCTTTAAATGTAGCAGAGCATATTGGAGAGTTTTATCCGTTTTTATCAGCAATAAGAAGTGTTTTAACCAAAAGACAAACTAAATGGGTAAGACATTGCTCAGAATTGCATCTTCGTGAGCTACAAAAACAGGGATTATTCACTGACTTAAACCCAGAAATAACTCCAGATGAATTGTATCATGCACTAACTGAATCCTGCGAGGTGAAAAAATGACAACAGAACAATCAAAAGAATGTTTTGAGCAGCATAAAGTATTAAAAATATCATTTGAATCATCATTTAAAGAATTAAAAAAAGATTTTGATAATCTCAAAAAAGAAATAAAAACAATAATAAGGAACTGTATAACTATGCATTGCTTCTTTTTCGGAGGACCAAATCAAGAGGCCGAACATATTTCCTTTGTCGATAAGGTTAATATCATGTATGAAAATCAGAAAAATAGCAGAACCTTATTGTTAACTTTTTTAAGCGTTTTCGGCGTGCTGTTCATCAGTTCATTAATAGGTGTAGGAGTTCAAATACACACTATAAATAGGACATCAGAAGATTTAGTTGCAGTTGTTAAAAATTTAAAAGAAATACAAGAACAACAAAACAACATGCAAGTTGAAATAGCAAAATTGAAAATTAAAATTGGCGAAAAATAGGATAAATGAATGGAGGTGCAAATGAAGATTTTTATAAATCCGGGGCACGGGGGCAGTGATCCGGGCGCAGTTTCTAAAAATGGATTAAAGGAAGCCGAAGTATGTGCAAAAGTCTGTGATATTTTGGCCAACAGATTAAAATTAAACGGATATTCATATCAATTATATCAACAAAAACACAGCCTTTTTGAAGTTTCAAGAGAAGAAAATGAAAGCAATTCAACATTGTTTATATCAGTTCATTGCAATTCTGCTGTAAATCCAAAGGCCGAAGGAACGGAAACCTGGTATTATAAATATTCAATTCCAGGTGGTAATGCAGCACAAATTATGCAAAAGGAATTGGTTAAAAACTTAGGTTTAAAAAATAGAGGTATAAAATCAAGCGAGGATCTGCACGTGCTAAAAAGAACGAAAGCCACGGCAATACTTATTGAGTTGGCTTTTATATCGAATTCAAAAGAGGAGATTTTGTTGAGAGAGCAACCTGAACTATTTGCAAATGCAATATGGGAAGGAATTAAAAAAATCAAAGAAAGCATATAGTCTTATTATACATTGTTTTCTTTGTTCATATCGGACATTCTGGAGGGTAAATTTTTACCCTCCATTTTTTTTGTGCTTTTTTAGATTCTTTCAATATACCAAGCAGAGATGCCAAAGTTGTTAAAGTTCCATTGAAATTGAAAATAAAAGTTATATTCCATAGAATTATCATCTTTGAAATTGTACGAATATTTGTTTAACTGTGTTTTTCTGTAACTTTCAAAAGCATCTTGTATAGCATTTGCAAATTCTTTTCTAAAATCTGCATATGAAATTTCTCTTTTTTGTCTTGTATTTCGATTAACTATAATCATTTAAACCTCCAGTAGTAGTTTTATATTTTTTAGTCTAAATTTTAATATTTTTCTTTCAAGCATAATATTCTGTTATGCAACGAGTTTAAGATTGAAGGCCATATAAAAAACTCTGTTCTTTCTATCAATATATATTTTATGCTTCTTTATGTGTTCGAGAAGTGATGAATACCGTCCACCATTACTAACAAAGACCGATTTCAAAATCGGTCTTTTTGTTTGTTTTTGATAAGTTTTTAGCTTTAAAAACCACCTGACAAATTATGTTTTAAAAGATTTATGCCTATTTATTAGATTAATTTTTTGCTTTTATTTTATTTTTATTATTTTGTTTATGTTATTCTAAAGAAAAAGGAGTTTAAGAATGGCTATACCTGATTTTCAAACTTTAATGTTACCACTACTAGAGTTACTAAAAGACAGGACTGTAATAAAATTATCAGAAATGGTTGACATCATGTCAGATAAATATAATTTGACCAAAGAAGAAAGAAATGAGTGGTTACCAAGCAAAGTCCAAAAAACTATGTATAACAGAGTTGCATGGGCCAAGCAATATTTAAAAAATTCCGATTTAATAGAATCTCCCGAAAAAGGCTCATTTAAAATTACTCAAAAAGGTTTAGATATTTTAAAAGAACATCCAAATAGAATTGATTTACGTTTTTTAAAAAATTTAGACAAAGGTTTTTCTAATAAGGAAGTTGAAAATACTGAGTTGCATATTGAAGAAAATAAAACTCCAGAAGAATTAATTGAAAGTGCTCAAAGTCTTTATTTCGAAAGTTTACAAAAAGAATTATTATCAAAATTGAAATTGGTTGACCCTGTAAGGTTTGAGCGTATTGTTATTGACTTAATGGAGAAAATGAATTACGGTATAGGCTCAATGACTCAATTAAGTCATGATGGTGGAATAGATGGTATAATCGATGAAGACGAATTAGGATTAGAAAAAATTTATTTACAAGCAAAAAGATACACAGATAACAAAGTTAACGAAAGAGAAATGCAAAACTTTGTTGGTGCGCTTGGTTGTAAGCCAGCTAAAAAAGGGGTTTTTATAACAACAAGCTATTTTTCTGAAAAAGCGGAAGCTGCTGCAAAAGCATCATCACTAGGTGGTAAAGTAATAAAATTAATTAACGGTGAAGAATTAACTAAATTAATGATTAAACATTGTGTGGGTATTCAAGTCAAAAAATTAATTGAAATTAAAAAGTTAGATGAAGACTATTTTAATGACGAAGAAATATAATTTGAGATAAATAATTAGTATTATGTATTATTTAGATATATGAAAAATCAGTTAGATAAATATCAAGAGTGGATAACACAGATAAATAGGGAAGCACTACGCTTAAATAATACTCAACAAGTTTGGAATAAATTAACAACCATACAAAATAATAGCAAACATTTTAAACGAACTGGTCGACACCTACAAGAGTGGATTCAAGATAACTATGTTTGCAATTTAATAATGATTATATCAAGAATATGTGATCCAAAAGGTTCACGCGATTCTGATAGAAATTTAAGTAAATTTTTAAGAGAAATAAAAACATATCATTATATTACATTTGAAAGGTTTTTAAACACATATAATCCTTTACCTCCAAAAGATTGCGAACGTAAATTTATAGAAGTTAACGGGATAAAAATAAAAGAAATGTGTTTAACATATGAAGAAGTAGAACATAACTACATAGAAATAACACAAATTTCCGAAAGTACAGATTCTTGTGATGAAATGATAACAAATGATTTAATTGAAATTAAAAATATATTTGATACCGTGAGTACTTTAAGAGATAAGCGTATCGCTCATTTAACAAGTACTGAAATAAATAAAATTCCGACCTTTGAAGAAGTAAATATTAAAGTAGATAAATTGCTTAACATAATAAGAAAATATAATTTATTAATATTTAATAATCATGAAACATTTGAGTATGCAGATTTGAATATTCATACAGTCTTTGAAAAACCTTGGATAGAAAATTAAAATTTGGTTTTAGAAACCTTTACTTATTTTCTATTCGAAAAATAATAAACTCAAAGGAGATGAGTTTATGAACACAAAATAAGATTTTGAAACCATTGATATGCTATCTAAAGGTATTACACAATGTGCTTTTCGCAGTGGACTTATTGAAGAAATGCAGGCAAAGAATAAACTTACACACAAAGATATGGAAACTTTAAATAAAGACATGGTAAATCGCATTGCCGGATTACTAACAGTTATATCCAATGGTGATATCGACAAAGCACTCAAAGTCTTAACTTTCTATGCCTCGCGATCTTCCGATTGGGATTCAGCAAAACCTGATACAGAAAATTTTTATTTGTCAAAAATGCTTTTTCCATAAAGAAATGTTAAATATTTCTCCATCATATATTGAAAACTTTGTAACAATATGTTAAAATATTTACATGGACTGGTCTTTTGACCTCGGTCCACCACGGCAGGTGTTATACCTGCCTTTCAAATTACTATAGGGAATTTATGGGGAAAGAACTAAGTATTTTTATTGATGAATCTGGTGATTTAGGTAATTACCAAAACCACTCTCCATTTTATATTATTTCTCTAGTTTTTCATAAACAAAATAATGATATTAACAACGCAGTCAAAAAACTTGATAATTATTTAGCAGAGCAGGGTTTACCAAACCATACAATACATACTGCCCCATTAATAAGACAAGAACAAATATATAGAAATCTTGATTTAAGTTTAAGAAGTAAACTGTTCCGACAATTATTTAATTTTATACGAAATGTAGATGTATCATATAAAACAATAGTTGTTGATAAAAAGATGTACTCAAAACAAGTAGATATAACTAATATGATTACAAAAGAGTTATCCTCTTTTATAAAAGCAAATCTTCAATATTTTTTACAGTTTGATAAAATTATCATTTATTATGATAATGGACAAGTTAAATTGACTAATATTTTAATTGCGATTTTCGGTTCATTGTTAGATAATTCCGAGTTTAGAATAATTACTCCTAATAATTACAAGTTATTTCAAGCTGCAGATTTGATATGCACATTAGCTCTAATTAAAAATAAATTATTAAGCAATAAACCTTTAAACAATTCTGAAGAAATATTTTTTGGTTCTGCGGGAAAATTGAGAAAAAATTATTTGAAGTTTTTCGAAAAAATAGAATTTCATCAAAAAACAAAAATACTTTCGTAGTTTTTTATTTTCTAACTTTTAAGCTATTAAAGCTTTTTAATATATACATTTTTTCACGAAAAATTTTTCAAAACTTCAAATCTAAAAAATGTGGATGTCTGACCTCCTTAAATTCTAGACTATTAGGCAATTTGAGCGATTGCGAGTTTTAAGTCGTATGTCAACCTCCACCATTTAAAACAAATAGAACTATTAAAATCAGAGCCTTCGGGCTCTTTTTTAGTATGTTCGAGTCCACTCCCCCATGAAGAAATTATGTTTTGCTTGAATTCAGCCAGTCCAATTTCTGCAATTCCTTGTTTTGCAAGCTTAATCAGTTTTTCTATCGTTGCAAAGGGTTCACGAAAAACAACTTTAACCTTTTTGTTTTTTACCATTGCCGATAAATAAACTTCTCTAATAATTTGAGCCACTTCTTCCGCTTTTAGTTCGGTGGCTGGTAAGCTTGCTCTATGGCATAAATCAAGGATTTTCAGCCCTGTATCTAAATAATTTGTATTAGCATTATTATGTTTTTGCAGCTCTGCAGACAATCGGCTTAATTTTACCTCATATTCATTCTTCAAATTAACCCATAAATCGTATTCTAAGACATTGTTTAACTGGTCAAAGTACATTTTCTTCAATTGCCCTAACTAAAATAGCCCTAACATAGTATCGGTTAAAATCAGAGAAGGCAAGCATTTCACGAATATTTAAAGGAATTTTCTTACCATTTTGTCCTTGTCTTTAAAAAAGTTCGGAATAAGATTCCTCATCAAACTTTCTACATCTCCCCTTTCAAAAGCATTTCTAAGTATTCTTTTATAAGCACATACAAAATCCGGCTTTATTGATTTAGAGATATAGAACAAGCCTTTTTGATTAGGAAGAGTCGTTAATTGGTTGGGCTTACTAACTTCATTTACCCCATTTAAATCCCATTCTAATTTAGAAATCATAATCAAGCGTGTTGTGTTATCTAGATTTGGGAAATAGTACATAAAAACTCCTTAAATTCATTTGAATAAATTTAAGGAGTTCACTGTTGTTATTTTTTATTCTGAAAATCCCATTTGTTTAATATCAATATTTGGATATTTCAGTAATAGTTCTTTAAACCTTTCTTCAAAATCATTATATGGGTGATTCCTAAGTAATACCGAAATTACAAAACAAACCGCAGATACCTTATTATTTTTAATCTCTTTATTGTACCATTCATCAATTTTTTGTGGTTCAGAAAACTTAATTTTTAACTCCCTATTCCATAATCTTGAATGATGAGCACAAATATTTCTAACGGTAGCAAGAACATGCACCCAATTTGCCAAAACTGGATAGACAAAATAATCAGGTGCTAAATCTTTAGCAATTTCTTTTAAGTCTTTAAAATTAAGCCCATTAAGTATTTTTGACAAGTCTCCCATTGACAAAACTTCTGAAATCATCCAAAATGGCGGCAAGCTAGGCTCGGAATATTTTTCAAAATAGTATTTAATAAAAGTATCTTTTTTAAGCCCCTTTTCATTTTCTAATATTTCTAAAGTCTTTCTATAATCTTTTTCTGACTTAAAATTATTCTTGTCATAAAACCAGTGCGAACCGTAATTTGTACACATATGTAAACATATTTTAGCTCTTAAAGAAACTTCTAACAGTCTTATATAATCAAAGACTAGAAGTTTTAATTCTTTATCAAAATTGTAAAGATTTACTATATCTTCAAAAGTTGTGTTTTTAGAAAAGTTATCATTTACTTGAAAGTATTTCATATAAGCTGATAATCTGTAGTATGTGATATTGCTTAAAATGTTTTCAGCGAAATTTTCATCAGCAATTATTAATCCTCTTGATTTGAGTAATTCAATTTGTTCTTTGACACAAATTGCAGGTTTATTAAATCTAATCTTTTCCACGTATAATCCTTATTATAAAAAAGACTCGCTGATTTGAGCATTGTTAAGAGGCTTAGCGAGTACTATTAATATAATTGTAACATAATTTTTACTTGAATGCAAGATTAGTTATTATTGAAAAATTTTATCGCATAGAAAGTTAACAATACTTCACTAAGTATTTTAATAGCTCCAATATATGTTATAATAGAATACATGAAAGAGTTTTTAAGTGTTTTTCTTAAAAATATGATTAGTTCTTTAGTTATTATGATGGGAATTGTTGGATTTTTTATCACAGCGTGTTACCCTAAAATTAGTGAACAAAGTATAAATATTCCAATTTCAACTATTGTTTGTTTTTCTATTTTTTTAGTTAGTATTATATGGGCAGTTTATAAATCTAGGTATATGTCTTGTCGTAACAACTTAACATATATTGAAATGGGAAAAACTGAACAAGATAATGATATTTTTTGGTTTTCTTCTAATTATTTTTTTAATGTTGGAGATATAATAAAGCTTTTAGAGTGTAGAGATAATGGAACTACAACTTCTATATGTACCGCTAAAATTCAATCAATAAATCAAAATGGACATGTTGCATTACTTCCTCTTGCAAACTATAAAACACTAGAAATTTTTCGAAATAAAGACCAAGCAAATAAGACTAGATTTAAATCAATACATATTAATATTGATGACATTACGGTTGTTATGAAACAAGCTCAACAAGATTGTACAAAAACAAATATATTATAAGGGAATAAAAATGACAGAACCTAAAATAGCAAAAATACTTGATGAATATAATTTAGTACTAAATAAAGGTAAAAATGATAATATTGAAATTGGACAAAAATATTTAGTTTATCAACAAACAGAAGAAATAAGAGATCCTGATACAGGGGATATTCTTGAATGTTTGTTTGTCCCTAAAGGAACAGGTATAATAATTAGAGTTCAAGATAAAATATCAATCCTTCGTTCAAATGAATGGGAAAAACCTTCTTCACTTGCAGAGGCTTTTGCTGTTTTTGCACAACCTCAAAAATTAAAAGCTTTCGATAGACCAGAAAGAGGAGATTGTGCCAAATTTATAGAACAAGTATCAAATGATATTGAAGAAGAAAATAGCGAGAATTCAGAAATTGAAGATTAAATAAAGAGTTATACTTATAGGTTAAATATTGTTAGAGCAAGATTATTCAAAACATTCTAAATACAAACAAAGTGCTTTTTCCTTAGACATGGGTAGTCCTACTAGAGGTTTTATAAAAGTCAATAATAAACTATATGTTGTCTGTGATGATAATATAAGTTTAATTGAAACAGGTATTGAGAAAGACCCTCAAAATAAATATCCATTTGCTCCAAATACTTCACAAAAAGTGTTGAATAAAGGGGTAAAAAGTGAGGTAGTAAAAGAAATTTATGATTTATTTGAATCAATTAAAAATAGAGAATTAGGTCAATATAAGTGTATAACTTTAAAAAAAACTCTTGATATAGAAAAGAGTAAATCAGTACTTTGGGAAATTCTTATTAACCTTTCATCTTTTGAAGATTCCTATAAAGAATTAATAAATTCATATAATCGTCAGATTGAAACTATAAATAATGAGAGCTTTGTTGGTAACAATTTTGAAGTAAAAGCTTTTATACCAAATATTGATAAAAAAGTGAAAGATTTTATTGTTTCAGATGCAGGGGGGGTATTAAATAAGTTAACAAATTTGTTAATCATTTTTTATGATAAAAACTTATCAAAAAATAAAAAAGATAAAATACTACAAAATGATAAACGTTTATTCTTCGCCTTGGATAGTTTATCAAGCCTTGGATTAATAGATAAAAATTCAAGTATTTATAAATATATAAAAAAACAAAATGATGATTTTTTAAACGAGTTTATTGATATTAGAAATGCACTTAAGCATAAACAAGAAACTAAATTTGTAAAAATTAGAAATTTTAGTTTAGGTGCTGATAGACATTTAATTCCACCAATATGGGAAATTAATGTAAAGGGAAATGCCTGTGCAAAAGATTTAATTAAAGATATTGTTATGTACTCACAAAAAATATTTAGTTTAGTTATATGTTTTATACGTTTGTTATTAATTGAGCAAATAGATTCGTACTATATCATAGAAAATGGAGCGATTTATTATATGCCACCTAAAAGCAAAAGAAATAATTAAAACCTACATTTTTTCATACAAAATTTTTTCAACTTCCAAATCCAAAAACTGTGGATTTCTGACATACTTCAATCCTGTGCCGTTAGGCGATTTTAACTATTTCGAGTTTTAAGTCGTATGTCAAGGTCCAAAAATAAAAGGTTCATCTTTGATGAACCTTTTATTTTTGGTTTAAGTTTATGGTAGGTACGCTATACAAAGTTGAAAACAATTATTTCCGATTTAATGTAGCTTTGCCCACTCTGCCTGGCTCAATATATTTTTTTAAATCAAACTTTTCAAACTCAGCTTCTATAGCAGTCGTAACCGGATGGCGCGGATTAATGGATTTGGCTTGTATCCAATTAATCTTTAACCCTTCGTTTTTCAAAGCCTCATATAGTTTATTAAGAGCACATTTAAAATATTGCTTTTCTTCAATTGAACTTCCCCAGGCGCACCATACGTCAAAAGAATTACCATTGTAATATTGACTTATCTTTATTAATACATCTTTAATTATCCCTAAATTTTCATCAGACAAATGAGAATCTGCTTCATTAGGTAACTTACTAACATCTTCGCTCACTTCGGGATATAAATTTAGCATTATCCAGCTATCATACTTTTTATTGTATTCTTGAATAGCCTTAACCCTATCAATAGTTTTATCCGTTTTATCCTCTACATTAATAGCATCACTTGGGTTAGTTCCAATACAAATAAGCGGTCTATCACCTGTTGTTCCTAGAATATATCGATAATTTTTTTCTTTTCCTTTATAATAGTATTCTTTTGTGTTCTCTTCCAAATAATCATTCAAACTTTCAATCATAGTTTTCTCCTTTCTTATTGTTTCGGTTAACTAAAAATATCCGGGTTTAATTCGATTGAGGGATAATTCTGTTGAAGATAGGCTTTGATTTGAGGATAAACTGTTTCATGATTGTTAAGAATTGAACATATCACAATATCAGGTTTCAGTTCCTTCAGTTGTTCAACAGGATAAATTGTATAATCTCCCATCCTCTTGTAGTGTCTTTGGGTATTTTTATCTATAATACCAAGAATATTTTTATTCTTAATATTGTACTTTTGCAAAAGGTTAGACAAAAAACAACTTGCACCCCAGAAGACTATTTTTTTCTTCGAATATTTTAGTAGAAATAAAAGTTTTCGATTATTGTATAAGGAAATCAGGTATCTTAAAACTATGAAATTAACAGCTTGAAATCTTAGTTCTGCAAAAATATTTCTTAAAGTGAATTTTTTAGGTGAGTTTACAGCTTTTTCAAACCAATTTTCAGCTTTAATTCGTTCTTTATTAATCACATCCTCAATTTTATCTCTGTCATATTCTGCAAAAAGGTCTTTTTTGGTATAAATTTCATTCCAGCTGTTTACAAAGAGTTTTTCTATGTCAAAAAGTTCTATCAGACTGTCAAATCTTGCCGGAGCAAGCTCTGAATCTTTCACGCAAAGAACTTTTTTATTGAAAATAAGAGAAAAACACATTCCATGGAAAGAATTTGTAATCACAAAATCCGCATTTTTTATTGCTGATAAAAACTCCTCCGGCGGAATTTCCCCATTAATTAAATCAATCGATTCCTTATTGTATTTGGTCTTTAAAAACTCTTTTACTTTCAATATTTCGTCATTAGAATGGAAAATATATGTTACAATTTTACCTTGATACTTACTTCCGGTATCAGATGCCATATCATTCCACAGAGATTTATCAACCAAAAACACCGGATCAATAATATACTCAGCCTTGATATTGAATTCTTTTTTACATATATCAACGCCGGAAGTTTCTCTTGTTGAAATATAATCAAATCTCTGTATGACTGTTGAGTATGCTTTTTTATCTATAAATCGCAGTTTATCAAGATTATCGTAGCCAAAACTGCCGGAGAAGACGATTCTTTTCTTTTTAAACTCAGTATAAGCAAACAAACAATGATTGAGATTTTTCATAACAAACTCACCCCTCAAAACCTGATCAGTTCCAAGGATAAAATTATCTGTGCACTTATTTAATTCTTTATACTGCTTCTCTGTTCTTACAAGGTGGGTTGTTTTAAGATATTTTTGTGCAAAATCATTAACAAAATTTTGGGATGGAGAAGTTTTCAGCAAATAATAATTTTTGCCGTGATTAAAGAAATATTGTTGTATCGCATAAGCGGATAAGGTTGCCCCGAAATTTTGTATATTCCAGAAATTGCGAATAATGCCTTCATATCTCGGTGATAAGTTTGATTGAATATTCGTTAGAATAGAGCCTTTATCTATAGCCTTAATAAATTTTGTATTATCAAGATTTTTTTCACTAGGTTTATGTAATCGCGGATTATATTCCAGCGCAAATTTAAGAGGGACTTCTTCAAAAAATTTAAAGTCAATATCTTGCAGAATTTCCTTGCCTTTAGGAGTATTTATCAAGACAAGTGAGGTTCCCTTGTTGTCATCAAGAGCCTGATTGTATTGCTCAATTCCCCAGAAGTCGCCGAGTGTAATGTCGCTTACTCTTTTTAAATTAGTATATTTGCAATTATAGCAGCAAGCATTTAAAATCAAATGCTCAAAGAAGGCTCTATAATACAAATTATCAGCCCCTTTTTGCCTTAGCATTTTATTCTTAAATTTAAATTCCATATTATAACAACCATGCCAGCCCTGCTTTTTATCTCTAAATGAGGCATCATAGAGGACTTTATCATTTGAAATTTCATCCACATATTTTCCCCATACCAGAGGCGAAGGAATCCCATGGCATATAATATCTGTTGTTATAAGATTAGCATAATCCTTTTGAAGATACGCCATTAATCCGGCAATTTGGCAAGGAGTTCCGGAAAACAAAACCGTTTTGCCCTGCTTCAAAATTTCTTCGACATCTTTCAGACAGGTATTGATATTGCTCTGCACATATTTTGAATTTTGCAGTAATGATAAATCATTAACATTGTTTATGACAATATGCTTAACCTGCCTGAATTTGTCGCAGAAAGCTGCACCACAGACATAGCCGTTATCTTCTAAGACTTTTTTTGCAATTAGAGCAAATACACCGCCGGAAGCGCTTTTTTCTCGTATAATATCGTCTGCTGCGGCTGCGTAACAATTATTGGTCTCCAATTCCGATTTGATATCATTATTTTGAGGGCAGATTTTTGCACACAAACCACAATGTGTGCATTTTTCTTCCTCTATTTCAGGAACATAAAATCCATCCTCGCTATAGACAATCTTAATCGCATTTTGCGGACATTTATTATAACAGGCCATACAGCCGGTGCATTGTTGTGTGATTTTCATCTTTACATCCTTTATATTGTTGAGAGCTTAATATGCATTAATTGATTTTCCTCGAGATATCTTTTTATCTCTTGGTATCTTTCTTCTTTTTTATTTTTTATCGTAAGAACAATCTCATCAGCTTTTGATACTTTTAATATCTCGGGAGAATATATTTTATACTTACCAATATAATGTCCCTCTTTGTCTCTATTTAAATCTATTATGCCAAGGATATTATCATCTGTGATTTTATATTTCTCTATAAATTCTTCCAAGAACAAACTGGCGCCCCATAGTAGATATTTTTTACTATTTTGTATTTTAGCAAACAATGTTGCAGATGCCATAGAATCTTCTATTTGATATTGTTGTAAATAGTAGAGAACCTCTTCGTAAAATGGGGTTTTTCTTGCGTTTTGCCAGAAAACTTCGGAGTAATCATATCCAGAAGAATTCCACGGTTTTATATGCGAAATATAATGAATAATTTTTGGGTTTTTCTTTGCCGATAGAAAATCTTCTCTATATTGCCCGGTGATTTGTTCCAAATAACTCTTATCAATTACTGCGTTGCAGCAATAGTTCCATTCACAACCGATGAATTTAACTTTATTATGAAAAATAATATTCAGTATATCCTGATCCGGATACATTAACTCTTGGTTCTCTAATAAGAATATTAAGTTTTCAAGATATATTTTTTCGTCAATAACCGGAATATTAAATAAAATTACTCCAGAATTAAAGTATTCATCTGGCCGTTCAAGTTTTAAAGTTTTTTTAATAAAATCATACCTTTTTTTATGCTCGGGCAAACGTATAATATTTGATATTGTATCAAAGGATGCGAGTATCTGTTTCCCGCAAAAAGGTTCATCAAAAAAGGACTCAATATTATCATTAATTACAACATCGGCATCAAGATACAAAACATTTTTATAATCACGCATAATAAGTGGTATAAAAAGCCTATAGTACATTTCTGCTGACCAATAGCTTCGTGGTTTTAAGTTTTGAATATTTATAATATTATTAAGATATTCTGTTATATTAAAAAAACGCAGGTAAAAGTTGTCCGGAACCATTGCCTTTAAAAGTTTTTTATTCCTTTCAGTGATGTCGGATGAGAATATTATTATGTCGTAGTCAAAATTTTGAGAACTATTGTATACAAGAGAGTTCAATGTTGCACTAAAAAATTTACAATATTTATTGTTGAATGCAAAAACAATCGGTAAGGTTTTGTTGCTGCTGGAAACTTTTTTGATTTGCATTAGGAAACAATCTCCTCTTCAAAGATGTTCGGCAGAAGCTCTACGTTCGGATATTTCTCCCTGAACTCCTCTTTTAATGATTCATAAATGGATTCGTTATTGGATAAAACTGTTAAAATCACTCCGTCAGGTTTCAATTCGTTTATCGCCTCCGGAGGGTAAATGGTATAATTGCAGAAAGGTTTGCCTGCAGAGGCGGCGTTTCTGTCAATTATTCCTAAAATATTCGGATTCTTCTCGGTTTCCCTCTCAAGCACCTGCTTGATAAAAAGGCTCCCGCCCCAGAGCATAACTTTTTTGTCCCCGATAAACTTTTTGAGATATTCGGGTGTGATGTAATCTTTTCTCAGCGCTGATTGATATTTTTGCCAATCATTAGGCAGGAGCGCCTTAAACTCCTGAAGAAAGTTCTTGTATTCATCGTCGTTACAATAACTGATTTCTGCCCTTATGTGGTTAATTAAAACTTTTCTATACGCATTTTCATACTCCGGTAAAAACCCTCTTGATTTAAGAAATTCCCCTAAATACATGCAGGATTTTACGGCATCAATTGTGTGTTGAGAGCGTGTGCTTACTAAACTCCCCGGGCGGTTAAACCTGTAATTCACAAGTTCTTTATTAAATGCAACAATACTGTTAGCAGAAATTATAAGACTGTGCATAAAAGCAATATCTTCATAAATCGTAAGCGGCGGAAATTCAAGATTATTCTCTTTAAGAAACGATTTTTTGATTAACTTATTCCAAACAACGGGGGTAAATAAGGAAAAGATATCGTCTTTGAACTCGTCTCGGTTAAAAACTTTCTCCATCGGAACTTTATCAATGTTGATAGGAAAATTCGGACTTCCTGTCTCTGTTATATTACCCTCATCATCAACTTTTCTAGATGAGCAAACCGTTAAATCCGCATCAAATTTTTCCGCGTGGTTGTACATTTCCTCCAACAGGGTCGGCTCAAAATAATCATCCGCATCAAGAAATTGAACGTATTTACCCTCCGCAAGCCTTATTCCGTTATTTCTTGCACTTCCCGCGCCCGAATGCCTTTGCTGGAGAATCACAAACCTGTCGTCTTTTCTTTTGTACTCCTGCAAAATCTCCAAAGACTTATCGGTCGAGCCGTCATCCACACAAATTATCTCAAAATTTTGAAAAGTTTGGTTGAGTAAACTATCCAAACACTCCTTCAAATACTTTTCCACATTATAGACCGGAATAACAACTGATATTTTTATCATAATCTCTCTTAAACTTAACGTATCAAAACCATAAAATGGGATTTTATGATAAGTATACAATCAAATATGATTATTAGTCAATCATTTATATACATTTTCTTGGCGTATTACAATCTTTTGATAAGAAATGGAATAAAGTATACTGATATGTTAAGAGGTGGTTATGTCAACATTAAGTATGCAAGTCGGCAAGAGAATCAAGGAACTCCGAGAAGCAAGAAGAATGAAGCAGATAGAACTTGCAGAACTAATTGACATGGAAGCAACAAATTTGAGTAAGCTTGAAAAAGGCGTACATCTCCCAAAAGAAGAAAATCTGAATAAAATTACCACTGCACTGAAAGTTGATATAAAAGATTTGTTTGATTTCGGACATATAAAAACAAAAGAAGAACTGGTGCACGATATCAATGAGATTTTTGAACAATCTACATTAGAAGAAATACAATTTTTTCACAAGATTCTGACGGCGTATAAAGAACTAAAATAATATCGAGATTTAAAACAGGCTTTTCTGCTCGCATTTGACTAAAAAAGATTGCTGAACACCTTGCTGAATCTCATCTGTTTCCTGAAATTCTCCCAGAATAAAAGGTGAGGCAGGATTATGCTTTTTATAATTTTTTATTGCTATTTGAGGATTTTGATTCGCATAACAATATTTACACCCATTCGGGCAGGTATCATAATCCCCGATATTACGGCTTTCAACACAGCGGCAATTCTTTCGGTTACCAATTTGCCGCAGTTTTTTGAACTTAATATTATTTGCTCTTCCCAGAATCTCCGGGGTTAAACATCCGGATGTTAATATTCCAAATTGTTCGTAATTACTACTTGTTGCACAGGTTTGAATCGTTATCCCATGTCTTTTAGATATCGCACCAAGATTTTTTACAATTTCAAGCTTGTCTTTTTCAGTCAACAATATAATCTCCGGCATATTCGTTTTCAACTTCTGATACATTTCAACGAAACTAAATATACATCTGTCAATATGTCCTGAAAGTTTATCAGCCATATAGTCAAAAGTCTTGTAATGCCTCATCTTGGTATATTTATTCGTTAAAAGTATCGGGTCATAACGCCACGCAATACGCTCGCTGCCGACTATTTGTGACAGCTTTATTAATGTTTCGATACTTTGGTCAATATCCGGAACATTCGGCTCAATATCTTTTCCGTAAGCCGTTATTGTATAGTGAAAATAGGTATTGAATTTATCAGTAATTCTTTTGATATCAGGAAGAATCGGCTCATAATTTTTAGAGCAAAATATCACACAGTCGACCAGCTCCGGAGTTAATTCATATCTTGTAACTTTATTCGGAAACAGAGGATTTCTGGAATACACAAACCCTTCTTCAAATCTTTTCAAAAGCCATTCTGTATAATATTGAACCGTATCTGTTCTTGAACCTGTATTTATTATCATACAGACATTTTACCCTAAAAATTCTATCGACCTAAATCTTTGAAGCAAATTCCAGAAGGTAAAATTTTCTCAGAATGTAAAATAAATGAAAAGCCGCCGAAACATCTAAGTCCCGGCAGCTTTAAGCCTAGAGGCATTTATCGTAAGTGTTCAAGGTTTTACGCTTTATAATAAACTTTTTCTTTCATAATTTTATCCTTTTGTGTTTTTGCACTGACAGAAAACCCGGCCGTTATAAACAGGCAGATGGTGACTTCTTCATCTCCCAACTCCTATCTTCCAGCAAGACCGATAATCATCTCAACCGTTGCAGGGTCAACCTGAAATACTCCGTATCCCAGAATAGGCATTTCAACGCTATTATTGAGTTTTACTGTTTCCATTGTAATTCTCCTTTCAATTAATGAATAAAATTAGTGTACTCGACCTGCTCAGCCTCAGGCGGATTAATACCCGCCCTCTGAGCAGCCTCTTTGCACTTTAAGTGATAAGCCATATTTTTGGCTAAAATTCTCAAATTCTGCATTCCCTCTTTATCCTGAACAACTTCTCCCGGATTCTGACCATGAACCATATTCCAGTATCTTCCCGAAATTACAGGCATTTGATTAATCTGGAAATATTTATTCAGCTGGTCAAGCGTTGCCGTTGTACCGGCGCGCCTTGCAGAAACAATTGCCGTTCCGGGTTTATGTTTGAAAGAATCCTTGCCTGACATGAAGTCAACAAAGAATGCCCTATCCAAAAACGGTACAACAACACCGGAAGCAGAGCCGTAATGAACAGGAGAGCCGATCACATAACCGTCGAACTCTCTTGCATGTTCTACAAACTCGTTAACTTTATCATTAATAACGCATCTGCCGATTTTTCCGCAGGCACGGCACGCCCTGCAAGGGGCAATAGGATCCTTCCCGATATAATAGATTTCAGTTTCAATACCTTCGTCATTCAAAACTTTTGACATCTCATTAAGAGCAGTATATGTGCAGCCTTGTTTGTTTGGGGAACCGTTTATTAATAAAACTTTCATAATTATCTCCTGTTATTTGTGGTAAAGGGCTGAAAACCAGCCCTTTACCTGTCAATCATTTTAGTTTTGCATATTCTTCGTCAGTAACTTCTTCAAGCCATTCATTAGAGCTTCCTTCTGCAGGAACTGCGATTGCTACATGAGCAAACCAGCTGTCTTTTGCAGCACCATGCCAGTGTTTAACTTCAGGCGGAATATTTACCACATCGCCGGGTTTAAGCTCCTGTGCAGGCTTGCCCCATTCCTGATAGTAACCTCTTCCTGCAGTTACAAGAAGTATTTGTCCGCCCTTATGATGAATATGCCAATTATTTCTGCATCCCGGCTCAAACGTAACATTTGCAACGCCGACACCCTCGCTTGTCAAAGGCTGTAAGTAGCTCTGGCCGATAAAATATTTTGCATAAGCAGTATTTTTCTCTCCGATACCGAAAGCTCCGCTTCTTGAATACTTGGTTAAATCAAGAATCTCATTTACCTGAGCGTCAGAAAGCCCTGTATTTTTACCAATTTGAATATGCGAATTCAACTGCGGTTCAAGTCCCGGAATTGATGAAAGTGCTGAAATTGTTGCAATTTCTCTTTCCTGATAAGTAAGCACTCCTCTTGCAAAAATATCTGCAAATAAGTGTTCTTTCAGGTACTGATCAATTGCCGGCGCAAAATCAAATATACCGCCTTTAAGATGGTTTCCGGTAAGTTCATACTGAACATTGTCGCCGTATGCAAATTTATCGGTATCTTTTGGCAAAACTTTGCCTTCTTTGCCTAATTTATCGCCTTTTCTTGAATCAACAACCTTCTTAAATGTATTCAAACCGTTCAAACTTCTTGGAAATCCGCAGTAAGCATACATTTGAACAAGAATTTCTTTTATCTCATTTACTGTTAACCCCTCATCAAGCCCCTTATTTAAAGACTTTTCCAAATTCTCCAAGTCGCCTGATGCCGTATAAGAAGAAATCATTACAATATTCTTTTGTTTTTTACTTAAGCTTTCTTTTGCCATACATTTGTCTCCCATAGTAAAACCTGCTGCAATAACTAAGCCGATTAAAGCCGTGAACACTTTTTTCAAAATCATAAGAAACCTCATATTATAGTATTGTTATAGTCGATTTATCCAGTCTTTAATATCATTGTCAACGCCTGCGCTGCCTCGGCCGTAAACAACGAACGGTTTAAGCACTTTTGCTCCTTTAGCAAGGTCAGCCATATCTTTATCAATAGTATAACCGCCTCCGCCTCCATGGGTTACAAACGGAACAATGACTTTACCTTCAAAATTGTTTTCTGCAAGGAATGTCATAACCGGAGGCGCCATTGTGTACCACCAGGCAGGAGTTCCAACAAAAATTACATCATAAGAGCTTACGTCAGTATTATTTATCTCAGGATGAATCCCTTTTTCTTTCTGCTCTTTAGCAATACCGTAAGCGGTCTCGTTATAGTCGCTCGGATAAGGCTTAACCGGCTTTATCTCAAAAATATCCCCACCAGTTTGGGAATGAATCTTCTGGGCGATTGATTTTGTATTACCGCTCCAGGAGAAGTACGCTACCAGCACTTTTTTGTCCATAAGACCTCCTATTGTTTGTGTTGTTGCATTTGCAATCTGATAGACAGCAATACCGGCTATCAAAATTACAGGCAAAATAATCATCAATATTTTTTTCATTTAACTGCCCTCATTATTTTTTTACATTATAAAACCTGATAGCAGCTATCAGTCAATAGTGATGATTTTTTTAATAAATAACTTTCAAAACCTCATAAATATCCATTTTATGAGATTTACCCCTAATCTCTACATCAGAAATTTTTATAACATCAAGAATACTTTTTGTTGCTTCGTAAGTAGACGAGCTTATTAGCATTTTTGTTTTATAAATCTTATTGTAACTTTCAAGCCTGCTTGCAAGATTTACCGTATCACCGATAACCGTATATTCCATACGATTTTCGGAACCGATATTGCCGACAAAAACTTCTCCTGTATTAATCCCGATTCCTATCTCTATTTTTGGCTTACCTTCATCAGCCCATTTTTTCTGGAGCTCCTTAACTTTTAAAAGCATTTCATAGCCGCACTTAACAGCATTTGAAGCGTGGTTTTTATCCTGAATAGGTTCCCCAAAAATTGCCATAACAGCATCACCGATAAACTTGTTAATAATTCCGTTATATCTGGTAATTATAGGCTCCATCTCCGTAAAATATTCGTTCAGGATTTCTGAAACCTGCTGCGCTGACATAGTTTCAGACATTGAAGTAAACCCTCTGATATCAGCAAACAGGACGGTTACAACCGCTTTTTTACCGCCAAGTCCGAGGTTATCAATATTCATAACAACACGTTTCATAACATCTTCCGACATATATTTGCCCATTGCGGACTTAACTTTTTCTTTGCTTCTGTTTTCTAGTATAAATTTATGAGTATACGCAATAATCATTGTCACTACAAACATAACAATAGGAGTGATTACATTTATAACAACTCCGAAATAGAAACAAAGCGCGCAGATTACAAAGTAGGCTGCGATTATTCCAAGAGCGGACATAACGGATTTTATAAGTCCGTTGATTCTGATAAATGTATACATCAGAATCATGCCGATAATAGTAATAATAATATTAATAAAGTTCGGAATAACAAATAAAAAGTCATTGTGCAGGATATTATCTATAGCAGTTGCCTGAATATCTACTCCCGGATGGTTTACGGAAATCGGCGTATTTTTGTTATCGTTCAAGCCTGTTCCTGTCGGAACATTAGCGCCTATTACAACAATTTTATCCTTAAATACCGCAGGGTCAATAACAGGTTTTTTACCGGCTAAGATGTTATCATAAGAATCCATTACATCAACAGCGGAAATCTTCCGGTGTGAATATCCCTGCCAGAGTTTATAGAATTTTATCGGAACCACGGATTGATATTGAGTGGTTTTCTGAGTAATTTTGTATCCTAATTCAGGAAATTTGATTAGAGAATCTTTTACAACAAGTTTTGGATTGTTATTTGCAAGCAGAAAGGTCTGCATAGCAAGTGACGGCAAAAGAGTTCCTTTATAATTAATCAAATACTCATGCGTTCTATATACTTCATCCAGCGCATAAGGCGTTATATTTCCGTCAATAAATCCGGGGAGCATTGAAACAGCACCCACGTGTTTTACGATATCAAAATACGGCTTTGGAAACATCATAAGGCTTGAGTACAGATAAGCCGGTTTTGAAATTTTATTAACCGCCCTCACTCCGTATTTTTGAGTAAAAGCTTTATCATAAGCAATCCCGAGTTCAGCATTCTCCCATGGCTTTAGCGCCGGCATAAAACCTTCAACCAGATTATCAAAACGATTTAGAAGCGCAAAAAATTTCTTGTCAGCATCCGGAGAATCCTTATCAAGATTTAAGATATTCGCGTCGTGTACAACAACTTTGGGTGCTGAATAATCCTTAAAATACCCGAAAATTTTGCAATATAAATCTCGCTTCCATGGCCACCTGTACCTTTGAGCGCTTTTATCGTCAACTACAACAAGAACAATATCACCGCTTCCGAAAATCTGTTTTTTGTTATCAAACGGAAGCTTCTCTGTCAGAACATTTTTAACCATAAAGTCATAAGCTCTGGGCTCAACAATATTGTATGTTACAAAGTAGACAAAAGATAAAACAAGCAGGATAATAATAGTAAAGAATGCAAACTTAATCTTATTCATATTATTATGATATAATAAATCGGGTGAAAAGGATACATATATATGAGTGAAAATTATATTGAAATAATAAAACAGGATAAAGTTTATCCGATAATAAGATGTAAGGATGCAGATTTAGCGGTAGAAACGGCAAAGGCACTTGTAGAAGGCGGAATAAGAGTATTAGAGATTAACGTAGAGAACCCTTCTTTATATAAAGCAATTTCAGAGGTTTCAAACTATGCTTACGTATGTGCGGGCGGTATTATCACCTCGCTTCAGGCAGATGCTGCGTTTGAATCCGGAGCGAAATTGATTGCATCTCCAATATTCCAGATGAATATGGTTAAGATATCAAAAAATAAACGTGTTCCGTTTATTGCCGGAGCTTCTACAGCAAACGAAGCTTATAACGCCTGGAAATCAAGAATTCCTCTAATAAAACTCTTCCCGACAGATGCTATGGGCGGAGTTAAATACATTGAAGATATTTTGAGACAGATGCCGTTTTTGAACCTGATGCCAATGGGCAATATTAAACTCGGCGAAGTCACTACATACATAAAAGCCGGTGCGGCAGCCGTCGGCGTCGGAAGAGATTTCTATCTCGGGTTTACGCCAAAAGAGATTACCGCAAGGGCTAAAGAAATTTTGAGAGAAGTTAAGGATTTCACTGAATGGAGCAAAAAATAGATATCGCAGTTATAGGAGAGTGTCTGATAGAATTAAGTGCAAACGGAACTCTTGCTGACACCTCTACTTTAAATAAATACTTTGGCGGAGATACGGTAACAACGGCTGTTACTATTGCACGGCTTGGCGGAAACGTTACTTACTTAACCAAAGTCGGGAATGACGGTTTTAGTGAATTTATTCTATCCAGCTTGAAGAAAGAAAATATTGATACGTCGCTTATAAAGAGTAATGACGAGCAGAACGGAATGTATATTCTATCCAGAACTCCTGAGAAGAAAGAACTTCTTTATTACAAGCGCAAAACTGCGGCTACAAAACTTTCAGTTGAAGATATTGATGAAGATTGCATCAAAAAGCTGAAACTTATTTACTCAACAGGGGTTGTGCAGTCACTTAGTGCCGGCGCAAGAGAACTTGTAAGAGAATCATTCAGGATTGCAAAGGAAAATGATGTACTGACAGCCTATGACCCGAATTACACATCCTGTTTTATGAACTCTGCTGACACAAAGGAGTGTTTTGAAGAGATTGTTGATTATACGGATATAATTTTCTTAAGCCTCAAAAATGACGCGGCCCAGCTTTACGATGTCAGCTCAATGGATAAAGTGGTTAAATATTTCTGGGATAAAGGAATAAAAATTGTTGTTGTAAAATCCCACATTGATAACGGATATTATACCGGCTACAAAGGTGATATAAGCTTTACAGAGTTTTATAATACCGCACGCACAATAGATACAACCGCTTCAGGCGACGTATTCAACGGCGGATTTTTGTACGCACTGACAAAAGGCTACACTCCTCATGATTCCGCGAAGTTTGCTGCTGTTGTTTCCGGTCTGCAAACGCAGAATTACGGTGCAATTCAGGCGATTCCTTATCGGGATGCAGTAATGGAAAAAATCGGGGAGACCGTTTGATGACCAAGTACGTTGTCTCAGGCTACATAGGATTTGATAACTTCGGTGATGAAGCTATTGCAAGAGTGCTGACAGACAAGTTAAAATCAGAAGGCGCAGAAAAGATTACGCTCATCTCATCTAACCCCGAAAAAACCGCAAAACTCCATGGGGTTGATGCCTGCCCTATGCTTAAATTCTTTAACTCAATAAAAGAAGCAGATGTTTTAATCTCCGGAGGCGGTAGCCTTTTGCAGGATGTAACAAGTTTTAAGAGTCTTATTTATTATCTGGGCGTAATCTATACTGCGCTCATCTTAGGCAAAAAAGTCGTGATATATTCTCAAGGAATCGGACCGATTAATTCCAAGTTAGGCAGATTTTTGACAAAAACAGCGCTCAAAAGATGCAAAGAAATCTCTGTCAGAGACAAAAAATCACAGGAACTTTTAAAGAGCTGGAAAATTGATTCCGAACTTGTGCAGGATCCGATATTTAAGCTTGATTTGCCAATTAAAAATAAAAAAGGAACCGTCGGTGTTCAGCTCAGAAACTTCCCGACACTTACCGGAGATTTTATGAAAGCTCTTGCAGATGAGATTGTAAAAAGATTTTCCGATAAAAAAGTAGAAGTTATATCGCTGCAAGATTCCCTTGATTTGAGTGTATGCGAAGATTTTGCACGAATGCTCAAAAAAAAGGGCTTGGATAATGTGGAAGTCTTGAGCGGACTTTCCATAAACGATGTTTTTGACAGGATTTCTGATCTTGAGTACCTTATCGGAATGCGGTTTCACGCAAATATTGTCGGAATAAAATCCGGTGTGAAAACTCTTGCAATAAATTACGATATCAAAGTGAAAAAACTTGCGGACGAATATAATTTACCATTAATAGAATTAAATCAGAGAGATTTTTCAAAAGAGTTTGAAAAATTAAATTGTTAGTTTAAAATATAAGTGTAAACATGACACTAGACGAAATAGGGATTAAGATTTATGACAAATAAAAATATACGCAACATAGCGATAATAGCTCACGTAGACCACGGTAAAACTACGCTTGTAGACTGTATGCTCAAACAAAGCGGAGTTTTCAGAGAAAACCAGCAGATTCAGGAAAGAGTTCTTGACAGTAATGATTTAGAAAGAGAACGCGGAATTACGATTCTTTCCAAGAATATTTCAATTACGTATAAGGGCGTCAAGATTAATGTCGTAGACACCCCAGGTCACGCGGATTTTGGCGGCGAGGTTGAACGAGTTCTCGGTATGGTTGACGGCGCGCTTCTTATTGTTGACGCGGCAGAAGGCCCGATGCCTCAAACAAGATTTGTGCTTTCAAAAGCATTAGAACTTGGGATTAAGATTATTGTTGTAATAAATAAAATTGATAAACCTGCAGCTGATCCTGACGGAACACTGGATAAGGTTTTTGATTTATTTACAGAACTTACTGACAGAGAAGATTTAATCGACTTTTCGTATATCTACGCAAGCAGCTTGCACGGATTTGCTATCAAGCATTTGGATGACGAGAAAAAAGATATGGTTCCGCTTCTGGATTGCATTTTGGAAAACATTCAGGAGCCGTCAGGTGATGCTTCAAAGCCTTTCCAATTTAGAGCAACAACTCTTGATTATAACGAATACGTAGGAAGAATTGTTATCGGGCGTATTGCAAACGGTATTGTACATTCTCAAGACCAGGTTGCTTGGATTAAGGCGGACGGAAGCGTTAGCAGAGGTAAGATTACTAAGCTCTTCGGGTTCAAAGACCTTGGAAGGGTTGAAATTGAATCCGCAGAAGCCGGTGATATTGTAGGTATTGCAGGTTTTTCTGAAATTCATATCGGAGAAACTTTATGCGACCCTAACCATATAGAAGCTCTTCCGTTAATCAAAGTTGATGAACCGACTTTGCAGATGAATTTTTCAGTAAATGACAGCCCGTTTGCAGGTCAGGAAGGAAAGTTTGTAACTTCAAGACAGCTTAGAAAAAGACTATACGACGAGCTTGAAAAGAATGTAAGTTTAAGAGTTGAAGATACTGACTCAACTGACTGCTTCAAAGTAAGCGGTCGAGGAGAACTTCACCTCGGAATCCTGATTGAGACAATGCGCAGAGAAGGTTACGAATTCCAAGTTTCCAAGCCGGAAGTTATCTATAAAGAAATTAACGGCGAACAGTACGAACCGTTTGAAGACCTGCTTGTTGATGTTCCGGAAGAATATGCAGGCTCCTGCATTGACCGCCTCTCAGGCAGAAAAGCGACAATGCTTGAAATGCAAAACGCAAACGGAAGAACAAATATGAAGTTTTCGATTCCTGCAAGAGGCTTAATCGGTTTTAGAACAGAATTTATCAGAATGACACGCGGTGAAGGTATTATGTACCATACATTTGATGAGTATAAACCTTATGCAGGCGACATTCCGAAACAAAGAAGCGGCTCAATTCTTGCGCACGAACAGGGTGAGGCTATTCCTTACGCTCTTGCGCAGTTTGAAGACAGGGGAGTTTTCTTTGTTACGCCAAAAACCAAAGTTTACCGCGGAATGATAATCGGTGAAGGCAACAGGCCGCAGGATATTGTGGTTAATATTTGCAAGACAAAGAAATTAACCAATATGAGAAGTGCAACCGCAGACGTTATGGTAACTCTGCAGGCTCATAAAGAATTAACGCTTGAAGACTGTCTTGAATACATTGGTGATGATGAGCTGGTAGAAATTACACCGGAAAATATCAGAATGAGGAAACAGGATCTGGTTAAATTCAAAAGCATATAGTAACTAAAAGAGAGGGGGAAAAATGTTGGAATACAGCATGCAAATATCTGCAGGAATACTTATTCTTGCCTACATATTTATAGCACTGGAAAAAATCCCCAAAGTTACAATTGCTCTTCTGGGCGCAGGGTTAACTATTCTGCTCGGGCTTGTAAGCCAGCACAAAATGGCTGACGGAATCTTAAATCCGCAGTATTTTGTTAATTACATTGATTTTAACGTTATTTTTCTTCTAGTTGCAATGATGATTATTGTTAATATCACAACAAAAAGCGGGATTTTCAGCTTCCTTGCAAACGAGCTTTTGAAATTAACAAAAGGCCACCCTATTTTAATCCTTATTGCAATGGGACTGTTCACTGCAATTATAAGTGCGTTTCTTGATAACGTTACAACCGTAATCCTCGTTATGCCGATAACTTTTGCTATGACAAGAACTCTTGATATTGATCCGATTCCGTTTCTTTTGACAGAGGTTTTTGCGTCAAACATTGGCGGTACTGCTACACTTATCGGTGATCCGCCGAATATTATTATCGGAAGTGCTGCTGGCTTCACATTTATGGATTTTGTGAACAACCTTACTCCTGTTGTTGCAGTAATTCTTATTGCTGTAATAGGTTTTCTGGTAATAAGGTTCAACAAAGGGCTTCATTCCTCCAAGGATAAAATGCAGGAAATTATAAATATTGATAATTCAAAGACGATTACGGATAAAAAACTTATGATAAGATCTCTTGTGGTTCTATTTCTCGTAATCACAGGCTTTGTAACCCATGATATAACAGGGCTCGAAACTTCCGTTACGGCGATGCTCGGGGCAAGTGTTCTTCTGTTATTTGAAAAACCGACAGAAATTCTAAGAGATGTTGAATGGAACACAATATTTTTCTTTATCGGCCTGTTTATAATAATCGGCGGTCTGGAAGCGTCAGGCGGAATTAAACTTATGGCAGAGTGGATAATCAGAATTACAAACGGTTCTCAAGAAGCTGCCTCAATGCTTATTCTCTGGGCATCCGGTATTATATCCGGTGTTATAGATAATATTCCGTACACGGCTACAATGTCTCCTATGATTGCGGAAATCCAAAAGACCATGGGGGCTGAATACACAACTCCTTTATGGTGGTGTCTCTCGCTCGGGGCATGTCTTGGCGGAAATATGACCATAATTGGCGCGGCCGCAAACGTCATTGTCTCTGAAAATGCTGCAAGAGAAGGACATCCGATTTCATTTTTAAGATTTATGAAATACGGAACCATTGTTGTTCTGATATCATTATTAATAAGCACTGTTTATATCAATTTCAAATATATCTAGACTACTCGTCGTATTCTCCGTAAAGTTCGGACGCGATATGTGCAAGCGACTGCGAAAACACTGTAACAGTGTTAAACTCGTCCATCGCGATATTTTCGCTTTCGTGCTTGGTATATTTCTGCAGCATCAAGGTAAGATAAAAGAGTTTTTTGGAAAGCTCTTTTGTTCTCGCAATATTAATCATTTTTACCTCCTGTGTTACTAACCAGTTAGAGTATACAATAAATCATTTCCAATGTAAAGTACAAAATAGATACAATGTAAGGTAAATGTATGAAAAGAAAATTAAGTAAAAGCGGGAACGGTTGGTCATTGTTTATGCCCAAAACAATTATAGAACTTCTGGACATAAACCCCGAAGAAGATCAGGTGGAAATAGAGGTCGAAGGTAAAACCCTCAAAGTTAAAAGGGCCCAAAAGGAAACCTTGTAAATCCTAAAAAACATGTTAAAATAAGAATAAAGGCAAGGGTGCAGCGAACACCCCTACCACCCGATTATCGGGTTTTGATGGTAAGAACTAATGCTATTACAAGTATTAGTTCTTTTGCTGTAATTTGTACAAACATCTATTCCTCCTTTCTTTTTTGTACAAATCTTCTGCCTTTATTCTTTTTTCAATGTATAAATAATAACACAATCGGAAAATACATCAATAAATTTATTGATGTATTTTCCGCAGCAAAAAAACAATAAAAGACCTGCTCTATAACTTTTTCCCTCTATGCAAGATACTTCTGCAAGGTTGTTTTGTCAAAAACCTCTATACTGTCTCTGGAATGAATAAACACAAGACAGGTAACAAGTGATTTGAATGACTGAAAATCATCAAACGCCAGTTTCTGCCTTAAATCAGTCATATTGTTTGCCATAAATTCAGTAATTACGGTCTTGTCATTGTAATAAAGCTCTGATAAAAACTCAAATGCGTCTCTTGTTTTGACCCCTTCCAGGTAAATAGTATCAGGAGACTGGAATTCAACATACCTGAGCGCCTTATCCATATTGAACCCGATGTTTTCATTAAGTTCGCACTGGTTCACACCCTTAAGCTCATATTTTGCAATAGATTCTATTGTCATAATATTTTTATGGCTTTCGGAAGCTTCCATAAGAAGTGAATAAATTATGTGAGTTTTTCCGCTCAACGGAGAGCCGCACACAAGTATAATCCCGGGGGCAGAAAGCGATTGGGTTAAAATACTTCTCTGTTTTTCATCGGTAATAATTTTATCCAGCCTCTGAGGCGGTTTGTAAATTTTAAGAGAAATTCTCTCGCCCATAATCGTCGGGAATGATGAAACCGAGGCGATTAACATTGTATTTTCAACTTTAAAACACAATTTGCCGAGCTGTGGAATTTCGCAAACCGTAGAATCCAGATTAGAAAGCGTTTTGAGCTTTGATACAAAAGCAGAGTTAAGAATCGCAGGAATCGTGCCCTTATCCATTGATTCGCCGTTTTGTTTGAATACAACTTTTAAACCTTCCTCTGTCTGCTCAAAATTCACCTCATGAACATCTTCTATTATTGCCTGTTTTAAGATTGCGCGAATAACTCTCTGGATATGTTCTTCGCCTGCTTCTTCTTTATGAAGCTCCTCGGTCCAATCAAAATCTTCAAATTCTTCGGATAAAGTAATACTGTCAACCGTGTCAGCGACTTTATAGTACTCATCAATCTTTTTCATGATGCTTGATTCTGACGCTATGACAGGCTCAATCGAGCATTCTGCGGTTTCTATAATTTTATCTATCGCAAATAGATCCAGCGGGTCTGCCATTGCAACTGTCAAGACATCTTCTATCTTGAAAAGCGGAATAATTCTGTATCTTCTTGCATCCGCAAAGGAAACGTATTTAAAACATTTTGTATCCGGAGAATAATCCTCAAGGTTAACATAAGGTATATGTAATTTGCTCTCCAAAAATTTCAGGAGCGTATCTTCTGCAAGAATTCCGGAATTAATAAGCGCCTGCCCGATGTTAATTCTCTGAACATTTGCAAGCTCTTCTGCCTTCTCCAGTGTTTCGTAAGCAACAATACCATCTCGGACAAGCTCGTATTTTAGTTTTTCTAATGTTTTATTTGTAACCGTTGTTTCCATTTGTTTCCTTTTTTTGCTTGTGAAGAGTGAAGTGTGAGGCGTGAAGGGTTCGTTTAGTAGGTTGGGCATACCTGCCTAACAATAACCTTGATTTCCGGTAAGATGCTGAAACAAGTTCAGCATGACATTTTAATTTTTAACTTCTTTTCAACTGTTCAACCTTTTAACTTATCATCCTATCTGACCCCTCTCCCTAACCCTCTCCCACAAGGGGCGAGGGAATAGATTGATTTAACTACTCAACTTCTCAACCATAACTACCCTTCAACTATTCAACCTTTCAACTCTTCAACCCTTTATAACTTCTCCTCAACTTCTCAACCATAACTACCCTTCAACTATTCAACCTTTCAACTCTTCAACTATTTATGCCTCTCCCGATTCTCCCAGATATTCCTGAACCTTCTTGACTATATCATCAAGCTCAAACGGCTTTGTAATATATTCATTAACCCCGGTTTCTTCCCCAATCATCTTATCCTCAAGCTGGGAGCGCGCCGTTACCATTATTATCGGAATATCCTTGTACTTGTTATCATACTTGAGAAGTCTGCTTATTTTGTATCCGTTAATCTTCGGCATCATAACATCAAGAATAATCAAATCCGGCATAATTTCTTTTGCCAGCTTCAAACCGTCCTCGCCGTTATACGCGGTATAACACACGAATCCCGAAACTTCCAGAACGAATTTGAGGCTTTCTACAATATCCTGCTCATCATCAACTATAAGAATCTTTTTCATGTGTATCTCCTTCAATTTCGTATGAATACATTATATCACATTCTCCGTACAAATCCTTGTTCTGCTCAACAACCGAATCTATTTTCTTCTTCAAAAATTCCGCAGAAGGTTTGTCACCGTCCATAAGAATCAATGAAAGCGACGTCATTGAACCGTCTTTTTCTATCAGCGAATTTGCCATGTATGTTTTGTTTAATAAATTGTTTTCTTTCATCAAGTTTTCAATAACGTCATTTGTGGACTTAATCTTAATAACCGCAAGTGTCGTACCGTTAGAACGCGCTTTTTGAATAAGCTGCTTTTTAATCATGACAAAGTTGCTCTTATCATTTGCAACAGGGATTACAAAATAGAATCTTGAGCCTTTATTAATCTCGCTGTCACACCAGATAGCGCCGTTATGAGATTCCATAAGCTGTCTTGCAATCGGAAGTCCCAAGCCTGAACCGCCGACTTTTCTGGAAAGAGAATTTTCTATCTGTGCAAACTTGTCGAATACATGGTTCAAATCCTTGCGCTCAATTCCGATACCATGGTCTTCTACGCAGACTTGAAGATAATTGCCCTGCAGCTTCTTAATATCATCCTCAAAACAGTGGTCGTATTGAAGCTCTCTTGCATTAACTACCTTTGAAGTTATATCAATTTCACCTGCGTCCGGAGTGAACTTAATCGCGTTAGAAACAAGATTGGTTAATACCTGCTCCAGCCTGTTTGAATCACCGTAAATTTCAACATCATCTCCTGACGGTGTATATTTTATTGTAAGATTCTTCTCTTTAGCGACCTCGGTTAAATTATTCTTCACATACTCAATTACAGGCTCAATATGGATAAGCTCAAATTTGAAATCCATTTTCCCGGCCTCGATTTTTGAAATATCCAGCAAATCGTTAATAATCCCCGAAAGTCGTATTGCATTACGTTTTCCCATAGAGACAAATTTTTCAATATTCTCGGTCATATCGCCGGCTTTTCCGCTCAAGATAATATCCATAGCGTTTTTTATTGCGGTCAAAGGCGTTCTAAGTTCGTGAGAAACAATAGAGATGAATTCCGATTTAAGCCGTTCAAGCTTTTCGAGTTTTCTGTTCGTAGCTTTCAGCTCCTGAGTAAAAGACGCACTCTGAAGCGGTATGGTAACCTGCTGCACAAGAGTTTGGAAACAAGTTGCATCCTCCGTCGAGAAAGGTTTTTCTCTGTAAATTTCCGTAAACCCGAAAAACTCGTCATTCAAACTGATTGGCGCAAACATATTATCAAATCTTAGTACGGAAAAATCATACTCCTGAATATTATGCTTGATATTTTTTTCTATTTTTAAGTTCCCGATTTTAATATCAAACGGCGGGTCGCTGAGAAGAGATTTGTAGCTCAAAATTGCTCTGAGTTTCAGCGCTTCCAGCAATCTGTCCGAAACTTTGTAAAGCGAATTGATTATCAAAACAGGTTCGCGCTCTGAACGGAACATCAATGTGCACGAAAGCTCAAAATTCAAGGACTTTTCAATCCCCTCTATCATTATTTTGATAAGCTTATCCTTATCCAGAGTTCCTGCTAACTGCGAACTTGTGTTATAAAGAACATTCAGCTGATAAAGGCTGCGCGCAAGTTCCTGATTCGATTTTGCCATTCTCAAAAGCGAAAGCCTTGTTTTTAGGCTAGAATCAACAGTTGCTGCAAGAAGTTTTTTATCAATCGGCATTTTTATAAACAAGTTAGCGTTATGCGTTACATCCTTGTTATGCTCTTTTTCCCCGAGAATAAGCAGGATAATAACAGGATAATGTTTAATCTTTCTGCATATATGTTTTAAATCCAGCGAATCAATATCACCGTCTACGATTACAATATCGGGTTCCTCAACCTTCAAAATATCAAAAATCAAAGTTTCCTCAACAGAGACAATAACCTCATCAGAAGGAAATACCTCCTTTATAATCCCCTCTTTTTCACTATCCTCGCTAATCAATAAAAACTTTGTCATAAGTAACCTATAAACTCAAATAATACTCCTTAAGCAGTTTGGCGTCATCCTCAATGTTAGGACTTTCGCAAACAACTGCGCCTTTTATATTAAACTCCTTAAAAGCCTTTAACAAATCTTTGTAATTAAAATCAGACTCCTCAAGATTAAGATGCTTTTTCTCACCCTTCGCGCCGTATTCAATACCCGCAATATGCGCATGGAAATTTTCAAGAGCGTACGAACCTATTTCTGTTCCGATTTTTTCAAATATTGCACAAAATTCATCATAAGTGTTGGAAATTCCGTTGTATCTTGCATGCAGATGGGAAAAATCAACACACGGAAGAACTCTCTCAAAATCTTTTGATAATCTTACAATCTCATCCAAGTCGCCCCACTGGGTTGCCTTTCCTGTTGTCTCAGGCCGAATCCAAATCTTATTTCCAAACTTATCAAGAGTATCCGTAATAATCTTTATCTGAGATTCAATCTGCTTATAAACAAGTTCCGCTTCCTGCCCGAGATAAAATCCTGCGTGGAATGTAATACTGAATCCGCCCAGCTCATTTGCGACTTGGGCGGTCTCAATAATCCTCTGAACGCTGGCCTCAATCTTATCTTCTTCTCTGGAATTAAGATTAACATAAAAAGGCGCATGCGCAGTTATAACTTTTTTCGCGGAAGCCACTGCCTCACGGCTTTTGTCGCTTATTCTCACACCGCGGACAAATTCGAGTTCAAGCCCATCAAGCCCCATTTCATCAAGTATTTTAAACCCTTCGTCATATCCCTTATTTCCGGCCCTTAGAGGAATGCCGGCTGTTAAAAAATTCAACTTGTCCATTACTTAAACTCTTCCCCGATTTTCGGATTAACAATTCTTATAAAATCTTTGCTGTCACCCATAAAGAAGCTTCCAAACTGCATAACAGTCGGTGCAATAAGCCCCTTTGAAGTCGCAATAAAAAACTTATCATCTTCTATTTTTGCAACGGTTCCTGCAGGGTGCGGAACACAAAAAGCATCTGATGCAACTTCCGCCTTCATAACTTTCATCATATTACCCCTGAAACTCGTGCTTGCAAGGATAAAAGGATTCAGCGCACGGATAAAGCGCTCAATTTCTTCTGCAGTTCTGGTGTAATTTATAAACAGCTCCTTCTCGCTCAAACCCTTGCCGGAAATAAATTGCCCAGAAGGCTGCTTAATCCTCGGAAGCTCTTGCGTTTCGTAAGCTTGCAAAACCTGCAGCAAAAGTTCAATCCCCAAAACATTCAACTCGTTAAAAAGCGTGCCCATTGTAGCTTTAGAATGAATGTGATAAGGTTTTTGCGCAATAATATCACCTGTATCAAACCCCTCATCCATAAAATGAATCGTAACCCCCGTCTCGGTTTCGCCGTTCATTATAACTCTGGAATAAGGATTTCCGCCTCTATATTTCGGAAGCATTGACGGATGTACATTTATAAATCCGTCCTTTGTTGATTCCAGAAGAATTCTCGGGATTTTATAATTAAACGAACAAACAACCGCGGCATCAATCTCCAATCCGCGGATTGTCTCAATCAATTGCGGCTCATCAAGTTCATCGTATTCAATGTAGTTCAAACGTCTTGAATACACAAAATTCTTGAAATCCATATACATAGGATGATCTTTTTTAGGGCCCAAAACCCCGACAATATTAACTCCAGCCATCAAAAGACCGTCAAGCCCTATATATGCCATATCAGGAATCCCGACAAAAAGTATTCTTTTTTTAAACGGAGTTCTATTGAACATCTAAACTTTTACCTTAACAATTTC
>CALURX010000003.1 GCA_944323265.1 Candidatus Gastranaerophilales bacterium
GCTTAAATTGGTATATAGATGTAAAACAATTGTTGTATGTTTTTTTTATTTGGACATTAGTGCCTGTTAGGAGAGGGCAGGGGTGAGGTGGGGGTAAAGGGGGAAATATATTGGACTTGTAGTAATATGTCAGGCATTGCCTGATATATGGGCTCAATATTCTCGCTACCCGGACTAGCTCACATTTGTTCGCGTCGTCCGTACGAAAATCCGCCGAACTTCTGGGTCAGAAGTTCTCGTATTTAAGCTTGTACAAAATAAAAAGGACAATAACAAAAGTAATTGTCCTTTTTATGGTGGGCGTTAGAAGACTTTTCTTGGATTTTCTTCACGCTCGAATAGTTTCGCAAAAGAACCTTCGGTTCAAAATTGCTCAATATTCTCGCTACCCGGACTAGCTCACATTTGTTCGCGTCGTCCGTACGAAAATCCGCCGAACTTCGGGGTCAGAAGTTCTCGTATTTAAGCTTGTACAAAATAAAAAGGACAATAACAAAAGTCATTGTCCTTTTTATGGTGGGCGTTAGAAGACTCGAACTTCTGACCCTCTCCTTGTAAGTGGGCAGATTTGAAGAAAAGTACAGTAAAAACAGTACTTTTCAGCTCTATTCGTAAAATAAAAAACTCATTGTAAACATAAAATGGGTACACAATGGGTACACAGATTTTATATTTTAAACAAGTATTTTTATCTATATTGCTTCAACGTCCGATAAACTTATTATAAAAAAAAGCTAGGATTTTTCAACCCTAGCTATAAAAACCTAACACCACAACTCCCAGAAGAAGTTGTAGGTTTTTTCATGTATGATTATAACACATTCAGAGCTTGTCTGCATTGTTCTTTTTTGGTGTGAGTATAATTCATTGTTGTTTGTATATTCCTATGATTTGCAAGCTCTCTAATAACTGTCACAGGAACTCCCTTCTCATTTAGGGTGCTACAAAAGGTGTGTCTTAATGTATGAATAGTGATTTGCCTATCCAGCTTCAAATCCTTTTTCATAAGGTTAAAAAGGTAGTATATATGGTTATAATTAAAATCAAAACCCTCAAGGTTGAAAACTATATTTTTGATTTTATGGTGTATCGGTTGATAAAATTCCGAATTTGTCTTTTTATCATAGATATAAAGCAAATCACCTTCAACATTATTTTTAGAAACGGATAGGATATTATTAATTCTTAACCCTGTATAATAACCAATTAAAATAACTCTTTGTAGGTCTTTTCGGTGGTGTTTCCTTGCCCATAGTGCCATCTGTATCATATCAGCTTTAGTTAAATATAATGTTTTATGCTTCTTAATCTTATAAAACGGTATCGGCGGTTTATAATCAATTAATCGGTTATCATAAGCATATTTTAAGAGCTTTGATAAATAAGCAGCTTTCGCATTAATGGTATTGTTTGAATTATTCTTATTTTTAAGTGTTTGTATATATGAGTTTATTTTTTCATAGTTGATACTTTTAATATCACATTCTGGATTCATTATTTCAAGCAGTTCATTTTGTTTTGATACAATTACCCTATAACTTGATGTATCTTCATAAAAAAGCTGGTTAGTGATGTTTACTAACTCTTGAAGTTGCATAATATATCCTCCTTTTAATTCTTTGTTGTCATTCGGTTGCGGTTAAATCTATCGGACAATTCCAGCCAAGTCAAATCTTTTGAGTATAGACTTAGCTGGATTCGGTTATCCGATAATGCTCGCAACTGATTTATTAATTGTTTTCTATCTACTGTGATATGAATGTCACCTAAAATCTGTTGCATTGTTTATTCCCTTTAGTATTCACTTGTAAGCATTAATACATCATCCGTTAAAAAGAATTTATATTCTCCTTCTGGTAAATCGGTGTATTCATACTTTTGTGTGTGTATTGTTTTATAGTTGCCATCAGTATATTTTACTGTTGCTTTTTCGTCTTTGGTTTTTACTGTTATAGCTATAAATGGATATTGTTTTTTCTTTGTCATATAAACCGCTGCAATATCATCAACCAACCAAAATGCTCCAGCTTTTTCTGCAAGATACTTGACTCCATCTGTTGCTAATACAGGAAAATAGGTTAATCGGTGATATGCTAAAGTTCCAGTAAATTCTGTTAAATCTGTTTGTAATGTCATTTTTATGCTCCTTTTTTTAATACTTGTATGTCTTTGTAAATTGTTATTGTTTCGATTTCTATTGTGTAATCTTTTGCAAGAGCTTCCGCTGTTTTTACAATGCTTATTGCTAACCGCCTAAAATCTCTTTTTACTTCTAGTGGTACTTCATCATCTTCAATATTGTGACCAGCTTTGCAAAATATTCTGCCCTCTTTAATTCCACCACGATATAAAACTAAATAACCGCCCGACCGCCCATTAAATTTAGCTTGCCATTCATAGTTATATTTACGGTCAAATTCATAAATTAATGGGTTGATATAATCTTGATACACTTCATCAACTGAAAGAAGGTCATAGACCTTGCTTTGGAGCTTTTGGTCTATGACATTGTAAACTTTAAGATTATATGCCAATGATTTGGATAAATTCCAACTGTTCATGGTGTAGTATCTTATTCTTTTTAATGGTTGCATTGTTTACACTCCTTTTATGCTGCTTCTTGATGTTGGTTGTTCATTTGATTAAATAATGCTTTGATGTTTTCTGTCGTGATTTTATGACAACCAACTTTTACAAATTCGGAGTTAATCTCAATAATTGTATAATGTGAAATTGTCATTCCTTTTTTTAATTTGCCTTTGTTCCATAGCTTAACAAGAGCTTCAACTTCTTTTCTGTTTACAGTTATATTTTGAGAAGTCCTTACAAGCTCACCGTCAAACCATATAAAAGATAATTCATTTTTAGGATTTAAGTATTTTTTGAGAGCGGCTTTTTCTTCAAAATATCCGCTTGTGTATGCCATTCGTGCAAGTGCAGCAATATCATATTTTGATATAAATGATTCAAGCTGTTTTTTAAGTTCTTTGGCTTTCTTTTTCTCAAGGGCAGCTTGTTTTGCTTTGTATTTTGCAAGCTCTTCTGGGTTGGTGATAGTGTCATATAATGGTTGGAATTCTTCCAGCTTTGACATATCAACATCAAATCCATCAATATTTAATAACTCTTTAAGTGTGTAAAAAGCGTTTGTAAAACCTTCTCGGTTTGGTTTTTGTGTCATTTTCTGATTAGAATAATATTCAAGGTCATTGTATAAAGTCCGCAATACGCTCTCTGGGTAAAAATCGCTGTGTCCTGTTTCCTGTGGTAGTTCTAAATAATTGTAATATGGCGATGCTGCTCTTAGTTCTCCAATGTGTTTGGCAGTTGTTGTTGAAAATTTGTTTTTACTGATTAGTAAAATGCTTTGTCCGTCCTTTGTTGTAGAGATTTTACCAATGCAGGTTGAATAACTAAAATATTTGTTATTCTCATAAGAGACCGTCATACTTCTGCGGTAGAAGTTACCGCAATGATAAAAAAATGAATGTGCTACATCTGAATTTTGCATGATGTATTTTCCTTTCTGGTTTGTAAGCATAGCCGAGCCAGCCTATTTATAGGCTGATTCTGCGCTATTCTGTTGTGGTGTTAGGTTTAATTTGTGGTTGTTGCTGCCTGTTTATCTCTGTTTTTTTCTGACTGGTTTCTGTCCAGCTCGGCTGCAATTTCCTATTAACATTTTAGCGTCAAAATGGTCTATTTACAAGGATTTTTGACTCAAAACTTTACAATTAAAATCAAAAAAATATATAGGGTTATAAAGATATAAAAATAAATTATTGATGATTTTGGATGGATTTGGAGGTGGTTTATATATTTATATAAAATGGCGGTTTTGGGCTTGTTTTGGCTGGTTTTATAGTTTCAATAAAATATTATATTTTATTGAATGTGCCGTTTTTATTGCGTTTTAGCGTTTCGGAGTTGTGAATATTTCGGAGGGCAAGGGGGAAAATTGACAGGCTCAAAGCGTTATATACCCTTTTAAAAATCTCTGGTAAAAATAAAGGGGGATTTTCACCCCCAATATCACTTAATATCAAACCAACCAACATCTGTATCTTGTTCTTGAATACCAAATAACCTTTCAATCTCTCTGTCCAGCTCTTCTTCAATTCGTTGCTGCATTTCTGCTTCTGGGTCAACTTGAAGCATATCTAAGCAATCTGCAACCGCCATAGCCAAACAATCCAATCTATCATCATGACTTAAACAACCTCTGTCTGTGGTTATTCTTGTCATTTGGTAGAACAAAGAATACTCCTGTTGATGTTCTAAAGGGTAAATTTGAATACTCTCCCTGTCTTCTTTTATAACATTTTTATCAACAATCAACCTGTGCTGATTTAAAACAGGTTCAAGAGTGTCTATAATTCTTCTTTCTTTTTGTGTATTATGTCGGATTTCTTCTACGGAGCAAGAGTAAACTCTTCTTAAAACAGGAGAGAGCAAAGTTGTAAACATACCATCACCAAAATTAGATTCTACAACAATTTTATTGAGTTTATACTCTTTAGCCATAAAAGCTAATTTCTTTAAATTTTGCTCACAATAACCACCTTGTAACCCACCTTGCTTTAATAAGAATATCTGTGCATTTAAAACTCCTACAATAGTGTATGCAAGTTCATCCTTACCTCTGCCAGAAGGGTCTATCGCCATCATTTTGTAGGAGTATGGTAGCCATTTAATATCTGGAAGTGGTATTGGTAAATAGAATTTATCTGTTCCTATACCATTACAGGGTAAATCTTTTATTATTTGATTAGGAGCAGAACCATAAGCCACCTTCTCTGGAGCTATTTCTTTATCACAATCCATCACAATCAAATCGGAGCATTTTAATGGATAACGCTCAATGTCAGACAAGGTATTATCTAACATATACTGCATTAAAAACTTAGAGCGACCTTTTGCTTCTTCCTTTATGATGGTTTCTGTATCAAATCTAAGAGGGTCAGTAGGCTGTCCAGCTAATTCGGGTTTATTCTCCAACCGCAAAGCAATAGCCGTTGATAAATTACCTTTATATTTCTCTAATTCTGTCGGTGTCGGGTATTTTACAGGGAAAATCTGTACTCTACAACCTTTTGCTTCCTCTTCATTGTATATAGATGTTTCAGTATGTGGTGTTCCTAAGTATAAAATTCTACCTTTTAACGGTCGGAGTACAGGTGAAAATTCCGTAACTGCTTTTCTTATAGCTTCTCTTTTGATAGCAGTATCACAATTTTGAGATGTTTCTATATCATCAGCAATAATCTCCACCGCACGATTACCTGTTATCTGTCCAAAGATACCAAGAGCTTTACAAGAGGGTTGAATACGAGGTATAGCTGGTCTTACATCAAATTGTAAAGCACTATCCCTCTGTCCGCTTGCTTTATCTGGTATCAGATAATTAAGAAAAGGTATTATATTCAACAAATCTCTTGAAAACTTTAAGAATTTACACGCTTCTGTCTGGTTGGCAGAAAGTTCAAGCAGTTGATAATTTTCTGGGTCATTATCAAACCGCCAATCAGCATAACAACCTGTAATAGTTGATTTTGCTACTCCTCTAAACCCTTCAATAATTGTATCTTCCCAGCCATACTGCAAAGCATCGGCTATGTCATACTGTATTTCTGTTGGTGAAGGTAGGTTGATATACTTGAAAGCTATATATAAAAAGTTCTTAAAATCCGCTCTTATTTTCTGTCTTTGAAGATAATCAATTAAAATCTCCGTCAAATTATTTTATCCTTTTAGGGTAAATATTTTTTCTGTCTTGAATAGAAATTACTTCACTTATTTTCATAGGCGGTAATTCGTCTTCATTATCAAAAGGAAGCTGCATTATTTTATCTGTAAGATTAGCAACTCCTTTATTTGTAACTGTAGCCTGTATGTTGTTGTTCTTTAGAAAGTTCATAACTATTTCAAGTTCTTTTGGTGTCGGCTCTCCCTCAAGAATGTCATTAAGAACATCAACAAATTTGTCATATAATTTTCTTTCTTTATCCATAATAACCTCGCTTTATTCTGTCATAATAAACTTGAGTTTTATTTCTAAGGTAATCACCGCAAGTCTTTTCTCCATATTTATTTGCATAAGGTAAAATATTTATATCCTGTTTGCCTTTTGATGATGTATTAGGATATGCAAGTCCAAATTCTGCGTGTGTGATACATTGATTAGGATTAATATTGTATAAATAACAAAGCCTTGCAGCCTGTTTACACATAGCTTCTACCTGTTTTTGTAAGGGTGGTGTGTTTTTGTCCTTCATACAACAGATAGCAATACCAATTCTTCCAGTATTACCACCGCCACAATGACGAGCATATTTGCCATCACCGCAGTTCAAATTATCTTCTGGGGTATATTTTCCAGAAGAAACATTCCCTTCCTTATCAACTAAAAAATGATAAGCATTAAAATCAAGCGAACAGGGAGCATAATTACCCCCTGTCCAATGAAAAACTATATTTTTATACATTAATATCCCATAACCTTATCTAACTTATGTTCAATTCGGTTTAGCTGGGTTATGATTTGCTCTACAGCATCTTTTGGAGCTGCGTATGCTGCCATCTGTGAAAATGTTACAAAGATGTTACAGCTCAAAAGCATTTGAATAACCACAAACACAATTCCATAAACCCAAAGTGTTTTCTTATCCAACTTTCTTTCTCCATTTACCAAATATTTTCTGATATGCTTCAACGGCTAAATACATTGTTTGAGCCGTTACTTTATTTACTCCGCAACTTATTAACGCAGCTTTAAATATTCTGCTTGCAAGATTTCTGTCATAATCTACAAAATTCTTATTATCGCAAAGTATGTCATGAAACAAAGCTGGGATTAAAAGTTTCATATTACCTTTACCGATATTAAAAGGAATTGTAGCTCCATCAAACTTATAACCCTTTGGAGCATACAAAACCAGCTTTGTATCATCTGTAAATGTAATAGTTAATTTTGCTGAATTACAGGTAATAAATTGTTTTTTGTTTTTGTCTCTGATTTTCTCTTTATCTTCATTGAGCAATACCGACCTTGCGTGTATGTGTGGGTTATTGCTCAATCTAAGTTCTTTTATCTCTTTCATAAATCTCCTAACCTAAAATATCATCTAATGATGGGTAGGTAACTTGTCCATCATTCCAGTAAACTGTTGCAGAAGTAGCACCCCAAGGACATCCAGATATACCATTTTTCGGTTTATCAACATTTATTCTTGTTATTCCGCAAGAGCTAAAAGCATAACTATTGATTGTTGTTACACTAGAAGGTATGGTAATCGTTGTAATTGCATTTGAATAAGAAAATACACTACCTTCAATTGTTGTTACAGAATTTGGGATATTAATATTTGTAAGTTTTGAGCATTGAGAAAAAGCTTGCATCGGAATTATTGTAAGATTGTCTGAAAGTGTAACACTCACAAGATTTGAACATCCCATAAATGCACCATATTCCATTGTCGTAACACTATTGGGTATAGTAATTTCTGTTAAAGAAGAACAACTACTAAATGCTTGTGACGGAATATTTGTGATATTGTTTGAAAGTGTTACTGAAATTAAACCTGTGCAACTCATAAAGCATTGTGAGCCTAGGGTTGTAACACTATCCGGCATAATTATTGTTAAAGGATTACTGTAATTATAAAAAGCATATCGCCTTATAGATGTAGTTCCATTCGGAATAATTAAATTTTCACAATCTCCTTGAATAAGAGCTTTTAATTGAATAGTATCTTCCGAAACAATATTTGTGATAGCTGTAGCATAATTCCTAAAAGTATCATTATCTCCAACAGTACCACCTTTGGCTATAATTGCATTTTTAATGGCGGTTTTTGTTGAATTAAGATAATTTAATTTATCTGCAACTGCTCCCATTAAATCACCTCTCCATTAATAGAATCAAGCAGAGTTGCAATATCGCCAATTTTTGTATCAACTTGAGATTTGTTGTAATAATTGCTCAAAGTCGTATCTGTTTGTGATTTTGTATAATAGTTTCCAAGTGTAGTATCTACTTGAGCCGTTGTATAATAACCACCAAACAAATTATTAATCTGTGTTTTGGTATAATAATTTTGAAACGCATCATCAGAAGGTATTGCAGCTTCTTCAATTTCTTCTAACGCTTGATTTTTTCTAGTATCAATAGCCGATAAAGCATTGTCTTTTGCCATTCCGACATCAGATACCGCACTTGTGCCAGCACTTGTAATACTTGTTGTTGAGTTTGTTGTTGCAGAATTGATTGATGTAATTGCTTCCGTCTTAGCTGAATTAATACTTATTAAAGCGTTTTCTCCAGCAGTATTTACATCTTCTAATGTTTCACTTGCTAATGTTGCAGAAGTTTGTGCCTGTGTAGCATAACCTTGAGCTTGTGTTGATGATGTTTGAGCATTTCCAGCATAAGTTTGAGCGTTGTTAGCAGATGTATTTGCTTCTGTTGCTGCCTGTGTTGCTTGATTTGCTTTACTAATAGCCGTAACAATTCCATCTTCAACCATATCCAAGCGTTCCTCAGTAAGATTTACTGTTGCTTCAAAATCGTCAAATTGCTCCTGTAAATAATCATCACCAGCTGTAATTTCCGCTTCTAAGTCTGATTTAAAAGTATTTACAGTATTTGTAAGCTCTGTTGTTGTATCATTTAGAGTTTCTTCAACATCTTCTTTAAATTGAGTATTGTTGTCATAAAGCTCTTGCATTGAGTAAAATAATTGTTTTTGTGCAAGGTTTTGGTTTTCTTCATTAAGGATTGATTTATCTGAAAATACAACCATTTGCGAATTAATCGGTGTTTCTCTTCGTATTGAGATAACATCACCAGCATTAAGTGTAACCCAATCGGCAACTTGTAACTGGCTTTCATTTAGTTTTAGCCAAGAGGACGAAACTCCGTTTACATATACCCTTATGTATCTCGTATCTATACAATCAAAAGGGATAGTAAATATTCTACTATCCCCATCATAAATATAGTCTTTGCGAGCGTAAAACTCTGTCATTTTTAAAACATACTCCTTATTTTTTCAGCAGTTCCATCAAGATTTTGATTGAGGATTTTATTCATTTTCTCAATCTCCAACTCCTCTTGTGCTTCTTGAAGTGTTCTGCCATTTTTATCAACATATTGAGAATTACTGTTCAAAACTTCTTCTTTAGCAGCTTCGTTGTAATCTCTAAAAATATCATTCAAAGCATTAACCTTTGTATCATCTTGTGCCGACCATTTAATCTCATTGTCAATGCCATCTGGCATAGCTTGATAATCTGGGTTTGTAACAAGTTCATTAATGGCTTCTTTTAAGGTTTTACCACCTATGGTAATTGTGCTTAACTCTTCTTGCATAGCATCATAAGCACTTCTGCCTGTTTCTGGGTCTTTGAAGTTCTTAAATTTGAGTTTAGTACCACTTAAAACAGTTCCTATATCACTGGGAGAATAACCATGTTCCGCTAATCTTGCAAGTTCTTGATATTCCGGCTCATCACCATCTCTGCCAGCAGTTGTTACAAGCAAACCATAAATATCTTGTCTATCCCCAAAGACATCTCTTCTGTAATCACCAAGTCCACGATTAAAGTAACTATTAAATAATCTCTCATACATGGTTTTTGGTTGTGTTACGCTTTTTTCCCCTATAGAAGAAACATTCTTTACCAATGCTGTCATAGGTAAAAATCCTTGAGCTGTTTGTGCCATAGCCTTTTCCCAATCAACAACATTTTCGGGGTCAGTAAGAATTGACAATTGCTTCAAACCAGTTCTAAAAGCAGCTTTATCAATAAAGTTATTAATAAGAGCAGCTCCAACCTGTTGAGAGAATTTCACCCAATTTTGTTCGTCTTCCGGTGTGATTATAGATTGTCCGATATTAAAACAATCAGCAGCAAAGCCTAACATTGTATGTATCGGTTCATAACCTTGATATGATACCCAATAAGAATTACCGTCAATCGGATTAGTAACTTTTACTGAATAAGGTCTCCAGCCCGTTTCAAACAGAGCTTTTCTTTCTTTTTTATCAGTAGGAGCAGAGCCTGTAATAACTCCATTTGCTGCCATCATAGTACCCAAAGCTAGCGAGAATGTTCCAAATGCAATCTGTGAACGTGCCAATGCCCCTTCTGGAGTTTGTGATAGTAACAATCTCCTTTGAGCTGGTGATAATACCGCATACAAGCCATTATGGTCTAAGTTCATCTGTAAAATGTTTGCTCCTGTTTTCACAAAAGGAAAAATGAATTTTACAAACGGACACTTATTAGCTTCATTATTCAAGAGTTCCGCAAATCTCATAACTGCGGTTTGCTCTCTCATAACCTCTTCTTCGCCTGTTAAATTATTGAACATTTTACCACTCAAATTATTTTGATAAAGAATTGTTTTAGCTTCATTATATGCTTCAATGTCTAATGGCTTCCCTTCCCTATCAAATTTCTTCTTAAAGAGTTTATCTGCCATAGTATTAATCCACTCTTCATTTTTACTCATACCAGCTAATTCTGCCATTTTGTCAGCTTGATTTAAGCATTTAGCTTTACATATAGAGCGATAATTAAGCTGTGACATAAATTCATCAGTTGCACCCATAGCTCTTGTCATTACGGAATGAAAATTCTGTATTTTATGCCATAAATTATCATCACTCATCTCATGAAAACCTTTAAACACTCCATCTTCAAGATTTAATGTGTCAGCACTAAGATTTGTTAGCTTGCCTTCTCCTTGTAAAAAAGCCTGCTTCATCATCTGCCAGCTTTCACTCCAATTTGAGAGCATAACCTTATATGTATTCCAACCTTCTTTACTCATTACTTCACCACCACCTAAAAATCCGCCTAAGATTTTTCTGGCTGGAAAGTATGCCGTATTCATAAAACCAGAGCCAACATTCTTTAATAGTGACCCCATACCTGAAAGCAAGTTATGAACATAATAAGAAGCTATGCCACCTTGAGAAGATGTCCAATTTGTAATAGTTTTAATCTTTCCTTCGGTTTTAGGGGCAAGCAAAGCTGCATTATATACATCCTTATATTGTTGCATTGTAATCAAATCTTCCAGCTCCTTGTAAATAGCTTGAATATCTGTTTTTCCATGAGTTTTTAACAGATTATCAATAACTTGATTAAATGCTTTTGCAAATTCAGAATCAGTTGTTAATAAATCAACCAATGCACCATCTCCAAATGAAGCAATCTTATTGTAAATAGATTCTTTCATTTGATTAATATTAAGTTGCTCACCCTTAGTAAATTTAAGATTGAACATTTCTTTTATCTCTTTATCAAGCAAATCGGCAAATTCTTGAATACCTTGCTTTGTAAGTTCAGATAATCTCATAGAGCCAAATGTAGCCAATGCCCGATTTACGAGTTTTTGAGAATTTAATAATGCACCTGCCCCAGAGCGAGCTTCATTGACATAGTTGTTTATCCTTGTAACCATATCGCAAATATTACGCTGTGTTTCTATCGGAGCATTTTTACCAAGTTCTTCAATCTTGTCTGATAAGATACTTAATATCTTTGTAGCAGCCATTTCTTTACGGACTAATATATCTAATGCCCTTATATCACCTGTAAAAAATGCTTGTTTTAATGCTTCCAAGTCTTCTTCTGCGGCATTTTCATAAATTTTTGCAACACGCTCTGAATCCTTTGCAATTTCTTCAAAAGTTCTGTTGTAATTCGGATAAAATTCATCAGCTTTATTTATAATCTCTTCAATATCTGCTGATGTTTCAACTTTCAAATCACCACTAACTACATCATTAACAACCTCTTCTACCGTTTGTTTTTCAGCAATCGAAGAAGTAGCTGGAGCTTCTTCTGGTGTAGTTTCCTGTATAACTTTCTCTTCTTTGATAGCTGGTGTCGGTGTTTCATCTACAATATTATCAACTGCTTTATGTCTTCCTACGGATTTCTTGTAAGTATAACCAACCGCAACATCTCCCTCATTCATTCCGTTATATCTTGAAAAGTGTTTTACACTCTGGTCGGGTACTTCACTTGTAGCAATATCTCTTGCGTGTTCAATCTCTGCTCTCAATGTTGCATAAGGGTTCTTAGCGTTTTTATCAATCTGTATAACAATGTTGTGTAAAGTTTCAGATGGAGCTTTGCTAAGTTCTAAATTCTTTGCATACTCTTCTGCAATATTGAAAATATCCATAAAGTCAGAATAATACGCTTCTTGAATTTCCTCTGGTAAACCACTAACTCTTGATACAAATTTATCCGTCAGAGCTTTTTCTTGTTCATGTGTAAGACTAGGATTTTTCTTAATTTCGGTAATAATATCTTTTAAAGATTCATCTACCTCAATCATCCCTTGTGTCATAGGGTCTGTGATATTAACTTTCCAAAAATGTCCACGCTTTGACATTGTGATATATTCCATTTTTGAACTAAGTTTATCCTCAAACTCTTTCAAACGCTTTTTATTATTTTTAATATCAGCTTTTGCTTCAATTCTTTTCTTTGAAGACTTTTTACCGAGATATGCAGTAGCTTTTGTATTTCCATCAACCTGTTTACCCTCAACCATCAATCCATCAACAAATTCTACGCTGATATTATTATCAATCTGTAACTTGTCTTTATAATTCTTGATGATTTTTGTAGCAGTTGTTTTGTTCAAATCTTCATTTGTTCCAATCCAACCCCTATTCTCCCAAGTATGCCGTACTGCATCGTTTTGTTGTTTTAAAGCAGTATCACCAACATAAACTGGAGTATTTGAAAGAGTATCAGCTTTTGCTTTATCTCTTGCCAACATTTGTTTTCTGTATTCGTCTTCCGATACTTTATAAGCATCTTTCCAATTATTTATGCTTATATCCCAAGTACCGTCTTCATGCATAAAGATTTCTTCACCATCTTCAAGCACTTTGAGCATAGCTTGAGCTTCTTCCAAGTCTTTTGCTGGTAATCTGTCTATTATTAATTGAGAGCCTTCTTCGCCTGTTATACCTGCTTCATTTTTAATATTTTCAACGGCTTCAAGCATATCTGCTTTTGTTGCAAGTTTTTCAACCTTAATATCATCTAATGCAACCTGTCTTAACGCTTCTTCTGCTTCCTCTGCTGTTGTGGCTTTTGCAGCTCTTTTTATATTTTTTAAAACACTACCAAATAAAGGTTTGATACCAAATTCAACCGCATTACCTACTCCCATACCGAGAATAAATCCTTCAAGAACATTCTTGAATTTTGCTTGAGTTGCTGTATCATTATCATCTGACTGCAACCACTCCAAGTATTCATTTTGTCCGAACATATCGGCTAAATGTCCTTCGTTATCTTCTGGTCTGTAAAGAATATAATCCGCAATAGCACCAGATACCGCACCACCAAGAGTTGCATTAATAAACTTTGCACCAGCCTTCTTAAATAAATTTGCCTTTGCTCCTGTCTTAATAATATCTGTACCAGAGAATAATTTTTGTATGCCAGAACCTAATTTGTATGCTTTAGATGCCTTATTTACAACACTAGCACCTTTTATAGCTCCGCCAATCCAACCACCGCCTAAGAATAATGAAGCAGTACCAGCTAAATATCTGTAACCGTACTTAAAACTTTCTCCAACTCTTGTTTTGCTCTCATATTGCCATTCTTTTGATTTTGGAGCAAATAAGTGTGATGCTTCAACTCCTAAAGATATTCCTACATCTTTGAGAGTTTCTCCTACCGATAATTTTTCATATTCTTTCCCTTCTTGAGGGTGTTCAATACCAAGTTTATCGGCAGTTTCATAAAGTTTATTAGAGCTTCCTTCTGATTTTGTTTCAGAATTTTCTTGCTCTAAGAACCCTAAATCCTCTAACTGTTTATCAGTAGCAGGAGTAGGATTTGCTAACTCTTCCCACTCCTCTGCCGACAAACCTTTATATCTAAATTCTTCCAAAATTATTTAATCCCTTTTGCAAATGTTTCAACATTAATAAGTTCAAGGTTTCTATTCCAAAAGTCAGCGTGTAAATGACTTCCTGTTGAATAACCTGTATTTCCAACTTTAGCAAAGACTTCGTTTGGTAATATTGTCTTTCCTTTAAGATGTTCTACATTATTCTTCAAATGCATAAATCTTGCATAAGTTCCGTTTTCGTATTGAATAACAACATAGTTTCCTGTGTCTTTTAAATATCCAGCCAAAACCGCAGTTCCAGCCATATTGCAGTTTCTAACATTTGTTCCTTCTATAGCTCCTAAATCGTAACCTCTATGCGGACTTACCTTGCCATTAATTTTTCTATTCTGATTTATACCAGATGTGATATTACCTTTAATCCTTTGTCCATAGCCACCTCTTATATATCCGAGCTTCTGAAACGCTTTTGAAGCAGAATCAAAAGAATATGAAGGTAGGCTTTGAGATCTTATGTAATTACCATTCAAAAGTAAGCTGACATTCTTATTACGATTTTGTTTCATTTGATAAATTGCATTTGCAACTCTCTCTATTTGACTAATTTTTGTCTTAGCTTCTTCTGGGGTAAGTTTTCCGTTATCTACATCTATTATTACTTGATTGAGTTCATCTTTTAAGTCTTTCAATCCTTGTGTTCTTAATAATGTTTTTCCGTAAATACCGTCTTTAGCAAGTTTTTTATTCAAATCCGTAAAAGCAGTTTTAACCTCTTTAGATTCAGTTTTTGCTTCTCTATCTAACCTATCAACGAACTGTAAACCTTCTTTCCAGCCTATTTGTCTATTTAGTAAAGCATTATACACATCTTCGCCTTTTAGAGTTCCCATAGCTGCTTTTCTTCCGAGTTCTGCCAATACAGAAGGGTCGCTATCCACCTCTTTTAGTTGCGACATAGTGTTTTTAGCACTTGCAACCGAATGTATAAATGATATTCCATTTTCCTCGATACCATACTGTTCAATCAAATTTATTGCCTGTCGTTGTATTTCTGGCGGTGTAGCATTTTGATTTTGTCTATACCAAGTAAAAAATTCTCTTGTTGCATTATCTGTTGCAATCTTTAAATTTAATTGCTGATAATCATAATCCGCTTTCAAATCTTCATACGCAGCCCTCTTTGCAGTTTTTAGAAGTTTATGTATTTCTACATCATAATTCGGTATGATTTCATTTAATGGAGTTCCATCAATAGTTATATCTCTAATCGCTTTTTCTAAAACAGGTGTTTTAATATTATCGGCGTTTTCTACGATATATGCTTGCAAAGCTACTCCAAGCACATTTTTTGCAATATCATCTTTAGGTATTCCATCCTTTAAACACTCATCAATCTTGTCGTTTATTGTATTTGAAAGAGCTTGAGTTTTTTCTGATTCTGTTTTTAATCCATAAGTATTTGTTCCAAGCCTAAATGCTAAATCACTTCCTTGCTTAATCAGACTATTATTGTAATTGTATTCGCTGTTCTTAACTGTATAAGTCTGCGAAATGTTATAACAATCGTTGCTAAATTTCTCCACAAACTCTGCATATTGTATGGGGTCAAGTTCAACCTCATTAAAAGCCGTAAACATTTCCTGTTTTGTATCATTGATGAATTGGGAAAATTCACTCTCCGACATTTTACTAAGATTAGGATTAGAATTAATTTTTAATACAGAGCTTCTATATATGTCTTGAGCTACAAGCCTTTTATATGAATCCTTTATATAAGGATTAAACTTTGCCATTCCCTCTACATTTTTAGATACTCTTGCCCATTCCTTTTTGTTGTGTATAGCTTCTGTCTTTTCATACGCAACCAAAGCTAACTCTTGAGCGGCTTTTTGCAAATGAACATCATAATCTATAATCCCTTGTCCTATCTTAACTAACGCTTCTGCATTAGCTCTTGTTCTTGTTGCTTCTGTCAAGTCCGGCTGATATTTTACCAGCTTATCTACAGGAGCAGCTTGAGGATTAAGGGTTAAATCTTCAACAGAATCCGACTTAACCCTGTTATTATTATTTTGATATGGCATTATGCGTAACCTCCAGAATATGCAATCGTACTGACTTTAATTGGAGTATATCTGTTAGATTTGTTACTCCAAAAGTTAAATTGAGCATTACTTTTCTGTGTTTTAGAGTAGTCTGATAACAAACCCCCTATTCCACCAATTAAAGATGATGAAGAAGTTGAAGTATATTGTTGTTGAAGGTTTATAGCGTTTATTGCTTGCACTCTTAATCCTTCAAGTTCATTACTATACTGTAATCCTTTCATCTGTAAATTTCTTGCAGCAGTATAATTACTAACCGCCGTTGCTCTGTCATAACCTTGAAATAAATTTTCTAAAGATAATCCAGCTATACCACTTGATGCAGCACTAGCTTGAGCCGTAGCTTTTCTTTGCAGATTTTCTATATAAATCTCTTGAGTATGATTTGTTGTGGCTTCTTGCTCTTGAGCATATCTGGTATTCATAGCTTGCGTTTGTTGTATAAAATTACTTAATGCTGATTGTGTTTGGAGTGATTGATAATTTGCATACGCTTTGGCTTCCTTACTTGCTGCCATATAATTACTGATAAGACCGCCAGCAGAAATGCCAAGTCCTATCGCACCTATATTACACATTTCTTATACCTCTCTTTGTAGATTGTATTATCATTCCACCGTATTTTCTTAGTGTTTTTTACAAGTTTATATAAAAACTCCCATAAGAAAATACTAAACTATCGTGGTGGTTTTACTCCCTCACTTTATAAAACTGTAAAAATTCAAATTCATTAATTATTATAGGATTTGATATAGTCATACCGATACTCCTTAACCAGCTTATGTGGGTTGAGTTTCGGCTATCTACGGCATTGATTAAAATGTCGTATTTTTGTAGCCATTTTTTTGTATATTTAATCCCCTCTCTAACAAAAGTAAAAGGGTGATTAGTACATTCGTCACTACCAAAAAACCAAACAGAGCCAAATCCTATTGGCATATTGTATTTAGCAATTCCAAACATACCTATAACTGTGTCTTTGAATTTTACAGAATAACATTCATCAGAAAGAACAAATCCTCTTAATAGTGCCTGTTCAGGGGTTAAATTCAAAGCTGCAGCTTCTCTAATATCATCAAATCTTAGGTTTTGTGCTAAAGAAAACACATCATCTAAGACTGATATTTCAATATAAATCTTATCAATAATTCACCTCAAAAACCTGTCCCATGACTTAATTTTATAGTAAAATGATATTGCACTTTGAAAGTGTAACATAGAGTAAAAAATGGCTCATTTTCTATAAGAAACCTAATCAGCAATAACATTTAAGAACTCGGATTAGTTTCCGACTAGAAAGGGGGTCATATATGGATAATTTCAATTTGACTTTAATTATAATCTTTTTGATTTTATGCGTATTAAAAAATGGCTCTCATCTTCACAGATAAGAACCATTTAAGAACTCTTAGAGCTATTTGGTAGTCTGGTAAACTACCACTCTATGTTTTTATTATACAACATTTTACTTTTTTTTCAACATTTTATTACAAATTATTTTCCACGAATATTAAAATCTCCTAACCATTCAAGAGATAAAAAACAACTCGGTAAATAACTGTCATTTGAGATTATAATATCAATATCTTCATTTTTTGATATTATCGGTAATAAAAATGTTCCGTTTGATATTGTTATTTTCCCTAAAGTTGCCTTATCTGTACCACAAATCATTCCAGTAAATTCAAACTGTGAAGCTATTTGAGTCGTATATTTAGGTATAACATTAATCTTAAAATACCCTGTTTCTGTATAGCTTAAATTAATATCTCGCAGCATTAAGATGCCTTCTTTTACTTTTGTAGTACCATTTGTAAGTTGTTCTCTATAATACATTTTTGGTAGTTCCCAAGTAGATTCAAAAGTGTTGCCGACAATTACATTGTCATACTCTCCATCAATATCAAATCTTTGAGGGAAATTACTTGTAGTTGTATAATCAAGTGGGACTCCATCTTCATTTAGTATTGTAATCTCATTATCGGGCATATAGGGTAGATTTATTATAGTTCTTCCTACACTATGAATAGGATTTTCAAAATACAATTTTCTGTCTAAGTAACAAAGAAAATCTAAATTTGTTTCTTTGTTCTTAGGAGAAAAATTCATTTTTTCCAAGTAAATTCCATCTGAATATTGCATATACAGGTACATAAAGTTTTCTTTAAAATCAACATTTAAAACTTTTGTATTCTTAAAATTCCATTTGCTCCAAGCCGATTGAGCTTTTTGTTCAGAACTATAGTAATAGTTGTAAACATAAATACTGTCTGTTTCACTTTTTGAAAGGAAGCAAGCAATATTGTTTGCCGTACTTCCTGCTATCTTATACATTCCGTTTGGTAAATAACTGGGTACTTGTTCCGTTATATCTCTTGCGTTTATTGTATATGTAGATGTAATAAAAATCTCCATAACTCTTGAGTAATTACCATTTTCAAATAAGAAAAAACCTGTTCCACCTGCATTGATTGGTTTACAATATTTTGAGCAAGGATATTCCATTGTTAAATCACAACCTACGGTGCTATTAGAGAATACATCACCGCCTTTTATTGAAAATTCCGAAGTATTAGAAAAAAGCAGCAATTCTTCATTAAAAGGCAAGCTATGAGTTAAACTTACCATCTTTGAGTTAGAACCAACATCAATGGGGTCAGTTTCTAAATCCGTAAGTGTAGTTTTCTTAAAAAATGAGAATATATCTTGTGTATCAGAATATATTGATTTATCTGCCGATAAAAAAGCTAATCTGCCTTTATGAGTAAATATATCCTGTATCGTATTTCCAATAAATGAAGGTGTGGGAGCAGAATCTTCATCTCCGGATTTGCGTTCTGTCCAATCTATCTCTTGAAAGCTAAAAGTTCCGTTTGCTTGTCTTATCAATGCGTGTGGCATTGTTGCCGCATTGAATTTGTATTGTATATTGGGGGAGCAGCACTCTTGCCAAGCTCCTGTTCCAAATTCACTACCGTCAGCAGTTGAAAATTGGACATAATAATCGTCAGAAATATTTACATCTTCACCTATTATTTTCATAATAAAACCATTTGGTGCTACTAGAGGTAAATCATTCAAACTGTTTGCTTCTTTGTAAAAACAATATAAATCACAATCCGAATTACTATCTGATGTTTGTATTGTAAAATCACCACCAATTCTTTTGGTTAAAAGAATTGTAGAGTTTTGTAATTGTATATTCCAATTTGTAGTACCTAATTGAGCTACCATTCCGTCATATAATGCTTTTGCGATAGTTGTAGTTTTGCAATCCGCTCTATCAGTAGCAGATGTAGTTTTACTGGCTACTTGAGTGCCATTGACCGTAATTTTATAATCAGTTGCATAATCTCCCTGTTTTATGAAAATTAGTGCACTTGCTGGATAAGGATTGGTAAATGTTTCACTTGATAATTGAGCCGTTACAGTCCTATTCAAGATAAAAGTATAATCTGCAATTGTTGTTGCAACTAGGTCTTTTAGCGGATTTAATGTTGTTATATAATCAATTGAACTGGATTTGTCATAAGTAACTGTTTTGGCATTTCCTTCTAAATCAAAAACTTTTATTCCTTCTGTTGAATCCCCTGTGATTATAACTCCGTATTCTTCATCTTCTTTAATAATGGTATGTATCAAAGGGTGATTTGTGAGAGTATCCATTAATCTTGCAATATATTCTGTCGGAGGTCTGTCTTTTAAACCGACAGAGGGGGAAGGGAAATAATTAACTAAACTCTTTGCTTGATTAGGGTACATGAGCTTATCAACCTGTTGTGATACTCCGCCAATAAAATTTGCAATTGTATCTCTAACCAACATTAAATAAAGCTCCTTATATTACCGTTATACATATCCGGTATCATTGTGTAATCGCCAATTTCTAATTCGTGTTGCTCAAGTGCAATTCTTGCTTCCGATAAATCTTCTTGAGTATATGCACACGCTTTTTCCGAGCCTAATTCTCTTTTTACAAATTTGTATGCAGCAGACATTTTTGCATACTCTCTCGCTACCTCTGGAAGTTCATCAAATTCCAAACAAAAGACAACAGAAGCTTTCAATGTTTTATCAATCTTGAATGTATGCTCTTGTTTGTCATATAATTTGCCATTCCTAACTACATAACGATTTTTGTAATAAGAAGGCATATTTATCATAATCAGATTTGAGGGTACTATAATTTCATTGTCTGTATTCGGTACTAAGGGATAATTGTCTTCTGAATTAAAATCCCAGCCTTGAAGCTGGATTCTTCTAATTTCATCATTCAAAATCTTTTCTGCCGATATTGTGAAATAGCTTTTTGTTCCTTCTAAAGAATTAAGCGGAGATTGACCGATACACGAAAGCATTGTGTTTATTGCTTCTAATTTTGTTGTCATTGTTGCTCCTATTAATTGGTTGATACCTCATCCCAGCCCTCTCCAAAAGGAGAGGGAGGAGAGAAAAGTAGTTATGCAGCTTCTGCTGAAATTTCAACGGCACATTCTGGTCTCAAAATGCCATGTCCTTGTAAAATTCTTGCAGTAAGCAAGTGAGATAATCTTTCTAAAATCCATTTTGGTTCAACTATCAATCCTTGTCTTGATACAGTACCAATTGCTTGTCGATTCATTACAAGAGCTGCCGTATTTGTAAAATCTCCGTAATAAACATTATTTGGTTTCGTTGTATCAATGGATTGAGTAATATTAGTTTGTGGTAAATGGTTTGTTTTAATTATTTGAATACCATTTAATTTGCCAGTTGTACCTTCTGAATAAGAGCCTGTTCCTATATCGTGATTTTTAATATCTTCATATTGAGCAAGCAAAGAATATTGAAGCGGTCTGACAAATGCGTATCTGTCTGTTTCATCAACATTCTTTTCATCAAGTTCAACTCCAGCAGTATAGATAGCTGCTGCAAGCAAAGAAGCATCCGTTTTAGCATTAGCCCCGGCTTTAATTACAGAACCGCCTGCTCTGCCTTGAACAGTACCGCCAGCTCTTGCAGCCAATACCCCAACTTGAAGAAGTTGCTTATCTTCTGTATTAGCTAACGCTTTAGCCATTTCACTAACAATTTCTGCTCTATCATCATATTCTTGTAGTTTCACATCTAAGTCGTGAATAAGGATATCTGATACCAAGAAAGGGTCAAGATTAATTGTAATCTCGTTGTGAGCAATTGATTGATTTCCGAGCAAAGAATCGCCAACTGTAACATACTTAGCAGAGGTCGTACCAAGTACAGGAAATGTCGCCGATTTACCTTTTGTAATCGTTTTATGTCTTACATAATTTTTCATTACTCGCTTTGCATCAAATGCGGTTAAAAGTTCCGGGATAAACTGGTCTCTAAAAAGAGCCATAACATCACCAGATAGGTTCGCTTGCCCTAATCTGGTAAAATTAAATTCGTCTGTCATTAATTAAAAAATCTCCTTAAATTCCTAAATCAATACCAGCTTCTCTTGAAGCAGTAACTTTCTTTTGAACATCAGCTCTATATGCTTCATCTACCCTGTATTTTGGGTTTGATATAGCTTCAAACATTTCTGCTTGAGAGCGAAAAATATCCTTAGCTGGTTTTCCACCTTCCCCTTGTGTGTAATTTGGGGTAATTCCTTCTTTTTCTTCCATGCGATTTTTTAAATCCTTTAATATAATTTGAATAACACTTTTATCTGTTATTCCGTTGATTGATTTGATTTCAGCTTCTGATAAATTTTCAGAAGCCCATTTGATAACATTATCAAAAGTTTCTCTTCCACCTATACATTCGGCTATTTCATTCTTTTCTTGTTCAGCTTTTGCAATCTGTCCTTCAATAAAGTTATCAACAAGCTCTCCTGTAATACCTACCTCTGCAAGTTGTTTTCTTGTAGATTCTGATATTTTCCCTGTTGCAATAAACTCCTTTTGTAGTTCTGCATAGTCAAATCCTTTTGTCTGCAAAACCTCTTGAGCCTGTTCCTGTGTTTCTGCAACTATTTCTGTTTTTTCTGTTTCATTCTCTTGCTCTGTTTCCACAGTTTCAGGTTCATTAGAAGTTTGAGTAACTTCGGTTTGTTCATCCAAAGTTTCTGGGTTAATATTTTGTTCTTCTGACATATTTACCCCTAATAGTTTCTAACCACTTGAATATTTGGCATAGCAGAATAAATTTTCTTTTGCTTTATATTTTCTGCTTCTTTAGAATTTGCAAGTAATGTTTTCATAAGTTTTAACTTCTTTTCGGGAGTTTTAGCTCCTCTTATATCATCTTCGGTAGGAGTTGCTTTTTCTTCCTCTTTTTCATCTTCTGTTTTTACTGACTCTTGCGTTCCTTCTACCTTTACTTCAGTTTCTTCAACCGTTTTCTCTTCTTTAGTTTTTGCCATAAATCTCCTTATACAATATTGTCATTTTGTGAATTTTCTTGTTGTTTTAAAAGCATATCTCCATATTTATTAACAGCATTTGGAGCAACTGTTTTCAGCAGTTCCTGTTGTTGCATAGCTTGAGCCTGTTCTTGTCTTTCTTCTTCCGAGTAGAACATACCCTCAATGTCAAGGTTAAGAGAAGCAGCGACATCATTTGCAACTTTTTCAACTTTGCCACCTAACTGTTGTAAAGCCGGAGCAATCTTTGTCATAATATCCAAAAATGTTACAAGTTTATTCAAATCAGAGCTTCTGCCTAATGCTTCAAGCCCTGTTGTAACCGTCAGTTTAACATTCTTATCTCTAATCAAATCGGGTAGTGCATTTTTCTTTTCTTTCTTTAGATGAAAGAATGTAATTTTGACATAAGCTCTTTGAAAATCCTTACACATAATTGAATAATGGTTGCCGAGTGCTTCTTCCAAATCTTGAGCCATTTGCCTGATTTCTTCTGCCGTTACACGCTCTGCATCTCTTTGGATTGCAGCTTTCATAACAAAAATACGATTTAATCTTCTCTCTATTTTATCCGCTTCTGCCTGTGCTACTTGTAAATCATAGTATTTGTTTGCCTGTAAAGGCTGGACATCTTCAACTCTTCCTAATGCAAAACCGCCATTCTTTGCTTCTGCCAAGTGCTTAATCTTTGTTAATCCGTTTGGATTTACAAGCATGACCAGCTTACTTCCAGCTAGTGAAGCCTGTTTTATTGCAAGTGAAAGTGTATCAAGGTATGAAATATCTCCAATATATTCTTCAACTAAACCTCTTCCATAACTCTCTCCATCAATCCTCACATACCTTAATGCAATAAAAGGACACACATCAATCGGGTATTTCCCCCTTGAAGCTGGCAATTCTACTCCCTCACACTCTTGATAAATCTCCCAATGTTTTTGTTTTCTTCTAAAAACTGTATAAAGTGTAAGTTCTTCCTCTTCAAGTCTTTTTGCCATCTCTTTATCTTTGGCTTTTCTTTCTAAAACTTTCATCATAACAAGTTCTTGTACTTCTTCTGGAAGAGAATACAAGCTGATTGTTTCTTCTGTGATTGCTTTGATAACATTTCCACAGTAATCACGCTTCACGCAAAATCTGTCCAATGGGTAATATTTTAATCCCTCTTTTGGATCGTGTACGAGAAAAACATTTCCAGCTATATACAAATGTTTAAGAGCTTCTCCAGCACAAACCCTATCTGCTAATTGTTCTTGATAATCAAGCAACATCTTTTCAATTCTTGATAATCCCTTATTTAATTCCGTCTGATATTGACTTGATGTAATTCCTGCAAGTTCCGCCTGTTGTTTGATTACTAAATCATCCATTGAAAATTTGAAAAAAGTTTGATTTGGCGGTAACATTGTGAGAATTACTTTTGAAGCTAAATTATTTATGCCATCAGCTCCTACCGATTGGTTTGGAGTTTCAATTTGTTTGATAGCATTTTGCTTATTCATATTGTCGACTATTAGTGATGGAATTGTATATTTTGCAGCCAGTTTTGCTTTTTCTAAATATGGCTGTCGGTCTTGTTTCATACTTTCGTATTCGGAAGCAAGAGTTCGCCTTTGGGGTAATTCTTTCTCCATCTAATCTCCTATACAGGTATATTTAATCCTGTTTGGTTTGTATCACCTGTGTTAATCCCTGTAGTACCAGTGTTTGTTTTGTTGAGAGGTATTCTTAAAGAGTTGATTGCTCTTTTTTCTGATTTGTTTTCTCTTAATTGACTTGCCGTTTTCTCAACAGATTTTGGTACTTTTGTATTCATATTATTAATGGCATTTACTGTTTCTGCCTGTTGCCTTTGAGCAGCTTGAGCTTGCTGTTGTTGAGCTTTTGCCAACTTATTAGAACTTGCAGCACTAATTGCAGCACTAGCAGCCATAGTTCCAACCGCAACAACGGCTGGTATAATTGCTGGTGGACACATATTTTACACTCCTATTATTTACTACATACAAAAACAACCACCAATATTATTAAAATGGTGGTTATGATTCTTTATATAAATTCATGTAAATTTTATAAATTATAAATTATAAATCTTTTTTGTTATCTAATACATTTTCTTCATTATATTGTTTTTCTATTTTTAATTTATCTATGACTTGTTGTTGTCCTATTAATATACCTAGTTCAAATTCTGTTTTATATGTTCTGGGCAATATATCTTTAAAATCTCTTTCTAAACATTTAATTAGTTTATCTGATATTGGTGGATATGTTTTTTCATTCATTTTATACTACCTCTTTCCATATAGGGGTCATTGAAAATTTTGAAGGAAATTTCTCATTGACCTGTATATGGAATATGTATAGAAAAGGAAGGAGAAAATTACAATGAACAAAGTTGAACCTATTAGAAACAAAAATGATTTAAAAAGGGTAGAGCGGATTTTGGCTAAAAATCCAAGAGATTTGTTAATGTTCACAATCGGAACAAATTGTGGATTAAGAATCTCTGATATTTTAGCACTTAATGTCGGTGATGTTAGAGGGAAAAACTATATTCAGCTCACGGAAAAGAAAACAGGTAAGTTTAAAAAGTTTCCTGTAAATGCTAAGTTAAAACCCATGATTGAAGAATTTACGAAGGGCAGAAAATCTGATGAACCATTATTTATGACAAAATTCCAAAACAGGTTAGGGCGAGTAACTGCGTATTACACAATAAGACAGGCTTGTAATGAAGCTCATCTTGAAGAAAAATTTGGAACACATACGCTAAGAAAGACTTTTGGGTATCATCACTACAAGAAATATAAAGATGTAGCCATGCTTCAGAAAATTTTTAATCATTCCAGTCCTGCGGTTACACTAACATATATTGGTATCGAACAAGAAGAAATTGATGAGAGTTATAACAATTTTATTTTATAGTTCAAAGCGTCTTGTAATGGTGGTTTGAATACATAATTTAAGAATACAGAATTAACAAACTGTACAAAAAAATTATAAATTCATTCTATCATGAAAATTGACAAAAAATTTTAATTTATAAATATTTTTAATTAAAAATCTAAAACCCAATAATATTAATAAAAACTCCTAAAATGTTCTTTACAATATTAACATTGTGTATAGAATTTTAATTCCAATTTGTATAGAACCATTATAAAACAAACAAAAATTAAATGTTTTTCTATACAAAAATTATGTATAAAATCGTAAAATAATTGTTACTTAAAATCGTCAAATGCCCTACTCCTATTGTGTTCTATACACAATGTTAATTGTGTATAGAAAAGTATGAGAAAAGGTTTTTGATGGGTACAAGATTAATAAAAAATTATGATTTAGACTCTGATTTAGAGAAAATAGGAGTTACTTATAGTATAGAAGCTCCAAAAGTGTCAGTTATTGTACCAACATATAACAATGAAGCTTATCTTGAAAAATGTCTTAAATCTCTTGTCCAACAAACTCTTAAAGAGATTGAGATTATTGTTGTTAATGACGGTTCAGAAGATAATACTGAAAGTATATTAAATATTTTCGCAAAACACGACTCAAGAATAAGAGTTATTTATCAACGACATCAAAAGCAAGGGGCTGCAAGAAACAGTGGAATGAAAGTTGCCAAAGGTGAATATATCGGCTTTGTTGATTCTGACGATTGGGTTGATTTAAATTATTACGAAAAACTTTATAAAGCTGCTAAAAAACATAATGTTGATATAGCATTGGCAACAAATGTAAGGATAGGAAACGGCAGAACTAAGAAGCGTTTAGAAATTACAGCAGAAGTAGTTGCTAATACTTTGCAATCAAAAATTGATATTGGTAATCAAGCCAAAAATCCCTGTCCTACTAACAAGATTTATCGCCGTAGTATGTTAGAAAAAAACAATATTGTATGGTTAGAGGGATGTTACTGTGAAGATAAGTTATTTACTATTCAAGCTGTTTATTACGCTAATGCTATTGTCAGTGTTCCGGATATAAATTATTACTACTACAGGAATCCTAATTCTACGGTAAATTCAAGGTCACGAAAGCTTACTAATGACAAAAAGAGGGCAAAATTGGATGTCTTGAATTTCTTGAAGGAGAAAAATGCAAATATTAGGGATTGTGAGTTTTGGGCAATAACTGATGAAATAAAATTGTTAGGAATTAGTATATTTCAAAGAGAAGAAAGCTTAAATAGTTATCGGTACAAATTATTTGGATTAGAAGTTTTCCGAATAATTAATAAAGCTATAAAGGATAAAGTATGAGTTTAAAAAAGGTTGTACGAAATTTTATAGCAAAGTATCAAGAAAAGTTTTGTTTGAATAATTATAAGAAAATCCTTACTCGTGTTCAAAACAAAAAAGGAAAAATCAGAGTTTTATTTTTGGTTAGAGAAAATCAAAAATGGTCTTATCAATCGTTGTATGAGTTATTAGAAAAAGATGAAAAGTTTGAGCCTTTGGTTGTTGTAAGCATATTAGAAATCACAAGAAAAGGAAAAGATAAAACTCGGCAAAATATAGATGAAACATATAGATTTTTCCGTTCTAGGGGTATGGAAACAGAGTTTGCTTATAAAAAGGGCAAATATGTTGATTTAAGAGAGTTTAATCCCGATATAATATTTTACGACCAACCATGGGATTTACCTAAAATTCATCAGCCGCAAGAGGTTTCAAAGTTTGCATTAACTTGCTATACTCCATATGGAATTAGTTTGTTAAATTTAAAATCCGATTATACACAAGATTTTCACAGGTTACTATTTAGATATTATATTGATTGCAAAGCTAATAAGGAAAGATTTGAAAGCTACAGAAAAAATAATTCACATAATTGTGTAATTATTGGTTATCCTAAATTGGATAATTACTTTATTTCAACATCTACAAAAGTATGGAAGGATGAAAATAAAATTAAAGTTATTTATGCTCCTCATCATTCTTTTGATAAGAATGGGCTTAATTTAGCGACTTTTAAAGAAAATGGGAATTTGATACTGGAGCTAGCAAAAAATAATCCTCAAACCACGTGGGTATTCAGACCTCATCCTAGATTTAAACATCGAGTATTAAGAAATAATATTATGAATAAAAGTGAAGTTGAAAATTATTATAACGAGTGGAGAAAAATTGGAGTCATTTTTGAAGAAGGAGATTATTTAGGTTTATTTCAAAGTTCAGACTTGATGATAACGGATTGTAGTTCATTTTTAATGGAATATTTACCTACAAACAAACCTTTACTCCATCTTATTAATCAGAACGGTGTTAATAGTAATAAGCTAGGTAATGAAGTAGAAAAATTATTATATCAAGCTCGTACAAATGAGGAACTAATAACTCAATTCCAAAAATTAATCCATAATAAAGATGATGAAAAGAGGATGGAAAGAGAAGACTTTATTAACAAAACATTTTCTTTTAAAGATAGTAACAAAATTTATACAAATATTAATTACATTATAGGAGAGCAGCATGACTAATATTGCACTAATAATAGCTGGAGGAGTTGGAGCTAGAATGCAACAAGCAATTCCAAAACAATTTATGACTGTTTTTGATAAACCAATTATTGCATATACAATGGAATGTTTTGAAAAACATCCTGCAATTGATGTTATTGCAGTGGTTTGTTTAGACGGGTGGGATAATGTTTTAGAAAGTTATGCTAAGCAGTACAATATTACAAAGTTAAAACACATCTTTCCTGCTGGTAGTGTAGGACAAGAATCAATAAAAAATGGAATTATGGGTTTAGCTGAAATTTATGATAAAGATTCTGTCGTACTGATACATGATGCTATTAGACCTAATTTATCTAAAGATATTATTTCTGATTGTTTAAGTTCAATTAAAACAAAAGGTTTTACTGTTGTTGTTGTACCTTGTAATGAAGCGATGATGGAAACTTATGATTTTGAAACATCTAACAAGGCATTTCCTCGTGATAATTTAAAACGAACTCAAACACCGCAAGGAGCAACTCTTGGACAGTTAGTGGAATTACATAATAAAGCGAAAGAATTAGGAATAACTGAATCTATTGCAACCTGCACATTAGTAACTGAAGTTGGTTGGAAAATTTATTTTTCAACAGGCTCTGGAAAAAATATAAAAATTACAACACCAGAAGATATTGAGATTTTTAAAGCATTATTGAAACAAGAGGGATAATTAATGTATATAAATAATCAAAAATATAAACATGATATAAGTAAAATCCTATGTCCTACTTTTAAAGCATTTAAAAATAAAATATTTTTTATAACAGGGGCAAGTGGTTTAATAGGTTCTTTTTTAATTGATACTTTAATGTATTTGAATATTGTAGAAGATTATAATATTAAAATTTATGCTACTTTTACTCATTTAAAGAGTTATGAAGACCGTTTTATTAGTTATATAAATAACAAATTATTAATTCCTGTTGTACAAGATATTATAAATCCAATTCAAAATATTGATGATGTAGATTATATTATTCACACTGCAAGCAATACACATCCATTACTTTATGTAACAAAACCAGTAGAAACAATAAATCTTAATATACAAGGAACTTTAAATGTTTTAAACTTAGCACAACAAACACAAGCAAAAATGATACACTTGTCAACACTTGAAGTTTACGGGGAAGATAAATCGGTTGATAGTTTTAAAGAAGATGATATTGGTTTAGTAAATTTCAATATAACCAGAGCTTGTTATCCAGAAAGTAAAAGATTAGCAGAAACATTGTGTCATAGTTATATACAAGAATATGGTACAAATATCAATATTGCTCGATTAGGTTATATTTATGGTGCTACTGTAAAATTAAATAGTTCAAAAGCTGATGTTCAATTTTTAAATAAAGCTCTTAATAATGAAGCAATTGTACTAAAAAGTGATGGGCAACAAAAAAGGTCATATTGTTATGTTGCAGATGTTGTAAATGCACTATTAACGATTTTAATTAAAGGTAAAAATTCAGATGTTTTTAATATTGCAAGTGATTCTGGCAATGTTAAATTGTTGGATTTTGCAAAAATATTAGCAGATATCGCTCATGTTGGTTTGGTATTTGAAGTTGAAGGTGAATTAGAAAAATTAGGCGGCTCAAAAGTCACTAATTCTACATTAGATAATAAAAAATTAAAAAATATAGGTTGGAACTCTAAATTTTCATTAAATGAAGGAATTTTATCCACCTATAGTATTAAAAAGGAATTAATGAATGCTTGAAGAAATAAAACAAGAAGTATTGGAAGCAAATTTAGCTTTGGTTAAATATAATTTAGTAATTTTTACTTGGGGGAATGTTTCAGCAAGAATAGAGAAAAATCTTGTTGTTATAAAACCTTCTGGAGTAAAATATGAAAAAATGACGGCTAAAGATATGGTAGTAGTTGATTTAGATGGAAACATTATAGAAGGTAATTATAAACCTTCATCTGATACACCAACACACTTAGAAATTTATAAAGCATTTAGTAATATAAAAGGAATATGCCATACACATTCAAACTATGCTACATCTTTTGCTCAAGCTGGGTTAGGGATTGAATGTTTAGGAACAACACATGCTGATTATTTTTACGGTTCTATTCCTTGTACACGAAGTTTGAATAAAGAAGAAATTGAAAGAGATTATGAAGCTAATACAGGGAAAGTGATTGTTGAAACATTTAAAAATCTTAATCCACTAAGCATTCCAAGCGTATTAGTTAAACAACATGGGGTATTTAGCTGGGGAACATCAGTAAAAGAAGCTGTACATAATGCAGTAGTCACCGAAGAAGTTGCAAAGATGAATTTTCAAACTTTACTTTTACCATCATTAGAAATGAATTTTTCTCAAATGCTATTAGATAAGCATTATAACAGAAAGCACGGAGTGAATAGTTATTATGGGCAATAATTTAAGTTTGTTAGAAACAATTTTTTCTGTAAAAAATGTAGCAAGAAGACATAAACAACTTTGTATTTTAGGTTTGAAACTAAAATTGAAAAGACCATATTACAACAAGCATTTGTATGAAAATTTGCCAATTAAACAAAATAAAATTATTCTTGAATCTTGTTTAGGTGCTTATAATTGTAATCCAAAATATATTGTAGAGGAAATTTTAAAAAGGGATTTGCCTTATGATATTGTTTGGGCTGTTGATAAAAAAACAAATAAAGACAGTTTCCCAAAACAAGTAAGGATTATAGATAAAGGAAGCCGAGAATATTTTAAAGAATGTGCAACTGCAAAAATATGGATATCTAACGAAAGAATAAAACAATGCGTAAAAAAAGGATTATACAAAAGAGCAGAGCAGATTTATATTAATACTTGGCACGGTTCTCTTGGTGGTAAAAAATGTACTATTGATAGAGGAACTTTGCCATTTGAAACATTAGAACCTTATATGATTGAAGCAGAACAAGTAGATTATTTAATTAGCAATAGTGTATATGAAGATAGTTTTTTAAAGCGAATGTTTTGGGATAAAGGCACAGTTCTACGATTAGGACATGCAAGAAATGATATTTTTTTTAATACAGTATTACAACAGAAAGCTAAAGAAAAACTCTATTCTGTTTACAATATACCTACAACAAGTAAAATTGCCCTGTATGCTCCAACTTTTAGAGATGATAAGGATATGAACTGTTATACACTAGATTATGAAACATTAAAAAACAGTTTAATGAAAAAATACGGTGGGCATTGGATAATATTAGTAAGATTACACCCTCAATTATTTAAAATTAAAGACCAGTTTATTGTTGACAAAAGTATTATAAATGTAACGGATTATCCAGATATGCAAGAATTATTAGTTCTCGCAGATACATTAGTAACAGACTACTCTAGCTGCATTTTTGATTTTATGCTTACACGAAAACCTGCATTTATTTTTGCCACTGATATAGAAAAATACAATAATACTAGAGGTCTATATGATTCATTGGAAACAACCCCTTTTTCTGTAGCAACTAATAATAGTGAACTAGCAACTATAATTACCAAATTTGATTATAAAAAATATAGTAACAGAGTTGAAAAATTTTTGAAAGATAAAGGGTGTATGGAAGATGGACATGCTGCTAAAAAAGTTGTTGATTTGATTGAGGAAATTATAAAAAATGAATATCATACAAAATAATGAAACTATAGATAATTATAAAAAAATATTTCCTTTTATAAAACCCTATTTTGGGCGTGCGTTTTTAGCTTTTAGCTTGGCAATTCCTATCGGCTGTTTAGATGCGGTAATTGCACTTTCCCTAAAACCATATATGGATATTGTTATGGTTGAAAAGACAACACAATCTCCTTGGTATATTCCTATACTAATTATTGCGTTTACATCAATACAAGGGATTTTAAATTATGTTTCAACATATATGAATGATTGGGTAACATATAAGGTAACAAATGACTTAAAAAAAGCATTGTATGAGAAATTAATGCATAAAAGTTCGGTGTATTTTGATACAAAGACATCTGGTGATGCTCTGAAAAGATTTAACAATGATGCTGATACTGCCTGTAAAGGGTTGCTAGGTAGTATTAAACTAATTGTTTCAAGAGTTTTTTCTTCAATATCTTTAATTGGTGTTTTAATTTATAACTCGTGGCAACTATCAATTATTGCAATTTTTATGCTAGGTTTAGCTATTGTTCCTCTTACAAAAGTGAAAAATCGTATAAAATCAGTCACTAATAAGTCAGAATCAGAAAATGCAACTGTAATAACTTCATATAATGAGGCTTATAATGGTAGTAAAGTTGTAAAAGCTTTTAATTTGTATGAAGTTCAGAAAGAAAAATTTGCACATCAACTCGAAAGGTTATTTAACCTAAAAATAGAAATAACACGCAAAACAGGTAGTATTTCTCCTATGATGCATATTATAGTATCTATTGGAATAGGATTAGCTATCGCATATGGAAGTTATTTGATACAGAACGGTACAATTACAAGTGGAAATTTTGTATCTTTTGTTACTGCCTTGATTATGTTATATACCCCGATTAAAGGTCTTGGTACTAACATGAAAAGTATGCAAACTTCATTACTTGCATTAGAAAGAGTTGTAAAAAATCTTAGTGCAAAAGAATACATTGTAGATAAATCATCCTCTATCGTTTTAACTGATTTTAAAAATGATATTATATTTGAAAATGTTTGTTTTGAATATAAAAAAGGAGTTCCTGTTCTAAAAAATATTAATTTTACAGTTAATATAGGTGAAACATTAGCTCTTGTAGGAAATTCAGGTGGAGGCAAATCGACAATTGTAAATTTAATTCCCAGATTCTATAAAGTAAAGCAGGGTGCGATTAAAATTGATGGTATAAATATTGCAGATTACAAAATAAATTCTTTGCGTGACAATATTTCTATCGTGTTACAAGATAATTTTTTATTTGCAGGAACAATTCGAGAAAATATTTTAATGGGAAATTTGCAAGCTACAGAGGAGCAAGTGCGACTTGCGGTTCACAATGCTTGTCTTGATGAATTTGTATATAGCTTGGAGAACGGTCTAGAAACATACATAGGAGAGCGTGGAGTATTATTATCGGGGGGGCAAAAACAAAGGATTGCTATAGCACGTGCATTTATTAAAAATGCCCCTATTGTTATCCTTGATGAAGCTACCTCTGCATTAGATAACAAATCAGAAGCAGTTGTACAACAAGCAATAGATAATTTAATGAAAGATAAAACTGTATTTGTAATTGCACACCGATTGTCAACAATTCAGAACGCTGATAGAATAGCAGTTATAAATGAAGGTGAACTTGTGGAACTCGGTAAGCATGAAGAACTTATGCAAATTGAAAACGGCAAGTATAAAGCTTTGTTTGAAATGCAGTTTAAAAAAGAAGAAATTGCTTAATATAAAAAGAACTAACAATTAATGTTAGTTCTTTTTTGTTTCAATTTAATTAAACTAAGCTAGTTTTGAGTTGCTATTCCAAATTACTTTTCCAATGATTTCATCATTTTTACCAAATTTCTTGATTCTATTTATTAATCTTTTTGGCATATTGTTTTTTATAGTATTTGTTCCTACAATTTCTTCAATATCACCATCCCAACCAATATTTAGACATTTTATCAGATATTTATTTTTATGCTTAACTAAAAAATATGATATGCCTGTAGCTGTTTTAATGCTCTTGTCAATCATTAAAATATCGTTTCTACCAATTGGTTTTAAAGAATCATATTGAAAAATATCAAAAAAATCTTGATCTTTTACTTGAAACATTACAAGATTTTCTGGCTCTACCTGCATAACATGTTTTAACCATCGTGTATCAAAGTAAATACACATGCTATCGTCAATATCTTCTGGTAAATAATTCTCGCTAAGGGGGTAAAATGGTATACGTGTCACATTCTCTTGTGGAGCATAATTAATCTCTTTATCAGTTTCTACATCGTAAGAATATTTTTTTAATAAAGCCAGTTTTAAAGCTGGTGGTAATTTTGCCCTACCTTTATTTTGTAATACTCGTGAAATCATTTGAGGGAATATATCCAAATCTTTTGCAACTTGTGCTTGGGTTAATTCCTTCTCATTAATATATCTTTGGAAATTCATCTTTTCGTTTAGGGTAGGTACATCTCTTTCTAATATTGCCATAATGATAGTCCTTCCTTATAGAAAATTTATCTTCTGTCAAAACAATAATACAGGAAATTAAATAGAAAAGCAATACCTTTTTATAGTTTTGTAAACTTTTGATGATAAACTTGTCTAATTGTCAACAATTTATGAGAAAAATATTTACAAAGCTATAAGAATAAGAGGATTTATTTACGCTGAATGCTAATCTAGCCTGCTAATCTTAATAAAAAATTGATAAGGTTAATATGGTGCTGAAAGCCGCAGTCTAATACTCAACCCCTTAGATAATAAGGGTTTATCCGAGTTTTATTTCTTTTCCCTTATGCATGCTTGTTCTCGATCGCGATAGTTTCTGTGATTTCTATTTTGATAATCACAAAATAGGATTGCCTATAATGCTTATAAATACAGCCTTTTGCAAAATTTAAAGTAAAAAGTTGCGACAAAAATTTAATCGTATTATAATCAGAACATCGATTTGAAAAACAAATTACAAATCACTTCTTAACCCCGTTTTTAACAGGTTTGAGAAAAGAGGGGCAGAGCGTAGTCATCAACAAAGGTTGATTAGGGTTAAAAGCAAGCGACAACTTGTTTCCACTTCCAAAGTCGCCCCCCTTTTCTAACAAAGTGGATGAAAAGTTCAAGGTCAAGCAGCGACCGGTTTGGTTTTTCAAATTAAAATGTACACACAAGGAAATTAGAAAGGTGAAAACAATGGAAAAGACTCCAAAAAACAAAGTAAACAATAGGAAAAACAATAAAAAGGAGAGTAAAATGAAGAAAAGAAAACGAAAGAAGAGTGTTAATACGAATAGAACTCAAGGAAAAGTTCTTAACCTCTTAAAAAGGCATTTACCAGAGAAGGTAGCGCAAATGCTGCTACAGGCTAGGACGATACAACAGGACGGTGAGAAGCCCGATATTCCAGAATACAAATGTGCGACATGCGGACATTACCGTGACGGCAAGTGTTACCGTGAAGAATCGGAATTCGTGTACAAGGTTAATCCGTTTGTGAACAAATGCTTTGTGCACACAAATTACGGAGCGAGTATACATCAATTCAAGCTCGGAGCGGTTAAGCGTGATGCTTCTTGATATCGTCCTAAATGACTGCTGGGGAAGGCTCTAATTGCTCAATCAACAGCTTGCTCTTGAACAATCTGCTGTTATAGATTGTAAATCAAGATTTGATAAGGATGTAGAGCGTGCTATCCAAATCAATAGCTATGCTAGAACCAAAACAGCAAATCTAGTAATTTCATATATTATTACTGATTTTACTGACGAAATAAAAAAGTATCTGAAAAACTATAGCAAAGGGGTAGCTGTTCGCTCAACCCTCGCTGCTGAGGTTATTTCAAGACTCAAATATACAGATACCGCCGCTGTTGTAGTTGCCAGAATTATCTTCAACGGATTATTCAAAAACCGTTCAATTCAATCAATGTACCGTGAAATCGGGCAAGGATTAGAAGACGAGTGGAAGATGGGGCAGTTCAAGAAAGAAAATCTTGCTTACTACAACAAAATCCTCACAGATATGAGAAAACGAGGTGCTAAAAGCAATCGTATAAAGACTGTAATGAACTTTGTCTTCTCAAAAAGCTTGGATTTTCATACTGAAACGTGGTCTGTTTCAGAAAAAATCCACGCAGGGATGGTACTTTTACATTTGTTTATTGAGTCAACTGGGCTTATTGAGATTACAGATTTTTTTGTAAAAGGTAAGCACCATAAACAGGTTCAGCCATCAGAAAAACTGTTGAAGTATATTAATGATTTGAATGAAAAATTTGAATTATTGCACCCACAGTTTTTACCGATGGTATGTGAGCCAAAAGAATGGACTGGAATTTTTGATGGAGGATATGTTTCACCCTATATCAAGAGAAACAAACTTATCAAAAATAATTCCAGAAAATATCTTAAAAAACTAGCAGATACACCCATGCCAGAGGTTTATAGTGCTATCAACCATATTCAAAATACGGCTTGGCAGATAAATCAAAAGGTATTGGGAATCGTTGAAACGCTGTGGGAAGAAGGACACGCTATTGCTGAACTCCCAGACAGAGAGGATGAAGCAATACCAGTATTCCCATTTCCGGACTTAGCTGAAGGTGAAACTTTGACAGAAGAAGAACTTGAAGTTAAGAAAGCTTGGAAGCGAGAAGTGTATGAGATTCATAAAAAGAATGTGCAGAAACGCTCTTATAGAATCTTTGTATCGCTCGTTTTAAGGATTGTCCGACAGTTCAAAGATTATGAGAAGATTTATTTCCCGTATCAAATGGACTTTCGAGGAAGGATTTATCCCATTCCTGTATTATTACAACCACAGGGAAGTGACCTTGCAAAAGGATTATTAAGATTTGCGGAAGGAAAAGCTATAAAAGGTAATCCAGATGCTATCAAATGGTTCTTGATACATGGTGCTAATATGTTCGGATTTGACAAAGCAAGCTACGCCGAGCGTATAGAATGGATAAATAAAAACAAGGTTGAAATATTATCGTTTGCTAAAAACCCCTTAGAAAACAGGGGGTGGGCGGAAGCAGATAAGCCGTTTCAGTTCTTGGCTTGGTGTTTTGAATACGCAGAGTTCATACATAACCCCGATGTGTTCAAAACCCAAATCCCAATACAATTAGATGGTACTTGTAATGGTTTACAACATTACTCCGCATTGTTGAAGGATGAAGTAGGCGGTAAAGCCGTTAATTTAATTAATAGTGACAAACCTTCTGATATTTATGAAGAAGTCGCCAAAAAGTTAAAAAACGGACTGCAAGCCGTGCAAGATAATGAAATACTTGCTAAAAAGTGGTTAGAATTAGGTTTCGACCGCAAATTAACAAAGCGACCAGTAATGGTTCTACCGTATGGCGGTAGTGAGTATTCATGCAGAGAATTTATTGCAGATTATTTGCAAGAAAATTACTCACTAGAATACATCTGGAAACACTTTGAGATTGGAAATAATCCTAACGACAGTTTATTCAAGGTATCGTTATATCTCTCTAAGTATTTGTGGAGAGCAATTGAAGGTACACTTGGAGCAGCTATAGAAGGTATGAATTATCTTAAAAAAGTTGCAAGTATAGTAAGTGCCAAAAGCGACTACATTGAGTGGAAAACTCCGGCAGGACTTATTGTACGGCAAGAATATAAAGCTCAAAAGAAGAAGGTTATTCGTACAGAGCTTTATGGCAGTATTATTCGGACAAATGTAAATCTTGATACAGACAAAGCCGATAGACGAAAACAGACTAACGGTATCTGTCCTAATCTAATACATAGTCTTGATGCCGCTTGTTTAATGATTTATTTGAATAAATGCAAACAGGCTGGAATTAACAGTATTATGAGTGTTCATGACTGTTATGCGGTACACGCAACAGAAACAGAACTATCAGCAAAGCTTTTAAGAGAAGCTTTTGTTGAGATTTACAAGCAACCAATCATACAGAATTTTTTATCCGATATAAAAAAGAATTTACCCTGTGAAGTGAAGCTACCAGCTTTACCACCAGAAGGAAGACTTGATATTGAGGATGTGTATGACAGTCAGTATTTCTTCAACTAGAAGAAAAAGGAGAAAAAATATGTTTAGAAAAGAAACAGAGTGCTTTATAAGCACACAGGAAATGCTTGCAAAAAAAGGTTATCACACAGTTGTTCCAAAAGTCGGAGAACTGGGTAAAGCCTTAATGCAAGCCAGCAAAGAAAAACCAGAGTGTAAATGGTTAAAAAAGCATTTAGACCAGTTTTTCAAGGAATTAAGACGAGAAAATAAGAGCAAAAAAAGAAATGAGTATTAAAAGTAAAACTGCTGAACTCCTCTATGATTTAATGCTAAGGACTAACCCTCAAAGGGTTGCCCTTAGTGCATTAAAAGCAATTGACGGAGTGCAAGCAGAAAAGGTAGAAGACCAGTTATTAGGACTAGCTGCGGTGTTGGTATGCATGTTAAATCATTATGGATTATCGCATGTTGATGTATTGGGTATAGCCGATAATATGGTGTTTTCGGGGAATAACAACAATATGATACCCGAATTTAAGGCAATTAAAAATTACATGAAATCAGAATGGGAGATTTAAAAAATGGCAAAAGATTCAGTTAGAATTAAATATTCGACAGGACTCGGCGAAGTGACAGGCTTCGTAAGTGTAGCAAAACCTTCTACAACATACGATAAAGACGGTTTATATCAATTAAATATTTTGATTGATAAAAAAGAAGGCAAAGCTTTGCACCAAAAAATAGAAGAGCTTATTCAAGAACAATTTGAAAAGTTCAGAAAGAATAATAAAAAAGCCGATATTACAGCATGCATACCTTACATAAAGGTAGAAAAAGATGAAAACGGCAGAATTATTAAAGAAATACCTGACCCAGACGGCAGATATATCCTCAAAACAAAAAATAAAGCATATATCAAAGACGGCAAAATCGGACAAAAAATACAGGTGTTTGATTCAAAGCTCAATCCAGTAGACGTAGTAAACTTTGGTGAGGGCTCAAAAGTAAAACTAGGTATTACGCTTGAAGGATATTCAAGCAATCTGGGAACAGGTGTATCTGTTAAACTTAGAGCCGTTCAAATTATTGAAGTTAAGAACTATAGCGGATTCAAAGCAGAAGACTTCTTTGGTGAAGAAGACGGCTATGAATATTCAGAAGATGAAGAAATTATTACTGCTGACGAAGAAGATGAAGAAGCTGATTTTTAGAGGGGATAAATGAAACTAGATTTTAGTTACTCTTACAAGTATGGAAGTGAAACATAATTGGCTAAAGCAAAGCATTTGCCCCCGGAGCAAGTCGGATTAAAACTCGGCTTCCGAAGCGGACTTGAGAAGGACATTGCAGCTCAACTTAGAGCTAGTGGGATTGACCCTAAGTATGAAAGTTTGAAACTTAAATATCGTGTGGAAAAAGACCATACATATACCCCAGACTTTCCTATTACAAACACAATTATTATTGAAACCAAAGGAAGGTTTTTAACTTCTGACAGAATGAAAATGCTTTTAATCCAAAAGCAGCACCCCGAATACGATTTTAGATTTGTATTCAATAATTCTAAAGCTCGTATTTCAAAAATCTCCAAAACAACTTACGGAGAGTGGTGTGAGCGTAACGGATTTAAGTATGCTGACAAAGTTATTCCTCAATCTTGGATAGAAGAAATTAAGTTATTAAATAAGGAAAATTAATTGACATTATCACACCAACCTTGTGCCGACTGTGGCTCAAGTGATGCCTTGATGATTAATGATGATGGCTCTACTTATTGTTTCTCTTGCGGTACTCACCATTCTTGTAGTGATGTGAGTGCTGCTCCAGAGAAGCAAAAAGAAATGCCAAAAGACTTTCTCAAAGGGGTATCAAAGGATATTGAAAGTAGAGCTTTGAGCAAATCTACTTGTTCTCGATATAAGTACAATATTGGCAAAGATAAAGACAGAGAAATCCAAATAGCTACTTATAGAGATTTAGACGGTAATCCGATTTTTCAGAAAATCAGATATCCTAATGAAAAAGAATTTAGGATTGTCGGTAAATTTAAACCATTGCTTTATGGTATGCACCTATTCAGAGGAAATGACAAGAAGCTGATAATAACAGAGGGTGAAATAGATTGTTTATCCGTATCACAAGTTGTTAATGGTTATCCTGTTGTTTCAATACCAAACGGAGCTAATAGTGCAAAATTAGCCATAAAGCATAATCTAAAATGGCTGGAGCGGTTTGAAGAAGTAGTTTTCTGCTTTGATATGGATGAAGCTGGCAAAGAAGCAGCTAAAGAATGTGCTGCAATTCTTTCTGTCGGAAAAGCTAAAATTATGTCTTTACCACTTAAAGATGCTAATGAAATGCTTAAAGCAGGCAGAACAGATGAACTTTATAAAGCAGTTTGGAATGCTTTAGAATACCGCCCAGACGGCATTGTATATGGCTCTGAATTATGGGAAGAAATTGAAAAACCTGTAACATACGGATTAAGTTATCCGTTCCCTACATTAACAAAGCTGACTTACGGCATTAGAACATCAGAAATGATTGTATTTGGTGCTGGCACAGGTATGGGAAAGACAGAGTTTTTCAAGGAAATAGAAGCAGACTTACTAATAAATCATAAGCAGAACATTGGTATTATTCACTTAGAGGAACAAACCAGAGAAACTATATTAGGCTTAATGAGTAAGCATAGCTCAATTAAGTTTCATCTGCCAACATCTGAATATACCCCAGAACAAAAACGAAAAGCATTTGATGAAACAATCGGTACTAACAGGGTATTCATTTATGATAGCTTTGGAACAACCGATTTGGACACAATCAAAAATACAATTCGCTATATGGTTAAAGGTAAGGATTGCAAATATGTCTTTCTCGACCATATTACAGCTCTTGGGGATGGGCTGGAAGACGGAAACAATGTAAATCAATATATGCGTAAAGTTGTTTCTGAACTTGCAAATTTGACAAGAGAACTTGATTTTACTCTCTTTACGATTTCACATTTGCGTAAGCCAGACAACAAAAAGCCACATGAAGAAGGTGGAAGAGTGCATTTAGATGATTTATACGGAGCTGCTGCTCTAAAACAATGGTCTAGCTATGTTTTCGGCTTAGAACGAAATCAACAAGCTACGGATGAAAATGAAAGACACACTACCACCCTAAGATGCCTTAAAGACAGATATACAGGTGTTGCAGCAGGTCAGACATTTAAAATCAAGTATGACAAAGACACAGGTCGTCTTGTTGAGTTAGATAGAGAGCTTACAATTGCAGATTTAGTTAATGACAATGATGGAGATTTTTAAAGAAATGAAAATATTAGAAAAACAGTTGAGAACTCTTCGAGAAGAGTATGAAAAGAAGGTAAAAGAATTACTAATGGGGCGTTATCCCTATTTGTATTTTTATATTTCACCCACAGGGAATATCTCTGTGTGGGTGCGAAGGAATGATAAAGACGGCACTGGGATAGCAATACCGTCAACAAATATTTATACATTTGATGAGAATTATTTTGATGAACTTAATCAAAAAATCAAACCAGCTTCATTAGAACCTGAAAAATATTTTGTATGTACAAAATGCGGAGAAGTGAAGTCTATAAATGAGTATGAAGCAAGCGTTATGGCTGCGGATTATTGCAAAAATTGTGCTGAAAAGCCATCAATAAAAGCGTTAATTATTGAAAGTAAAAAGGAAGGTTTTTATGACTAAGGGTAAATGTACTTTAGATTGTTGCGATATGACAAATTTTGATATTGATTTCATAAGATTTGAAGATACAGCTTTAGATGAAGAGCTAACAGGTGAAAATTGCCCCCAATGCGGTTATCCTATCGTAATTGAAGAAGGGCTGGAATTATGTTATCGCTGTGGCTGGTATCGAGGAATGGAAGAGGAAGATTAATTGGCTCTAATATTTGATATTGAGACCAATGGGCTTTATGAAGATACTACAACTATTCACTCTCTTGTAATATACGATACGGATTCTCAAAAGACATATAGCTGTGCTGACCAAGATGGCTATATGTCTATAAGAGAAGGTATAGAATTACTGGAACAATCAGATGTTATTGTCGGACATAATGTTATAAAGTTTGATATTCCTGTAATTCAAAAGTTTTATCCTAGTTTTAAACCTCAAGGTAAAATTTTTGACACATTGTTAGTATCAAAGCTCGTTTATCCAGACATAGGGGTTATGGATGATATAAATATCAGAAAAGGGCGTTATAAAGCCAGTTTAGTTTTAAAAAACGGCAAAAAGAAAGTAATCAGAGGGTCTTATTCTCTTTTTGCTTTTGGCTACAGATTACAAGAATACAAAGGAGATTATTGTCAACAGGATGATTGTTGGCTCGAATGGTCGGTTGATATGCAGAGGTACTGTGAGCAAGATGTTACAGTTACTAAGGTTTTGTATGAACGATTGCAAAAATATGACATACCAGAGGAAACAATAAATCTTGAAAATAAATTTGCACAAATAATTTTCTTACAAGAACAGAGAGGAATATACTTTGACAAAGAAAAAGCTATTGAACTCGCAGCAAAACTCACTAAACAAAAACTTGAACTTGAAAAAAGAATTAGACTTGCTTTTCCCAATGAAATCAGAGAAGAGGTCTTTATTCCAAAAGTCAATAATAAAACAAGAGGTTATGTTAAAGGAGTACCATTTACTAAAAAGACTGTGGTTGAATTTAATCCGTCTTCTCGGCAAATGATTGCTAACGGATTAATTAGGAAATATGGCTGGAAACCTGTAAAACACTCCGAAACAGGTTTACCAGTAATTGATGAAGAAGTATTAGAAACTTTAGATTATGCAGAAGCACCTCTGTTAAAAGAATACTTCTTGATTACAAAAACGCTCGGACAGCTTGCAGACGGTAAAAATGCTTGGTTAAAGATGATTGCCAAAGATGGTGCAATACATGGACATGTAGATACTATCGGAGCTGTAACTTGCAGATGTACTCATAATTCACCTAATTTAGCTCAAGTGCCTGCCGTAGGTGGGTTTATGGGTAAGGAGTGCAGAGAATTATTTATAGCAAGAGAAGGATATAAGCTCGTTGGCTGCGATGCAAGCGGTTTGGAGCTTAGATGTCTGGCTCATTATATGAATGATTCTGATTATACGAATGAAATATTAAATGGTGATATTCATACCAAAAATCAACAAATGGCAGGGCTTAAAACAAGAGCAGAAGCTAAAAGGTTTATCTATGCCTTCAATTACGGTGGAGGAGATGAATTAATAGGTTCTATTGTCGGTGGTACAAAAGAAGACGGTAAAAAAATCCGTAAAAAATTCTTACAAGGATTACCGAAGCTCAACCTTTTAATTAACGGAGTAAAAGCTAAAATTAAAGAAAAAGGTTATTTAAAAGGGATTGATAAGCGTACTCTCAAAGTCAGAGAACAATACAAGGGGTTAAATGTTCTTTTACAATCCGCTGGTGCAATTGTAATGAAAAAAGCACTTTGTATTCTATATGACGATTGCTTGAATAAAGGTTGGCAGTACGGAAATGATTTTGCTTTTGTTCTAAATGTTCATGACGAATATCAAGCCGAAGTTAAGCCAGAATTTGTAGATGAATACAAAATACTTGCAGTAGAAGCAATTAAAAAAGCTGGTGAAGCTCTCGGTTTTAGATGTCCGCTAGACGGTGAAGCAAAAGTTGGGAATAGTTGGTATGACACTCACTAGGAGTAAAAAATAGTGAAAACAGGAAATGACAGAGCGGTTTTTACTTGTTTAGGTGCAAGTAATCACGCTCTTGAAGACAGGGAAAATGATGATTATTATGCAACAGAGCCAAAAGCAGCAGAGCTTCTTTTAGAAGTTGAACCCGAATTGAATAATATCTGGGAATGTGCTTGCGGAGCTGGACACTTAGCAGAAGTATTCAGAAAAGCAGGAAAATTAAATCTTGCTACAGACATTGTAAATAGAGGTTATGGTGATGGCATAAGAGATTTTCTGGATGAAAATATTATCGGTTATATAGGTGATATTGTTACAAATCCGCCATACAAATATGCCGAAAAATTTGTTACAAAAGCTCTTGAAATTGTGCCAGATGGAAACAAGGTCTGTATGTTTCTAAAAATACTCTTTCTTGAAAGTAAAAGCAGGAAAAAGTTATTTAAAAAATACCCTCCAAAAGTAATTTATGTATCAAGTAGTAGAATAACTTGTGCAAAAAACGGTGATTTTGAAAGTTACCCCTCAAGTGCTTTAGCATACGCTTGGTATGTATGGGAAAAAGGCTATCAAGGCGAAACAGTTGTAAAATGGATAAATTAGTGCTACGCACGTAGATAAAGGGAACGGCTAAAAGTTAATATTACAAGTTTGTAGGTAAAAGTGCCGTTTCCGCCTTAAAAACACCTACAAACTAGAAGATGAAGTAAAAAAAATGAGAAAATGCCCTAAATGTGGGAGGATACTCCCAGAAACGGATTTTGCTCCACGCACAAGACATTGTAAACTGTGTCGTAGAGATTATGATTGGCAATATAAATACGGAATATCGCCAGAACAGTACCTTGAACAATATAAAGCTCAAGGCGGAAGATGTAAGATTTGTGGTACTAAATTGCCAGATGACAAGTATTTAGATGTAGACCACGATAAAGATACAGGTGTTATAAGAGGGCTACTCTGTAATAACTGTAACAAGGGTTTAGGTATGTTTAAAGAAAATACAGAAGCTCTCCGTAATGCTGCAAACTATTTGGAAGGATTCAAATGTCAAGAACAGTAATTGTTGATGGTGATGTAGTCGTATATAAGGTAGCAGAAGCGGTAGCTGACAGCTTTGAAGTTGCAACTGTTGAACAAGATGATTTTATTTATCGTAACATTGGTTGGGCTTCAAAAGAAGCTGCTAACAGATATTTAGATGAAATGATTAATGAAATTTGCTTATCCTGTAAAGCTCAAAATGTATGTATCTGTTTATCAGATATGGATTCTAATTTTAGAAAAAGTTTAAATCCTTCATATAAAGCTAATAGGAAGTCCATTAAGCCTATTTTGTATAAATACTTGCGTAAATATATGATTGAAGCAGGTTATATGGTTTATGAGCGAGCTAGCCTTGAAGCAGATGATGTAATCGGTATCTTAGCTACAAGTACCAAAATCATCAAGGGAGATAAAGTTGTTTGGAGCTTAGATAAAGACTTTAAAACAGTCCCCTGCAAGTTTCATAGAGCCAGCATTAAAGGTGATGATAAAAGTAAAATCATATCCGAAGCCGAAGCTGATTGGTGGTTTATGTATCAAACTCTTGTAGGTGATGCTGTAGACGGCTACTCTGGTTGTAAAGGTATAGGTGATAAAACAGCAAGAAAAACTCTGGGGAAAGTAGGTGAACACACTCTCTCGGAAATGTGGCAAGCTGTTATAGATACCTACAAATCTAAGGGGTTTACGGAAGAGGATGCATTGTTAAATGCAAGAATGGCTCGGATTTTAAGAGCAGAAGATTACGATTTTAAGAATAAGGAAGTTAAACTATGGCAGATATAATCAATTGGGATAACAAATTTGGAGTTATCGAAGGCGGTAAAAAGGTTATTGATGGTGTTGGACAAGAAGCCGAAGTAATTACAAATCAATTTGGCGGTAAGCAAAGTAAAACCCCTGCTGCGTTACATCTTGTTGACCCAGAATTTTTAAGCAACATATTTTATGGAGCTGATGAAGTGATAAATTGTATTGCTAAATTTATGCTAACAGATGAAAAACAATTATTAATTACAGCAGCTCTTGAAATTGATTTTAAAGAATTAGGTGGTAATTCACATTCAGAAGCCTTGATTGAGATTGGAAAAATTCTTCAAATAGGTGCTGAAAAATATACTCCTAATAATTGGAGACTAATACCGCAGGAAGAGCATCTAAACCACGCTCTCATACATTATATAGCATACTTGGCTAGTGATACTCAAGATAATCACCTTCAACATTGTATGTGTAGGCTCATGATGGCTTATGCTACTGAACGCACAAAAGGTTTTTATTACACTAAACCACTGGGAGTTAGTGCGTAAATGTTTGGATTAATGAAGGTCAAGGCATTTGCAGCAGATCTGGGAGTACCAGAAAGTACGATTTATTCTTGGAGAAAAAGAGGGGATATTCCCCCCTCTTGCTTCAAGTGTATAGGTGGAAAAATTTTTGTGAAAATTAATGAAATGAAATTGTGGCTTGACAAGTCGGAAAGTGATGCTACAACGGTCTTATGAGCAGAAATTATAAAAACGGAATTGCCGAAGAAAATGGTAAGTTTTACGGCAAAATAAAAATTCAAGGTGTTCAGCGACAATTCTTGTGTCATGGAGCAAAAAATAGGACAGAAGCTCAAGCAATTGTAGATTCTGAAAGATTTAAACTCCGTCAAGAATTGGGCGGTATTCGTTCAAAGTGTGAAGATACAAAATTTTCTCAATTAGTAAAATTATATAAAGCTCACTCTTTGATAAATAAAACAAGAAGTCATGGAGACATAGCAATATTAAATGTTATACAGTTTTATTTTAAAGATATTAAAGTGAGTACAATAACCCCCAGCAAGATTCAAAGATTTATTACTTATTTGGTTGATGAAAAAAAATTATCTCCAGCTTCCGTAAATAAATATCGTTCTGTATTACGAAAAATGTTTAATCTAGGCATTGATAACGGAAAATGTAATACAAATCCTGTTAAAAAAGTTAAAGAGCTTAGAGTTGATAATACCAGAACAAGAGTTTTAAACAAAAGAGAAGAAATTAAGTTATATAAGACTTTAAATTCTTTTCGTAAAGTTAAAACTAGAGAAGGTGAAATTAAAAACTTTGCTCCATTTAAGCGTGTTAAAAGATTAATAACACTTGCTCTTAATTCTGGTATGCGTAAAGGTGAAATGATTAATTTTAAATGGCTTGATATAAACGAAGATTTTACAATTATAACTGTATTAAACTCAAAATCTGGTAAAAGTCGTGAAATACCCATTAATCAAAAATTGAGATTAGCTTTGAAAGCTATGTATAAAGTAAAAGGTGATAATGAGTATGTCTTTACAAATCCAGAAACAGGTACTAAATATGTTGATTTAAAAAGAGTTGTTGGTAGTCTTTTTGAAGCTGCTGGTCTTGATGATTTTACGCTGCATTGTTGTCGTCATACTTTTGCTACAAGGTTACTTGATAAGGGAGCAGATATAAGGACAGTACAGGAGCTTCTCGGACACGCAGATATACGAATGACAGAGAGATATACACATTCCAATAAAGATAAAAAAATGATGGCGGTCAATTTATTATAAAAACTTTAGGGAGCTTTCAAAGCTCTCTTTTTTTTACAATAAGTTTATTATTTTACGAATAGCTACAATGGGTACATAATGGGTACATAAGTATAAACATTAAAAAAGAGGGTTGGAAACCCTCTTAAATGGTGGGCGTTAGAAGACTCGAACTTCTGACCCTCTCCTTGTAAGGGAGACGCTCTACCAACTGAGCTAAACGCCCGGATTTTGCGCTAAACCTTGGAAACAATTCCTGTCCCCTGAGCTAAACGCCCTTAACCGGCTGTCAACAAATGCTATAATAATCTAAACAAAATCTGTTGTCAAATACTTTGTTTATAATCCGCTTAATGTATTTAAAATATTATACTGTTTGTTTACAATATAGACAAATAAGAAAGGAGTTTTTATGGAAATTAAAGTTGTAGAAAACGCCAAGGCAATAGAATCCGATATCCTTGTCGTAAGCATGTTTGAAGATGAAAAAACTTCTGTTGAACTTGCTAATACCTATGCTCTTGAGCAAGATAATTTTAAAGGCAAGTTCTCTGAAACATATCTTCTTCCTACTTATGGAAAAGAAGTCTTTAAAAAAGTTCTTGTGCTTGGGCTTGGTAAAAGAGCAGAATTTAATCAGGACAAAATGAGAGAAGCAGTGGCAAAAGCTATTAAAAAAGCTATGCAGATGGAGGCTAAAAAAGTCGCATTTTCTCTTGACGGAATTGATTTTGATTATTCGGAACAATTCGCAATGGGCGCTTTTATTGCTGATTATACATTTGATAAATACAAATCAGAAAAGAAAGACAATAAGGTTCAGGAAGTTTATGTTCAGGCGAATGCAGATTTGGTCAATAAGGCGGAAAAAATTGCAGCTGCAATGACTTTTGCAAGAAACCTTGCGAATGAACCGGCGCAGTTCGCAACGCCGACAGAGCTTGCCGCAATTGCGTGTGATTTAGGTTTAGAAACTCAGGTGTATAATAGAGAAGATTGTGAAAAAATGGGCATGGGTGCTTTTCTTGCTGTAGCAAGAGGAAGCTCTCAAGAGCCGAAGTTTATCCATATGAGATACCAGGTTGACAATCCAAAAAAGAGAATTGCCATAATAGGTAAAGGTATCACGTTTGATAGCGGCGGATTGGATATTAAACCGCCATCTTCCATGCTCACAATGAAAGACGATATGTCTGCAGCGGCATGCATTCTTGGTGTTATGAGTATAATAAAAGAATTCCATCCGCAGGTAGAAGTTCATGGGCTGATTGCGGCATGCGAAAATATGCCCGGATGCAGTGCTTACAAACCGGGTGATATTTTAACCGCGAAGAACGGTAAAACAATAGAAGTTGACAATACTGACGCAGAAGGCCGCTTGACACTTGCAGACGCACTTTGTTACGCTTGTGAACTCGGTGTTGATGAAGTAATTGACCTTGCAACACTGACAGGTGCTTGTATGGTAGCATTGGGAACGCAGGCTTCCGGTATTATGGGTAATGATGAAACTCTGGTTAAGAACCTGATTGATACTGCAAAAAGAAGCGGTGAGCGTTTCTGGGAACTTCCTCTGTGGGAAGAATACTTTGACAGCCTGAAAAGCGATATTGCGGATATGAAAAATACCGGTTCCCGTTGGGGCGGAGCTTCTACTGCCGGTGTTTTCCTGCAAAAGTTCGTGAAAGATGTTAAATGGGCGCATATTGATATTGCAGGTACTGCCTTTTTAGAAAAACCTCAAAAAGAATTTATTAAAGGCGCAACAGGCGCAGGGGTTCGAACTTTATTGAACTATATTCTGGAACAATAAAAAGTTCAGGTTTTATTTATGGGGCGGCATTTTGAAAAAATGCCGCCCCTAATTTTTGAACAATTTTTATTATTTATCGTTATATAGTAAAAGGGGGTGCAAGTATGAAAAGGTTTCTTTCTCTTCTTTGCTTATTTTCAATATCAATTCTTTCAACACCTGCTCATGCAGTGCCGCCCCCTAATGGCGGAGGGCATGTCTTAAGGGCGGGGCCGGGGATTCGTCGACTTCCGCCGCCGCGCAGACATTATGCTCCGCCTCCGAGAAGATACGGAGGGTTTGTGTATCGGCCTTACTGGTGTGATTACACTATGAGGGTTTGTAATGATTTTTATTATCGTCCGTATTACGGAAGCGGGGTTATGATAAACATTCCGATAAGGTTTCAATAAATAGTTTTATTCTTTCTCAAAACTAACTACATCCCAACTCTTATCTTTTTGATAAGAGTTTTTATTTTTTTAATATGCTACACTGTTATTATGCTTGATATTCAAACCGGCGAAGATGTGGAAACTTTATACAGGATGGTTCAGATAAAGGGCGGCAAGCGGGTCGACAAATTTCGAACCACGGATATAAAGCGTGCTTTGCGTTTCCATAGGTGGTACGTAAAAAGATACGGGGAAGGCCTGTTGATGGAGATTCTTCCTAAACATAAGGTTTATGATTGGAAGGAGAAAAGAGTAGAATATTCTTTTGAGTAGGGTGTATGTCAAATCAAAAGTACATAGCATTAATAGATTGTGACAGTTTTTTTGTTTCTTGCGAGCGGAAGCTTAATCCGGAGCTTAACGGACTTCCGGTAAGTGTTGTATCTGGCGGGCGCGGGTGTGTAATATCACGCTCAAGAGAGGCAAAAATGCTCGGGGTGCCGATGGGGATTCCGCTTTTTCAGGCTGTGGAAAAATTTCCCGAGTGTATTTATATTACGGCAAATCACTATGCTTATACAAAAATCTCCGGCATGGTTATGAAGATTTTGAGAGAGTTTAGTCCGAATGTTGAAGTTTATTCTATAGATGAGGCTTTTGTGGACTTCACAGGGCTTACCAAGCTGTATAAAAAGAATTATTATGAACTTGCAAGGCTTTTGCAAAAGAGAGTTTGGGAGGAGGCAGGAATTCCGGTTTCAATAGGTGTAAGCAGCACCAAAACTCTTGCAAAGCTTGCATCTGACAAATCAAAAAACCGAAGCAACCATGTTTGCCTTGTCGGAAAATGTAAAATTAACGGACTTTTAAACCACACCGAAATACAAGAGGTCTGGGGCATCGGCCGCAGGTTGGGCGTTAAACTCCGCGGGCTCGGGGTAAGAACAGCATTGGATTTTGTACAAAAGCCGGACTGGTGGATAAAGGCGAAGCTCGGGAAAAACGGACTTGCGATGAAAGCTGAACTTACAGGTAATATGGTGTCGCCGATATCAGACAAAATTGAGCTTCCAAAATCTATAAGTGATACAAAATCTTTTCTGGAATTTTCATCTGATTTGAATTTTTTAAAAAATGAACTTGCAATCCATGTTCACGATGTTTGTACACGCCTGCGTAAAATTAATTGTAAGTGCTCTACGGCAGGATTAATACTTAAAACAAAAGATTTTATAACCTTATATGAAAAAGTCTCTATGCCGTCTTCAACTGATTTTGAATTTGAAATCTCACGTGCGGTGTTTCCGCTTCTGGAGAAAATGTACAGTCCGAATGTTCTATATCGCAGCATTGGAATAGTTTTAGAAGATTTCAATACTTGTGATGAAGAACAGCTCCAGCTTTTTAATGATAATTCAAATCGCGAAAAGAACGAGAAGCTCGGTAAAAGTCTTGATAAACTTGAAAAGAAATTTGGGCGCAATATTGTGAGAACAGGATTTGTAAACAAAGACGTTCCGTTCAAACAGGGTTTCTTAACCAAGCCTAAAGATGTTTAGCTTTGTGTTTTTTGTGTTCTTTTCCCCGATACCCCATTCCGGCTCTGTAACCTGATATTGAATATAAAGTCGGAAGCGTAGGCTCTATCCACCTTAAGCCTGACATGACAGCAACGGTTGCAATATCATCGGAGTGCAAACATATATCAAGCGCCTCCGGCTCGCGTGTTTTTTCAGGCGTATTGCTGTTATGCCGGAATAGTTTGTTGATGAATTTTTTGCCAATCAAGTTTGCTATTGCACTTCCGCCGATAACTCCTGTGGCAATAATTCCTGCAACCATGCCAAGAGCTCTTGCTGATTTTGATTTAACATTCGATTTCTCCATAATCCCGAGTGCGGCTCCTGCGCCGATATTGCAGAGAAATATGTTTGCAAGATACTGATAACTCCCCTCTTTTATCTTATTGGGGATTTTTTCTTTGTAATTATCGCTCACGATTCTATCCCCGCAAATCCCGCCTAATATTCCTCCGACAACCGGTATCAGACCGAAAACTGATAAGCGTCCGATTTCTGAAAAAATCTCCTTGGATGTAATATTGTCAGGCTCCGGAATCAGTTTTTGCAGAAGCTTCTTACCCTCATTGGTATTAAGGTTTTCGGAAAGCGATTTTATTTCATTAAGGCTTAAAATTTCTGTTTTGGCTTTGTGAAGAATATCTTTCGTATTTGTATCAATGTGGTTTTTACTCAAAAATTCATTAACGTGTTTGGTGCTTAATTTTTCAATTTCTTTCAGGCTAACCATCTTCGGAGCGGATTTAAATAATTTAGAAGTTATTTTTGGTGCAAGAAGAGAAGAACCTACCGCTCCGAACATAGTCAGACCATTTTGGATAAATCTTTTTTGCCTGTCCTCGAGTGGTGTATTAAATGTATCATTGAGGACGATTCCTGCCGCTGCACACGATAACAGCGGCGGAACCATTTGAGCAAAATTGGTTACTAATCTGGGCTGGTCAAGAAACCGGCCGATATTTTTAATAGTAGTCATTTGTTTGGTTATCCTAACAATTCTGTTGAAACTTATTGTAAGATAAGCCTAACATTTTGTCAAGCGCCGCTAACTGTTAATTGATTTTATGATTTTGTTCCAAAAAATATAAACTCGGCGGCCTCTTCACCGTATTGATTCTTTATTCTTATATAATCTTCCGTGTTTCTTATTCTGTTTTTTGCACTAACCTGTTGAGGAATTTTTGGAGCCTTTGGGTATATAATCGGCTCTTTCTTTTTAACTTCCTTTTCTATTTCTGCAGGTTCCGGTTCTTTTTTTACTTCGGGTTTTATAGTGTTATTTTCGTATCGTCTTTTTAACTTCATTTCGGTAGACATCTTTTTCATGTTTTTGCCGACCTGTTTGTAATTTCGGGTATCAAGCTGTTCTTTTATGTAATAATCAAGCTCTCTTTTATCGATGTTATGGTCTTCAAATATCTGGAAAATTTTATATCCGATATTTTTGAGATTTTTAATAAAGTTATTATCTTCACTTTCCGGCATAGATACTCTGGCATATCCATCTTTTCCTTTGCCTATCATGCCGTTTGGATAGGTTTTTATGAGTTTTGCTAACTTGGCTTTTTTAGCCGGATTAACACCTGCCTGTGTGATTTTAATTCTGTAAGTGGATTCGAAGTTTACGTTTGTCATATTTATTTTTCCTCTCTGATATAGGAAGAAAAACTTGTAAAAAAAATTTTTGCTAGCCGGGTTTATTTAAAGAATTATGTGTTTCTTATATTTGACACAATCAAACGTTTGTTTTATAATTTGAATATGGTTAAGAAAATTAATAAGGATGAAAATTCAAAAACCAGGATTTTAGAGGCTGCTACAGCCCTTTTTGCCAGAAAAGGTTATGACGGCACCAGCATCAGAGATATTTGTAAAGAAGCCGGAGTGAATCTCTGTATGATATCTTATTATTGGGGCGGTAAGCAGGAACTTTATCAAGGGATTATTGAAAATTTACTTGAAAAGCAGATGGAATATTCAAAAGGTTTTCTGGATTTGAACAGGAATCCGAAAGATATGAGTATGGAAGAGTGTTCTGATTTGTTGATAACTATATCAGAGAGGTTTGTTGATTTTTTCTATACAAATGTGTCTGCGGATTTGATAGTTTTGCTGTTGAAAGAACAGCAAAAACCGGATTTTATTGTAAAATCTCCGGTGTTGGATTATGTGAGAAGGGTTGTTGCAAGAGCCTTGAATCGGGAGGCTGATGACAGGATTGTTATATTTAAAACTCTTTTTATGTTGTCTCAGGTGAATTCTCCGAGAATTCTTCCGGCTTTTTCTCTTAGGCTGCTCGGGCAAGAGGAGTTTTGCGCGGAGGACATAAAAATTATAAAAGATAATGTAAAACTTTATATTAACTCATTAATTAAGGAGGGGTGTGATGTTTAAAAAATTATCCCTGATGTTATTTTCATTGTTTTTCGCGCAGAGTTGTTTTGCTGTGGATGTTAATGAGTTAAATCTCGGCTTTTTTAGCAGGTTTAATGATGAAAATTTGAACTGTTATATCCAAGAGGCATTGAATAATAACCATGATTTGAAAAAGGCAGCGCATGTTGTTGAACAATACCGGCAGCAGGCAAAGTATTCCCTGGGAAGAGAATTGCCGTCCTTGAGTGTAAGTGCAAATTATCTGGGAATAAAAGTTCCGCAGCTGGATAATTTTCAATTGAAGGATAATGCCTTTATACTTCCTTTTGTAGCAAGCTATGAGGCTGATTTTCTCCTGAAAAACAGGGATAGAACAAGGGCTGTTAAGAAAAGCTATGAGGCTGCAAAATATCAGGAAAAAGCAGTATACCTTGCGCTTTTGAGTGATGTTGCAACTGTTTATACAAATATTTTACAGTATGATGATTTGATAGAAAAACAATCGGAGTATTTAAAAAATCAGGAAGAGATTTTAAATAGAAGCGAGAAAAAATTTGAGCGCGGAGTTATAAGCTCAACCGAATTAAATATTGTAAAAAAGAGTGTAGAGGGAGCAAAGAATACTCTTGAGAATCTTAAAAAGGAACGTGAAGTTGCTATGATGCAGCTTGCCGTTTTAACAGGAAACTCATCTTCAAACATCGCAGATATGAAGGTTGGAGATTTTGACAAATTTGAATACTCGGGAGTGATTCCTGATGAGATAAGTTCTGATGTAATTTTTTCAAGACCTGATGTAAAAGCTTCAGAAGCTAATCTTGAAAAGGCTAAAATTGATGTAAGAGTTGCTAAAAAAGAATTTTTCCCTACATTTAATATAGTTGGCGTCTGGGCATTTAATACAATTGCTCCCGGAACTTTCTTCTCCTGGGAATCTTCGCTTGCCGCAATTATAGCAGGGGCTTCGCAGGACATTTTTAAAGGCGGACGAAAGGTCGCAAATTTGAAACTCCAAAAAGCAAAGTATGAAGAGCTTTTTGAGGACTACAATCAAACAAATTTAGACGCTGTTAAAGAGGTGAATACCGCACTTTGCCTAATCAAGCATGACAGGCAGGTTGAGGATAATACAAAATCTCAGCTTAATTATGAACTGCAGAATTTCCAGAATACGGAAAATAAGCTTAGCCGCGGTGTGGTTTCAGAGCCTGAATATTTGACGGAAGAAAACAGGCTCATAAATTCACAAGCAGCGTATACACAGGCTAAAACGCAGAGGATTGTTAATTATTTTACATTATATAAAGCCGTCGGGGGTAAATTTATCGGAGGGTAAATTATGAAGAAAAAAGCAATCGTTTTGATATTAATAGTTTTAATTATTGGCGCGACTTTAGGATTTTTGCATTTTAAAAACCGTAAAGCAGGAAATGAACTTACGCTTTACGGCAATATAGAGATTCGTCAGGTAGATTTGAGTTTTCAAGTCAGCGGTAAAATAGAAAAAATGTTCAAAGAAGAAGGGGATACTGTTAAGCCCGGTGAATTGCTTGCTGTGCTGGATAACAAGGATTATGTCTCAAATTTGGAAAAGGCAGAGGCAGATGTTGAAAGGACACTTGCTTTGAAATCTGATGCGGAATCTAAATTTGAACGTCAGGCTCCGTTAGTTGAAGACAATACAATTTCAAAGCAGGATTATGACACTCTTTTGAATACAAAAAACAGAACAAAAGCTGATTACGAGGCTGCTTCTGCACAAAGAAATTATGCCAAAAACCAGCTTGATTATACAAAAGTATATGCTCCTGAGGAAGGCATAATAATGATAAGGGTTCAGGAGCCGGGAGCAAATGTTTCTAAGGGCCAGCCGGTATATACTATGGCTAAAACAAAACCTGTATGGGTAAGGGCTTATGTAAATGAAACCGATTTAGGTAATATTAAGTACGGTCAGGAGGTAAATGTATATACGGATACGGTTAACCCCAAAACCGGAGAAAAAAGAATGTACAAAGGTCAGGTCGGATATATTTCGCCGGTTGCTGAATTTACGCCAAAAACCGTGCAGTCAACTGATATAAGAACGAATCTTGTTTACCGTATAAGAGTTTATATTTATGACATAGATGAATATCTGCGTCAGGGTATGCCTGTAACGATAAAGGTTGATTTAACCGATGAGGGGTAAGGGGTGAATACAGCAGAAATAAACAACCTGACAAAAACATTTGGGAAACTCACCGCTCTTGATAATCTGTCTTTAAATATTGAAAAAGGTAAAATTACCGGGTTAATAGGCGCAGACGGTGCCGGAAAAACCACGCTTTTAAGAACAATTATCGGACTTTTGCTTCCTGATGAGGGCGAGATTTTAACGCTTGGTTTTAATCCTGTAACACAAAAAGAAGAGTTAACTCCGCTCATAGGCTATATGCCTCAAAAGTTTGGGCTTTACGAAGATTTGACGGTTATTGAAAATTTGACACTCTATGCGGATTTGAAAAATGTTCAGCACGACTTTGACAGAATGTTGGAATTTACCACTCTAGCTCCGTTTCAGGATAGACTTGCAGGCGCTTTATCAGGCGGTATGAAACAAAAACTTGGATTGGCTTGCACACTTCTCGGCAGCCCTGAATTTTTACTTCTGGATGAACCCTCTGTCGGGGTCGATCCTATTTCACGCAGGGATTTGATGAGAATGGTGCGAGAGATGATAAACCCTAATACAACTGTGTTATGGTCGACAGCGTATCTGGATGAAGCGCACAGTTTTGATACGGCAGTAGTTATTGATAAGGGAAAGGTTATTTATAACGGCAAGCCGCATGATTTGGCTGAAACCCCGCAGGAATTTGAAAACAAAGTTATTGATCTTATGGGAGGATATAAGCAAGAGCCTTCCAAAATTGCTGAAAATTATGAATATAAAACGCCCCTTTCTGCGGAGCGAAAAACAAAGAACAGTGAGTTTGATACGAACAATCCTTTGATTTGCCCTGTAGAGGCCGATAATCTGGAGAAAAAATACGGCAGTTTTTATGCGGTTAAAAACAATTCTTTCTGCATAAAAAAAGGCGAAATCTTTGGCCTTTTAGGGCCGAACGGAGCCGGAAAATCTACTTCATTCAAAATGATGTGCGGGCTTGCAAAACCGACAAAAGGAACTGCAAGGATTATGGGAATTGATATTACAAAAGATCCGGAAAAGGCGCGTTCAAACTTAGGGTATATGGCACAGAAGTTCTCACTTTACGGAAGCCTCAAGGTCAGAGAGAATCTCGAGTTTTTTGCGGCGGCCTATGGTATAACATCCAAAAACAGAGCTTCTAAAGTTCAAGAAATTATAGAAGTTTTCGGATTAAAAAATTATGCGGAACAAAAAAGCGAAGAGCTTCCGCTTGGGCTTAAACAGCGATTGTCAATGGCTTGTGCTTTAATACACAATCCTCCGGTGTTGTTCTTAGATGAACCTACATCAGGCGTTGACGTTATTACTCGCCGTGATTTTTGGAATCATATTACATCTCTTGCGAAAAAGGGAGTAACAATCCTTGTTACAACCCACTTTATGGATGAAGCTGAATACTGTGACAGAATAAGTCTTTTCTATCACGGAGAAACAATAGCTCTGGGTACGCCGGAGGAATTAAAACGCAAGGCATTAGGATTAATTAAACCCTCTCTCGCAAGGGGCGAGGAAGAACTTCCGACAATGGAAGAAACTTTCATAACACTGATAAAGGAGAGTGAAAAAGAATGAAAATACTTCTTGCACTCATAAAAAAAGAGATAAAACAAATTCTTCGTGACCCAAGCAGTATTATTATAGCTTTTGTACTGCCGTTTATATCTATTATGATTTACATGTACGGAATAAATCTTGATTCCGTAAAAGTAACCATGGGGATTAAAAACGATGATCCGAACCCCGAGGTTGCGACCCTTGTAAAGTCTTTCGGACACAGCAAGTATGTTAATTCAATTTATTTTGATAATATAAAGGATATTGAAACGGCGGTTATTCGCTCCAAAATCAAGGGTGCGGTTATAATACCGAATGATTTTTCAACAAAACTTGCAAGAGGACAAAATGCTGACTTGCTGATTATTACTGATGGGTCAGAAGTTAATACTGCAAATTATGTTCAAAGCTACGCCATGTCTATTGCAAACAGCTGGCTTACAACAAGTAAGTATGCGGGTTCCGTAAAGCGTCCGATAATTAATGCCGAAGTCCGGACGTGGTATAATCCCGATTTGAATAGCCATTATTTTATACTCCCGGGCTCTATTGCAATTACAATGACTTTAATCGGAATTTTGTTAACTTCGCTTGTTGTTGCTCGTGAGTGGGAGCGAGGAACTATGGAGGCTATGCTTTCTACGTCAGTCAAAGCAATTCATATTGTTCTCGGGAAATACATCCCCTATTTTATTTTAGGTATGTTATCGCTGATTTTTAATATATTTCTATGTGTTGTAATATTTCAGATACCTTTCAGGGGAAGTTATGTTATTTTGTTTATTGTAAGCGCTCTTTTTCTTTTTACTTGCCTTGGAATCGGATTAAATATTTCATCCTTGCTTAAAAATCAATTTCTGGCAAGTATGGTTGCAATGAGTGTAGGATTTATGCCGGCCCTAATGCTTTCCGGGTTAATGTTCCCGATAAATTCTATGCCGGTTTTCTTTCAGTACCTTACAAGAATTCTTCCGCCAAGATACTATGTCTCGTTTGTAGAGAGTGAGTTTATGGCAGGAGGGGTGAACAGTATCAGGCTGGAAAATGGGATATATCTAACACTCCTTGGATTGTTGTTTTTTGCTGCAGTTTATAAAAATACTTCTTTGAGGTTAGAGAAAAGCGCATCGGGCCGCTTGAAAAAAGAAGCGGCTGAAAGGCGGGTGAGTGATTAAATGATTCGAAGTTTTTTCCGCAGGGTTCTTGCTTTAATGAAAAAAGAATTTATAACAATCTGGAATGATCCTAAAACCAAGGGGATAATAATTGGGCTGCCTATCGTGCAATTGTTAATATTTTCAAATGCTGCGACGATGGAGGTTCAGAATATTGATGTCGTAACTCTTGACCACGCCCAAAGTGTTGAATCCCGAGAACTTATATCAAGGTTTGAACATTCTCCAAGGTTTAGAAATTTTTATTTTGTCGATAATGAAGCCGAGTTTAAAAAGAAACTGGATACTCAAAAAGTTCAAATAGGACTGCTGATAAATAATGATTTTTCCCGAAACATAAAATCTAATAATACTGCAAGTGTACAAGTTGTTGCTGACGGCAGACAAACAAATTCCGCATCTATTGCGTCAGGTTATGCCTCACAAATTATTACTGCTTATGGGGCAGAGATTTCTAACCAAAAAAATGGGGCAGGAATAAATGCCTCTGTGCGTAACTGGTTTAATCCTAATTTAGAATATAAATGGTATATTCTGACAGTAATTGTTGCAATGCTCTCTCTTGTTACGACTTTAATTTTAACGGCTTTGTCGATAGCAAGAGAGCGGGAACTCGGAACATTTGACCAGCTTATCGTAAGTCCTCTGTCCTCGCTGGAGATTCTTCTGGGAAAATCAATTCCTCCGCTTATAATAGCAATGGCACTGACAATGGTTATGACCGGGATTGTAATTATATTTTTCCATATACCGTTTGCAGGTTCATTCCTTTTGTTTATGATTGCAATATTCATTTCCTTATTGGCAATTGTCGGAGTAGGACTTTATATCTCAGCTATTTGTAATACTCAGCAGCAGGCGATTCTGTCGGCTATGACATTTATGATGCCTGCGGTACTTTTATCCGGATTTATTTCTCCTATAGAAGATATGCCGGTATTTTTACAATACTTAACCTTGCTTAATCCTGTAAGATTCTTTATGCTGCTATCAAGAGGGATAATTTTAAAAGGAATGGGAATAGAAGATGTTATAATAAACCTTATCCCTTTAATAATTATAGCTGCAATAACTTTAACCCTTGCCGGACGTACGTTTAAAAGAAAGCTGGGTTAAGGGAGACCTCTTACTTGCTGCACTCCTCAATTATCCCGGTTTTCATGCCAATGGATAGTCCTTGAATGAGGGATGGATCTTCAGAGGCCCAAATTTTTTTATTAGTTGAAAACCTGCAAGCACATTTATACTGGTTATCCGGATACATAAAGCAGGTTGCATTTGCAGTTTTTTGAGGGGTTTCTGTAAAAAAGCTATTTAAATCTTTGTTAATTACAACCTCTGCAGCATAAGCAAAAGTTATTCCTAAGCAAAGTAAAAGCGATATGTATATTATTTTAATTTGCATAAAACTCTCTCATTGATTTCAAAATAAAAAACTCCCGGAGATGGATTCGAACCACCGTTAAAAGAGCCAGAATCTTTCGTCCTGCCACTAGACGATCCGGGAATAATTTATATACTGATTCTACAACGAACAAATATTTATTGTCAATAAAAACTCCCCAGGTTGGACTGTCTTGCTCGCCGGCGTTAAATGGGTCTACGGTTGCCGCCTGCAATGGCTTTGCCATTTTGCCGTCAAGCCTTCGCCCTCTGCCGGCTCGCGCTCGAACCTAAAACAAGGCTTTGCCTTGTGGTTCTCGTCCAACTTTAGGGTTTTGGTTAAAACAAAAGCAGGGGCACGCCCTGCTTTAATTTCAATAATAAAAAACTCCCCCAAAAGTTTTGTGACCGAACTTTTTTCATAGAGCTGTATACCAGTATTATTAATACTCCTATGGCATTTTTCTATCAACTTAAAGGTGTATTTGCCAACACATAAAAATTTCCAGAAATGGTCGGAACTCTGTATCATACCGTTCCAAAATCGCTGATAGAAAATATCTTTCTATATAAGGGCGTTAATAAAATCCCCTTATATTGTCAAACTCCCTTAGTGCTTGACAATATATAATGTGTCCTGCTCTTTATAGCGGAAATAGTGAACTAAATTCTTTCATGTAATTTAGCAAGGATAAGAACATGAAAGAAGGTACATTTATTAATCTTGGAGCAACTAACCATGCGAGAGGAATAAGAGAAAGTAATGACTACTATGCAACTGACCCTATAGCAGGAAGGTTACTGTTAGAAGTTGAACCGGATTTGAATAATATTTGGGAATGTGCCTGTGGTGAAGGACATTTAGCACAAGTCTTTGATGAAGCAGGTAAATTAGGTAAAGCAAGTGACCTTATAGATAGAGGTTATGGAAGTGTAGAAGATTTTTTATCTAATACACAGCCTTATCACAACGGTGATATAGTCACTAATCCACCATACAAATACGCACAGGAATTTGTCGAACATGCTTTGAGTAAAGTAGATGAAGGCAGAAAGGTTTGTATGTTTTTGAAAGTGCTATTCCTTGAAAGTCAGAGCAGAAAAGAACTATTTACTCAACATCCGCCTAAGATTATTTATATATCAAGCAGTCGGATTAATTGTGCTAAAAATGGAGATTTTAAAACGTACAGCAGCAGTGCAATTGCCTATGCTTGGTTCGTATGGATTAAGGGATATAAAGACGAAACGCTTATAAAATGGGTAAATTAAGTATTGTATTTTATAAAACTGCACTCTTGTATTTTACAAAATAACAGATACATATTTTACATTTTGACACACTTATACTTTACAAAATGGTAAAAGAATGCTATAATCCAATCATGGTAAAGCAAAGATGGATTGAAGATAAAATTAAAACTTCGCTTGCAACCAGACGAGTTACAGTCCTTGTCGGTGCAAGACAATGCGGTAAAACGACTCTTGCATTTGAACTTGCCAAACCTAATGACTTTGAATACGTTACTCTTGATGATGAAGAAGATGTTGCAAACTCTGACCCTAATGGTTTTATTAAGCATAACAAGCAAACCATGATTATTGATGAAATTCAGAGGGTACCTAAACTTATTACTGCAATTAAAAAGGTTGTGGATACAGATACAAGGTACGGACAGTATATAATAACTGGCTCTGCGGATATTCAAAGTCTACCGTCTGTTAAAGAATCCTTAGCAGGCAGGGCAAAGAAAATTCGCTTAAGACCCTTTACTTATGGTGAATTTTTAGACTTACAACCTAAATTTTTTAACCGTTTAATGAACAAGGAATTTATAAATAATAACGGTTATGATAAACGTAAAATTATTGAAATAGCTTTTAAAGGCGGATTTCCAGAGCCCTTATTACATCAAGACGAAATAAACGTAAAAGAGTGGTATGAGGATTATACAGACTTAATCCTTGACCATGATTTAAAATACATTGCTAACATAAAACGGCAAACAAAGTTAAGAATGCTGTTTAATATTATTAACGCATATTCTTCTAAATTTATAACCAAGTCTGATTTATCAAGGGAACTTGCTATATCAAGACCTACACTAGATGAATATTTAAGCCTGTTAGAAAAAGTTTATTTAATAGACTCTGTACCGGCTTGGTTTAGCAGAGATTATGAAACAGCTAATGATAGAGATAAGTATTTTATGTGTGACACAGGTCTGATGTGTTCGATTTTAAATTGGAACGAAAAAGAGGTTTATAAAGATAGTGATAAATCCGGTAAACTTACAGAAACTTTTGTATACAATCAGTTAATACCACAGGTAGAGTTGGAACGAAATGTTGTTTTATCTCATTATAGAGATAGCAGAAAACGGGAAATAGACTTTATTATAGAAACGGATGATTCTATTTATGGTATAGAAGTAAAATCCGGCACCGATATTAAGCTGGATTCCTTTAAGCATTTAGAATGGTTTAGAGATAACATGGCAAAAGATAAACCTTTTACAGGGATTGTTATATATACAGGTGAGCGTACAATGCACTGGAAGAATGGCATGTATACTGTTCCTATAAATAATTTATGGGAATAAATATTTTGCCGGTAAATTGCCACATTCTTGTCGGAAAGTCAAGTTCTTAGGAAAAAACACTCCATAATCAATATGGTGCAAAGCTCCTGTAAAAGGCTATTTCTGCATATCTTCCTTATTTAAGACTTTGGTGTGTTATCTTCATGACCCTCTATTGGACTTTTAGGCACAATTCTTAATTCAAAGCCAAACAAGTCAACTATTTGCATAATTTCTGTAAGCTTAAAGGAAGCACGTTTAATTTTATTCAACATGCTAGTCCTAGAGTCAGAGCGTCCATAAACTTCCTTGCATTTAATTGCTAATGCAGGAGGCTTGATATTTTGTTGTAACATAAAATCTCGTAGAAATTCACGAGCTTTTTGTTTAACTTCTTCCGGTACCTCATATTTAGGGGGTGATTTCTTCTTAGTATTTGCCATATTATTGACCTCCTTCTTTATAATAACACATTTTCTATCATTGTCGCGTTAATGTAACATTTTGTGTCGAAACAACAAAGGTCATATTGACAATGTCGCGTTATCGATACATCATGAAAATGTAGACAGTACAACGAAAGGAGACACAAACATGGCAAAAGTAATCATAACAAATTTAAACGTAGAAGAAGAAGTTAAAATCATCAAGACTTGGGAAGAAAAAATTGCAGAGCTTTCTCAAATGAAGGAAGAGAAAGTTAATCAGATTAAAGAGCTTATGGAAAAAGAGCAATTATCGGAACTTCAAGCCGGCACATTTACAATCAGGCTTTCAGAAGTTGTAAGAAATAACTTCAACACTTCAGCATTTAAGAAAAAATACTTGGAACTTTATAATGCTTTTATAAAACAATCAACTTACAAAAAATTTTCAATAGTGTAGGGTTTATCCCTACACTATCAGCAAAGCAGGCAGTTAAACGAAAGGATATAAAGCAATGGGACAAAGAACAGCATTTTTAATTAAGCGGACATATTGGAACGGTAAAGTAAATATAAGATTAGTTCATCATCAATGGGGTATAGGCAGAGTTATGCACAATCATTTTATTAAAGCCTTCTTTGAAATGATAACTAATAATTATTATCCGGCTAAAACACTTAAAGACTTTATGACAATCATTGATGATGAGGATTCTATCTATAAAGAACAGAACTTTAGAAAAGATAGTAAAAGAATACCCGATGTATTTGATAAGAAGGTTATTAAAAGATACTTCTCAAAGACGGATAACAACAACGGCGGAATGATTATTGATATTAAAGAACAGCAATCGGATAAACAGCCTTGCTCATTAAAGATTGAGGATTTAAAGATAAGCTTTATTGTAGGTGATGAAGAATGCAACTATGACTATGATTTGGACAAATACATAGGTGATAAACCTTTTGAAAGGCTCTACACCGGTGAAGAGTATGTAAGAATATCATGCAATGGTGAGTATGCGTATCCGGAATTTATCAGCATGTGGAATGGATTTATTAATCAATATGGAATTGAGGAAATTTCAGACAGCAAACAAATTGAAAATGAGTTAGTAGCATAGGGGGATTCAATCCCCCTTTATAAAAAAGGATTTAAAGATAATGGCAAAGATTTATTCACTATATTACAAGTATGGCGATAAAAAAGAACTTATTTTACAAGGGAGTGACAGGGACACTATTTATGCAGAATTAAGGAAACGAGCATTAAAAGCCCTAAATAACGGTAGAGAAATATTTTTCTATAACCATGGCTTCCATTTAAGTGAATATTGCACAACAGGTTATTACATAAGAGCAAAGAAAGTGAATTGATTTATGGGTAAAGTATTTGCATACATTAGAGTTTCAACAAGGGAACAAAAGGAAGATAGGCAACTAGACAGCCTTAGAGGATTAAAAGTCGATGAAATCATCATTGAAAAGGCTTCGGGTAAAAACTTTGTCGGTCGTGAAAAGTATCAGCAAATGAAAGCGCAATTAAGAGCCGGCGACCTTGTTATAGTGCATTCTATCGATAGATTTGGCAGGAATTATAAACAGATATGCAATGAATGGGAAGCCCTTGTAAATATGGGGGTTGATATACAAGTGCTTGATATGCCGGTTTTAAACACTAGAGATAATCAGAATGGACTTACCGGCAAATTGATTACTGATATTATTCTTAAATTACTTGGCTATGTTGCTGAACGTGAAAGACTGAATATTAAAACAAGGCAATCAGAAGGTATTGCATCCGCAAAACAAAGAGGTGTTAAGTTTGGCAGACCTAATGCTGAAATTCCGAAAGATTTTATCAGAGCGTATGAACTTTATTCACAAGGATTGATTAAGGTTAAGGATGTAATGAGTATGTGCAATATTGCAAAGAGTACATTTTATAAGTATTCAGAGTCCATAAAATGTTAAGTGAGTTTTGTGTACCTTCCTTGCGGAAAATACCACTCGAAAAATTAATGATTTGAGGAAACAGAAAACAGTCCACGAAAAGTACACTTTTCATAGATGTATTCTTACATATAAAACCAAGCTCTGAACTTAGAAAGTTTTGATTTTATATCATTAGCTGTACTTTTATCCCCTGTCATTATTTCATCTAGTGACTTATGAAATATGTTAATATCATTTTCTTTTGCAGAAATATTCTTTCCTACGTCAAGGATTATTGCAGTAACTATAGAAAGTCTGAGTATATTCAAAAAATAGATTAAACAATCATACTTAGCTCTTTTGGTATTAAAATATTTTAATAGTTTTCTAGTTAAACTTTCACGATTCGTTGCCCCATGTGCATAATCACATCTGATACTGTATGCTAATTTTATTATATCTAAGGTTTTTTCATCTTTTAAATTAACTAAGTTTAGTAAGGTTGTAATTCTCATACGTAAGGCATATGCTAAGTCATCATTTTTTGCTGTATATATTGCTTCTAATCCCATAATTATATAGGTAAGAGTTTTTTCAAATTCAATAGCCGGTATTTTTAATGCTTCTTCATATTTTTCCAATGCAACAAACACCGGTGTTATTACTTGTTTTTCTCTATTATAATTGATTGTATTGTATCTTAATAATTTATTATAAAAGAATTTGTAATCTCTTTGTAATATTTTTGAATCAGTTTGTGTAATTGTGGACGAAAATGCAGTAATATTTTGTGGAATAGCCCCTGATGGAGAAATACAGGGTTTACCCTCTGTTTTGTATTCCCATGAAAAATAAGATAACGAAGAGGGTTTAAATAATTTTAAAATCCTTATGGCGATACAACATTCAGGGGTAAAAAGTTTTTCGGTTTCATCAGAATCGATAGGAAATTCTTTTCCATCTAATTTAATTACTTGTTTTCTTATACATTGAGGAATTTTAAACTGAATTTTCAAACCATAATACATAATGTCAGCTAATATAGGTCTATAAGAATTGTAGATGTCCTCATATTGAATATGTACTAAATCTTTTGTTGTTGTTGGTATAAAAGAAATTTCTATTGGAATACTATCTTTATTTTGAACTATCACTCTAAATTTTGACGAAAATAAGCTACATCCAATAGTATTATAAATCCTTATATTGTATAACTGTTGTTTCAACAAAACTCGTTTATGTTCATCTAAAGTTTTCAAGAATAATTTATTATCTTTTCTTAAGATTGAAAAAATAATATCTTGTAGATACGGTTTGTATAACTTTCTATCTTGGTCAGATATTCTTTTCAGAATTGACGGTATTACCTGAATACTCCAAATTTCTAATTCTTCTACTGGATTTGTTGTTTTTCCATTATCTATCCAAGCTCCATCTTCGGTTCTTTCCAAATTTTTAATATTACTGATTACCCGCTTAGGGAATATTTCTTGTGACTTTATCAATTTAATAATTAAATATCTGAGCCTTATTTTAAAACGTTTTAAATCGTGTAATTTATTATCAACTGTTTGTATAGTGTCTGCTTTCATTATCCACCAATATGTAATGATATATACGAGAATATTAGCATAAATAAAACAGGATTATTTATCAAAGTACCATTGATATTTACTAATTAACTCCATTAGGGTCATAAGAAGCATCTTTACCTAAATTACATCTATCACATAATGTCCTTAGATTCGACTCAATAGTTTTACCACCTTTTGAAACTGGTATAATATGGTCGACATGTAATTTTACTCCGTCCTTTTGGGAAGCACCGCATATTACACACCTGAAATTATCTCGCTTCATAATCTTATATCTTAATTTGTCTGTCATTAAAGAGCGTTGGTATTGTTTTGATTGCTTGTATTTCTGTGCATTAGTATAATCGTTAAAAAAACTTACTATATCACCGGTTTTAAATGTAAAAGTTCTTGTATAAGAATTTCTGCCTTGCGGACTAACATATCTTGCATTAACTTTAACTAAAATACTACAAACAGGTTTTAATTTAATCTTTTCGCACTCTTTATACTCAATTTTTCTAAAATCTTTTGCTGTAACAATAGAATTTCGTGTTAACTTTTCATAATCATACGGTGTTGGCATAAGAAGACGGTTATATTCGGCTTCATACCTTGTAAAATTAATTTGATTGTACTTAATATCTTCAAGCAATTTTGTAAAATATTTGGGGGTATCTTCTATGAGCGATAACATGTAAGAATTTACATTAAAATTGTCCAGTTGTTTCTTAGAGTTGCATTGTTTATAATAGCATATTGTTTCTTGTATATCTCTGAAACATTGTTTCTGGTTACAGCTTTTTATGAGTTTTAAGCACTGGCTGTTATTTATAACAAATTCAAGTCGTTTATTTCTAATGAATAAAAGTGTTATAATGAATGCTACAATAACTATTAAGAGTAATACTTCCATTTTAACAATCCTTATTATTTAATAAATGGTTCAACAAATATGTAGTAAGGTATTTTCAGGGGGAAAATTATCAATTGTCCGAGGGCTGATAATGTCGAGTAGTTCTTTCCGCATTCTAAATAACCTATACCAGTATTATTAAAACTGATGGATTGTTTCTTTGCGTCACCTTTATAAGAATATTCAAACTTTATAATTACTATGATTTTATCCCCTTTATATTCCTTTGGAAGTGGTTGAAATTTAGGGATTTTATCAAATGCTTTTTCAATCTCTTTTTCTAGTCTTTCATTAAAATTGTTATATTTGGAGGCTGTGTTTGTAATATTCTGATAATCTTTGTAAACAATATTTCCATCTTTATCAATAACGAGTGTTACATAAGCAACAGCCCTTTCTTTCGGATAGTGACTGCACTGCATTGTATTTGGGTGCCAATTCCTTTGCAGCTTGCTTTGGTATTTATTAAAATATTTATCCCAGACTTTGGAGTCAATACTAAGTGCCGGAGCTTCTTTTGCTAATAGTAAAACTTGATATACTGAATCATTTAATGTTCCTTCTTTAATTCGGTTATACTTAATGTGTTTAGAAAAATCCTCAAAACCAACTTGTTTACCATCGTTGTACATTGACATGGTTAAAATGGCAGTTGATTTACTGTCATAATCTGTAATCATTTTGTAAATTATTTCATCATCAAGCCTGTTTTGTTTAATCTCATATTCAATCAAACTACCATTTTTCTTGAAACTGCTAATATTGATTTCTGCTACTCTGCCATTATCAGCCTTTACAGGCATCCAATTCGCAGCTATAGCTTTATTCATCAAGCTGATAACAGAAATTATTAAAACGGTTATAAATATCTTTATTTTAATTCTCATACACCTTCCCTCTATTCAAAGAACCAATCCTGCGACTTTTGTAAATCAGTTTTGGTACTTCTAGGTACTTCTCGTTTTGTCGTTTGAAGCTTTGAACCGGTATTATTCTGTACATTAGGAGTATTTTCCTGTTTTTCCACACCTTTGGTAACTGAATAATTTGTACGTCGTGGATTATTAATAATTTCTACCTTGTTCAGAGAAAATTGTAATTGTAAAGTTAAAGAATTAGGAGAATAATTACTTGGTAAACTACCCCATGAAACATTTTTTTTGATTGCGTTCTTAGCACGTATGAAATTGTAGTCAGGATGTTCAGGATTGGTACTTATTTCATCGAGTGATTTAATACTTGCAATAGAACCATTTTTGTTTAATGTTACTTCTACAGCAATTTCACCTTGGTTAGGGTCTTGTTTCCAGTTGTTTTGTACGGTTTTTAAGAAAAGGCTTTTAAATTCATCAATATTCTTGCTCTTTACAGTGTTGCTTACCTCGTTTACATCTTTAGGTTTTGTTTCAGAAGGGGAATTTTGCGAAGTCGCTGTATATGCTTTATCTTGATGTGTATAAGTTTGTTGTTCTTGTTCCGTAGTAACATTAGGAGTATATGTTGTTGATGATTGTTCATCAAGATTCGCTAAAATAGCAACTATCAATCCAACAAAGATAACTCCGACAACCGCTTGGATACGTTGCTTTAAAAACATTATTATGTCGGATGTCGAATCAGGAGTTTGTAAAGTACCTTGTATTTGGTTGGGAGCTGTATTAAATTGTTCGGATACCGCATATTGAGGGTAATCAGGCTCTATATTTTCTTCAAGAATGTCATTAATATATTCGTTATTCTGTACATTTGTATTTAAAATCTGAGAAATATAATCATCTAAATTCTCATCATTTGAGGGATTTTCATTGCCGTTATTGTTTTGTTCTGTTTGTGAAGAGGTATTTGGTTGAACATGTTGTTCTTCAATATTAGAATTATCAGATTGTTCATTACCAGAATTAATGAATGAACGTCCTAATACACGTCTTACTTCGCCTTTTCCTTCATTTTCTGCCATATCTTAAATATCAAGTTTCCTTCCTGTTTTTACCTGTTGATTATTTTGTGTAGAGAAAGACTGTTGGTCAAGCAAATTAAGTTCTCTTTGCTGTGCGTTATTACCCATAATGATTATGTCATCGAGGTTTAAGACCTTAAAATTGGGCTTATTTTGTACAAATCTTGCTCCCATATCAGTTATACCGGAAGAAGCCACTAAAATTACTTCATCGGCATTAAAATCATCTTTACAACCCCATAATGCTCTTATTGGTTCAGGGGGTACAGGGCTTTGATAATGCTTGCACTGTACAATAGAAGTTCTGCCGTCTTTTCTAAGAATTATATCAACACCGCCGTCACCAGAGCCTTTAGTTACTTTTGCATTGTAGCCGTTCATTCTAAATACATTTGCAACTTCCTGCTCAAACTGCCAACCGTCAAGAGTCCACCACCATTGACGTTCTTTCCATAAGGAAGCATTTAAACGTGTGCTTTTATATGAAAACTTATAACTCCAGAAAATACAATAGGCAATGAATGTTACAAGTAATGTAATAAGAAAAATATCACCATTATCGAGATTATAGGCTATATAATTACTTCCTGCAAGGACAGCAGTTGCAATGAAAAATTCTTTCCATAACCCCAGTCTGTTGACTTCTGCAAGGAACTTAAAAATCGCTGTAATGATTGCTATTACAGTTGTGATAAAAATGATTATATCTCTTACGCTTACTGCTGTCTTTTGCCGTGCCATTTTGACTATTCCTATATATCAATTTTTCTTCCAAGCTTATTTTTAGGTTTATGTGCAAAGATTAATTTATCTTGCAATAAAAGTTTCTCATGTGGTTGTAGTTCAAAATCAAAGGCAAAAGACTCTATATCATAGTATTGTTTACCATTGTTTCTATCTTTGATAAATTTATCAGCTTGTTCTTCGCTCAAGCCCGTAATTTGGACAAATCGTTCCTTTGAACACATTTTAAGATTTAATAAATTAGGGTTGTTAATTAATTCTAAGTTGTATTTATAATCTTGATTATCAGGGGTTAATTCTAAGGCTGCAATTAAATCATTTTGAGCATTTTTCGTGTCCTTTAATGCAACATAAGTTAAACCTCTAAAATAGAAATAATCGCCGTTTTGGCTATTGAACTCAATGGCAGTGTTAAATTCTGTAAGAGCTTCTTTATATTGTTTGTTTTCATAATACAATTTACCTTTAAGAAAATAATGATAATCTTCTTCGTACTCATTATAATCAAGCACGGTAGAGATTATCTCAATAGCCAACTCAAATTTTCCGTCTTTACTGAAATGGTTAAGAACATACTCAAGATTTTCTACATAGAGAAAAGGACTTATTTCACACAAATCAATATCATACAAATAGGTCGGAAATTCATTATTCTCTCTATAAACATCAAATATCAGATTCAAATAAATATTTATGCTGTCATTTTGAGTGTTACTACAAGCTATTAAATAGTCTAATAAAGCCTCTTTGTACTGATTTAATGCGAAATAACATCTTCCTCTCATTATATACAGATTATTAGATGTATAGTTGGATAAATCACCTTTCTCTAAAGCTAATGTGAAATAATTAAGGGCTTCTCTGTACTTAGTATTTTCAAAAGCTATATTTCCACGAAATTCATAAATTTGCCCGAGTATGTTTCTGTTATTTTCATTAATGGCTTCATTTTCAAGTATATCAAGGTTTTTCAAAGTCTCATCTTCGGCAAAAAATCCCAAAACTTCATAGTATTTTGTTTTTATGTGGGTCATGCGTGCTTGCTTGTTATTACAATCAAACGTAAAAATTTTATCAGTAAGACTAAAAACTTTGTTGTAGTTTTTACTCTCATACTCTTTAGCTGCTTGTTCTAATAGTTGAAGAACATATTGATGAATAATTTTTTCTCTATTTTCTTTAACAGTTTCAATCATATCGTCATCGTCTGATATAATTGAAAAGACTTTATTATATATAGCTAGAGCCTTTTCGTATTGTCTTTGGTTATAATATATATTGCCGATATTGATTCTAGAAACTATATCATTAGGTTTAAGTTTTATAATTTTAGTGTAATCATCAATTGCACCTTGAGTATCACCGGATAGCTTTTTAGCCTTAGCTTGCCTATGGTAAGCCGCTATTATTGCATCATTATCAGTAAAATTTGACATTTAACCTCTTACAAATAATAAATCTTTCACTCTTACGACTTTCACCTATACATTAATTGTCAACACTACAGAACCGTCTTCTAAAGTTTCTTCTTGGAGTATTGTCATCGATGGGTGATTAGAAACTTTTTCCTTTATATTGTCACAAATTATCTTCTGTTGTTCTTCTTCTGTTAAAGCTGTAATATTTTCCAAAGCTTCTAATATGTCTTTGGCACTTGTTTTCATTTTCAATTTTAACGACATAATTACCTCTCCTATATATCTAATTTTCGTTTACCCATTTTTACTTTAGGTTTAGGCGGAAATATTAACCTATCCTGTATCATTACCATTTCATGAGGTTGTATATTAAAATCCGTTACAAAAGAGTCAAGATCGTACCACATTTTACCGTTAGCTCTTTCTTGAATAAAACGTTTTGCTTTTTCTTCGTTAAATCCTTCTAAAGTAAGTATCGCTTTTTCTGTACAAGTTTTAACCTTAATAACTTTATGAGTTCCCGTCTTTTTAGGTGTCTTTGCCGTCTTAACCTTCAATTTATTTAAAATAAAGGAGCATTTATCTTGAGTTTCTTTGTCATATATACCTGCGAGTTGTAAAGCTTTTGTTAAATCTTTTATAGCTTTCTGCTTTTCACCGAGTTGTATATAAGCAAGCCCCCTGAAGAAAAAATCATCTCCATTTTCGGAATAATTCATCTTGATAGCTTTGTTAAAATCTTCAATGGCTAATTCGTAATTTTTTTCTCTTAAATAAATCTTACCTCTTTCAAGATGAGCCGTACTATTATCATAGGAATACATACTTATTGCAGTACAAAAGTCCGTTTTGGCTTCCGCATTCATTCCTAAGTTTGAATAAGCAATCCCCCTATACACATAAATATCGTCAATAGGTACTGGTGCAAAATCCCACCCTTCATCAATAATAATTGAAAAATATTTAACAGCTTCTGTATATTGCTTATTATCAAGACACTTCAACCCTTTACTGTATTCATTATAGTAGTCTGGTGGTGGGTTTAATACAGTTTGTGACTGCTGATATGTTATCTTTGCTTTTTTTAACAGAGTTTCATTATTTATAATTCTAGCAATAATTCCAAGACATAATTTGTAGACAATAATCCACAGTAAACAAACAGTTAATGTCGAATAAATCATTAAAGAATAATATCCACCCCAATCTCGATTATCACACGGTTTCAGTAGTGCATTCAATTTATCTTTTGGCATAACTATTTCAAATATACTCAATTCTAATAACCTTTCTTAACTTTCTAAAAATCAATAGTTCTGCCACTTTTTGGAACTGCTTTTCTAGGAAATATAAGCCTTTCCTGTATCATAAGTCTTTCATGCGGTTGCAAGTTAAAATCATTAGCAAAGGAGTCAATATCATAATAGATTTTTCCCTGCTCTCTTTGTCTGATAAACTCTAGGGCTTTTGCTTCATTAAAACCTTCTAAAGTTAAAATGTTATCTTTAGTACAAGTCATTAAATCTATCATTTGAGGAAAATCTGCTTGTCGGTCATTACTATCCGTGGTATCCATATTTTCTTTGGAACTAGAATTAGTTGCATTAAGTATAGTTTCTAAATAATTTTTATACTGCAATACTTCATCATCAACTAACCCTAGACGTATTGCAGACAAAACATGTTTATATGCCAGTTCAAAATTTTTAGCATTATAATTTATAATACAACTTTCTCGATAATACAAAGGGTCTTCTGGTTTTAACAAAAGAGCTTGTTCTATATAATAAAGAGCTGTTTCTGTAGCATTAAGTAAATCTGCACAATGTGCTAAAATAAAATATGCAACGTGATTCTCTGGATTGTCTGGAAACATACTAATAGCTGTTTCGCAATCTAGCTTAGCATTTTCAAAATCCCTCATAATAAAATATGCAGTTCCTCTTTGTAAATAAGCTGTTTCTAAATACTGGTTGTCTTTTATTAAACATGTCCATTCCCATATTGCTTTATTGTACAACTCATTGTTCATAAGGTTCATTGCATGTTGTAGAGCATTGTCACTTTGTGTATTTCCTTCTCCGTGTAATCCTAATAACTGGTTATTTATTATACGCAACCAATATTCTCTGTTGTTTAAAATCAAGTTCCACTCTGTAGAATCATTACAAATGATTTTTAATCCTGTGTGAAAAAATAGAAATCTAGTATATTCTTCCATTCTATTAATATTAAGTAGACTGATAGCAGATACGAAAGCCCCTTGCATTGTTTTAAATTCCATTCGGTTAGGATATAAGGTTAGTATGCCGTCAATCCGCCTCTGTTTGAGTATGAGGGTAGAATATTTACTATATATAACATTATCATTGTGCATATCTTTATCCTCTGTAGGTTTTAAAAATCAATAGTTCTACCACCACGAGCCTTTTTGACTGTTTCTGTGGATTTCTTTTCCTTCTTCTTCCGTTCAATCTGTTCTTGTGTTTCTTCCGGCACGTAGTTGTAGCTTTCATCATGGGCGGTTGCTGCTACTGCTCTTTCATTCGCCCATTCTCTGATAGCAAGTATTTGTTCTGATTGTGTTGTAGAGAGCGGTACAGTGTTCTTTATAACCTTATACAAATCCTCTTCATTTAAAGTTCGGTTTTCAGAAAAAGCCTCAAACAGGGCAGAAATTACAACCTGCTCAATTTCTGCACCTACAAACCCTTCTGTTATCTCTGCAAGTTTATTTAACAGGTTGTCAGTAACCGCAAAATCTTTAGAAATACTGCCTTTTAATCTTTTTTCAAGGTGAAGTTTAAAAATAACCTTACGTTCAGCTTTTGTCGGTAAATCAACAAAAAAGATTTCATCAAACCTGCCCTTACGTAGCATTTCAGACGGCAGAGCATTAATGTTGTTAGCAGTAGCAATGACAAATACAGGCTTAGTTTTTTCCGACATCCAAGTGAGGAATGTTCCGAAAACTCTTGTAGCCGTTCCGCCGTCACGCTCTCCGCCATTACCGCCAAATCCTTTTTCAATCTCATCAATCCAAAGGATAGAAGGTGCTACGGCTTCTGCTGTCTGGATTGCCTTTCTCATATTTTCTTCACTGCTTCCTACAAGTCCGGAAAAGATTTTTCCTACATCAAGCCTTAGCAAAGGTAACTGCCATAATGCACTCATAGCTTTTGCCGTCAAACTTTTACCGCACCCCGGAACACCTGTTATTAAAACACCTTTAGGGGCAGGAAGGTTGTAATCTTTTTGAGCCTTACCAAGCCAAGAGTTATTGCGCTTAATAAGCCATTTTTTAAGGTTTTCCAAGCCTCCGACATCATTCATATTGAAATCGGACTTGATAAATTCAAGTATTCCTGTCTTTTTAATTACTTGGCATTTTTCATCAAGGATTACGTCCAGTTCCTTAATCGTTAATTGTCCTTTACTAACCATAGCTCTTGCAAAAGCGTTTTCTGCTTCTTGTAAAGTCAATCCCTGCGCTGCTTTACAAAGGACTTCTTTTTCATCTTCCTTCAAATCAATTACAATGCCGGAACTTTCATTCATCTCAATCATTTCATTAAGCAGGGATTTTATTTCATCAAGAGTAGGCAGGTCAAAATCTACAACGGTAATATCTTTTTGAAGCTCTAAGGGTAGAACAAGAGAAGGCGCAATGATTACAACGTTTTTGGAAACATCTGCATTCTTTAAAGAGCCTGCAACATCACGGATTTTTCTAATAAGGTTATAATCTGCATTTCTGTTATTCAAACCAAGTAATGGGTGAATGTCCTTTAGTATCAGGATAGCAGGATTGTTGTAATTATCTATGAAATTAAGAGCGTCAATCGGCTCATTTCCGTTATTTACGCTTTCCTGTCCGTCTTTTAGGTTCTTTTTTAAACCTTCCGTTGAACTCCAGATAAACACATCTCGCTTAGTTTTAATAGTTTTGACATTATTAGCAATTTTAGTGATAAGGTCTACAATTCTGATTTCTTCCCATGTTGGAATGTAGACGAAAGAAAACCTAGCCTTAAATAGGTTAGTTAAGTGTTGTTCAGTCTTTTTCAATCCTTCTAATGTTGCTGTTTGTGCCATTCCTTACCTCATTGCTTCTAAAACTTCCTTAAAATTTCCCATTCCGTTAAGAGAAATATTGTTATTCTTATCTATTCTTACTTCAATCTTGTTCTTGTACTTCGTGATAATGCTTTCATCATACTTATCAGAGAAGAAATAATAATTCTGGTTGCTTGAACCTACCCAAGGACGGCTAAAATCCTGTTTTTCTTCTTCGTATCTGCCGTCAATAAGGACATCAATATACTTTGTGAGTTCTTTAAACATTTCCATGCCGGTTAATTCACTGTATTTGTAGCCTGTAAAAACAACAACAGACAGCCCGATTTCTTGAACTGCCTTACTGATTTCTGTAACTGCTTCTATTTGTTCCAGAGGTTCACCACCGAGAAAGGTTATTCCTTCTATCTTGTCTTTGTAGGATTTGATTAAATCAATTAACTCTTCCACCTTGTAAACAGTACCGCCATTCTTACCCCACATTGCAGAATTAGCACACCCTTTGCAATGCAAAGAACACCCTTGAACCCAGATACAAAACCTTGTATTTGGTCCTTCGGCGGTAGTTATAGGTATGTATGAATTAATCCTAATATCCACCCTGCTGATACCCCTCATTATACGTGTCATTGTGTACTTCCTGCTGATGATATTCTTCCGTAAATTCAGAGTAAACAGTCTTTGCACCTGTTAATTGTTCAACTTCCTTGATATAGTTCAAACAGGATTTACCCTTGATACCTACAGTTTCTGACTCAATTCTTCCGTCAGGATATACTCGGATTTTAATTTGCTTGGTCATCATTTAACTCCTTTTTAATTCTTGTAAAGTTTCAATATCAAGTACCTTAATCTTGCTATCATCCCAATCACCATCAAGAAATTTTGTGACATCAACTTCTGATATATCAAAGTAATGAATCGGTAATTGTTCATAATACTGATTTTCAGCAGGCTGACTTTCAACCTTTAGGATATTTTCAAGTAAAATCTCACCTTGACAGTTAATTACGTCATATACATCCACCCATCCGTTAAAAGCTTTCTTATTTTCAACAGAATGCAAGCACAAAAATATATCCGTATCCTGAACAAGTTTCATATTATGGTAAGATTTTGACGGAGAAATTACATTGCCATGGATGTTTAAGAGTTTGAAGTTTCGTTCATACATATCATATTGAAGTTCATAAGCAACAATAGTGTTATTGCCATAATACCTAAAATGACAATCTTTTATATCCTCATTATTAGGGAATTGAGCAACAAGTTTATTATTGCTATCTTTTACGCACAAAGAATCATTAATCAATTCAATAGTATATTTATCAGGTTCTAAAATCTGTTCAGCCATATTCAAATTTTCTCCTTATTTATCTAAATCCCAATGAGTAATAATACCAAGCAGTTTTTCACTACTGTGACCGTTTTCAGTTACAAACAGAGCTTCAAGCCGTTTTTTATCAACAAGCGATTTTTTAAACAAATCTTTTATATAATATTCATCACAGGTTTTGGCAACAAACTTATATTCAATTTCCTTATTCTCATCAAGACTACAAAACTCTATTAAATCTGCAATTGTCGCTTTTTGTGGTTCTTCTACAATTCCGTCTTTATACTTGTTAAAATACAGCATTAAAGAATGTGAAGAAAAAACTCCTATTAATTTTTCGGTATTATCTACAATCGGGGTACAGGTATAATTTTTCTCTAACATTGTTTCTATAACATTAGATATTATTTCTCCCTGCTTAACTTTATAAATACTGCTTTCTTTAACTGCAATGTTTAAAGCAGTTTTAGGGTGCATTATTCTATCTACATCCCTAGAAAAATCATCATATAGCTTTTGCGTAAGAATTACATAATTTCCATTACGAACCTCAGGTTCATGCGTTAATAAGTTTCTCAGATTTCTGTAAAATTCCCAAAGATTACGGTTTCGTTTCAGAACTTTATCATTCAAAATATCGGATTTTTCAAATTTCCCTACATTATTTCGGTTTTTAATAAATGTTTCAAACTCGGTGTATTTATCAAGAAAATCTTGTGTTAATGTCATATCCGCCTTTCTTAATTTTACCCCATTTTGTACCATATTGATACAATTTACCCTATGGTAGCAAATATACGCAAAACACAGGCTTTTGTCAAACCGTAAACAGCCCTCATTTTGTTGCAATTTAATAATATTTCTCTGTTCTGTATATGCTAGGACTCTTTTATATCAGTCGTTTTCAGAGTTTGCCCCAATATGGTACAAAATGGGGCACTACATTCTGGGGCAGTTTAAGTATTAAGAACTTTTAAAGTTCAAAATTTTTGTAACTGAAATCTATTTCGTCCTGTTCAACCCCAATGTACATGAGAGTTATTCTCTGACTTGAATGATTAAATATTTTCTGCAACACAATAGGGTCTTTAAATTTCTGATAGTGATGATAACCGAAAGATTTTCGCATCGTATGAGTTGAAACGTGGGCGGTTATTCCGTTTTCTTTACAAGCTCTGACAATGAACCTGTAGACCTGTGACCTGTCTAATCGCTTACCTTGCTTGCCGAGAAATAAAGGTTCTTCAAGTTTTTTTACCCTTTGTAAAATCTTTCAAAACTCGTTTTAATTTGTCGTTAATGTAAAAACTTTTCAATTTCTGGGTCTTTTTCTCAACGATTGTAATATGGGTTTTATTAACAACATCCGAAACATTTAACCCTACAATATCCGAAACTCGTAAACCGGAGTTCATTCCAAGTACCCATATTACATAATCTCTTTTGTTATGTAATTTCAAGTATTGTTCAATCTTCTCAATATCTTTTCTGTTCTTTATCGCTTCAGCTTTCTTATTCATCTACATTTCTTCCTGCAACATTAAAATCGTTTCGTTGCAAGATAGAATGTAAGTAAACACAAGTTATATAAGCAAGATAGTATTAATGCGTAAGCATTGCACCGATATTTAGAAAAGCAAGCAACAACAACTCTCCCAAAAATCCGAGAACTGGAATTAAGATTATTGCTAATAGAATGCCAAGTGCTATTTGTATGACTTTTCTCATTGCTTATTCTCTATCTGCCTTGGTTTTCTGCTCTGTGACAAGAAATTTTCATCAGTAATAACAGGCTTTCCTGTCTGTAATTCAATTTGTTTGCGTGCTTCTTTAGCAACGCTTCCACCTTGTTTAGCTACAGATTTATTCTCATCTAAAGTTTTAGGATTTCTTTGCTTCGAGATTTCTGTTGTTGATACTTCTGCAAGCATATTTAAAACAAGTTCCATATTTGACATGTTATCTCTAAGACTTTCCTTCTTTAAACCCTTAAAATTTTTATATTCACGAGTTTTCATGCCAGACCATTCCTGCGTTAATATATCCGTAAGAATGCCGTATTGATTATCTGCAACACCGCTTCTTTTCCATTCATCAGTTAATGCTTTTCTGATTTCAATGGATTTTAAGCGTTGGTTTACCCATTCCGGAGAATATCCCTTAGCTAAATAATATTGTAATGCTCTGTTAATCGCAATTTCTGGGTCTTGAATTTCATCAAGTCTTTCTCTACCGACTTTTGCTAACCACAACTTGAAAGGTTCAGCTTTGGGGCTTGGAATAGACTGAACTAAGCGCAAAACACCTTCTGTATCAAGAACATCGGTTAATCTCATTTTGCCGTCAGGTGCTTTCATTTTCAAACCGTGACAATTTGTCACGGTTTCATTTCCTTCTGCTTTAAGACGTTGTTTCAATTTTCTCCAATAAGCAGTAGGGTCTTTGCTTTCAGTTAAAATGTTGATAATATCAACAACCGAAAACCACCAAGTTTCTTTCTCTCTATCCCACGATGTCCTAACCTTAAAATCTTCAAACAGTTTAATGGATGTCTTAATGTCTTTTTCAGTCTTTTTCATGTCAACTCCTTATTCTCATTCTATCACAAACAGAAATCCTCAATCTAAGCCCACTAGGAAGCCCTTGAAGCGATTTTATTACCTTGCATGGTATGAAGTTTATACCCATTTAAACATATGAGTGCTTTTATGCAGGAACTGCAACGGTTTCAGCGATACCGAGTTTCTGATAGAGTTCTGCATATAAGTTGTCAGAAGCAGTTTTTTGAGCTTCTTTGACGGCGGTCATAAAATTCCCTTTATTATTGAGCTTCTCCGTTGTACATTCAGAGTATAGGGCAATCATACTCTTTATATCTGCATTGTTAATTAATTCGGAAAATAACCCATTCCATCTGGTAGCTGGTTGAGGTTCATTTTGCGGAACATT
>CALURX010000004.1 GCA_944323265.1 Candidatus Gastranaerophilales bacterium
GCTTAAATTGGTATATAGATGTAAAACAATTGTTGTATGTTTTTTTTATTTGGACATTAGTGCCTGTTAGGAGAGGGAATATATTATCCGGTTGTAGTTATTTTATGCTTAGTATAGGATATTGTAAGGAGTATATAAAATGCAGGCTAAAACTGAATGTAATATAGATAAAATTGTTGCCAAACTAAAGCAAGCTGATCAGCCTAAGAGCGACTTTGTGCATTTAATGGATTCATTTAAAGAACCTTATCTTGTTTTGGTTGCCTGTATTTTGAGCCTCAGAACAAATGACAGGACGACTTATCCTGCGACATTAAGAATGCTTGAGCTTGCAAAAAATCCTGCAGAAATGAAAATGGTAAAGGCGGAGGATTTGGCTAAAGCCATTTATCCGGTTGGGTTCTATGAAAATAAAGCAAAACAAATTATTGAACTTTCCCGCCAAATAGACGAAGAATTAGGCGGCAAGGTTCCTGATGAAATTGAGGAACTCACGAAATTTAAGGGAGTAGGGAGAAAAACTGCAAATCTGGTTTTATCACAAGGGTTTAATAAACCTGCGATTTGTGTTGATGTTCACGTTCATAGGATTTTTAACCGGCTCGGGTATGTAAAGACAAAAACCCCGGAAGAGACAGAATTTGCGCTAAGAGAGAAACTCCCTGTGAAATATTGGATTGATATTAATACGCTTCTTGTAACACATGGTCAGAACGTCTGTAAACCAATAAAACCAATGTGCGACAAATGTCCCATATCAGACTATTGCGCTAAGATAATATAGTATGATATGATATGTGAAAAGAGGGGCGTAATGTCAGAGGAAATTTCTTGTCCGTTTTGCGGAAATATTATTACAGATGATGCAATTCGCTGCAGTCACTGCGGCTCTTTATTTAAAGAGCCTGATTTGCCGGGGATTAAGTTTACAGAACTGGGTCCGTTTTTGGCAATTGATATTCTGACTTTAGGTTTCTTTTCAACTATATGGTTTTTTATTAACGGTAAGGCCGTAAATACTTTGGTTTCTAAACCCAAAGACGGTCTGAAATTGAATTGGCTTTTTCTTCTGCTTGCAGTAAATGGCGGATTTTATATATTCTTTTTCTATAAAAATCCTGCATACTTACTTCTTTTTGCTGTATTGCAATGCATAATCTATATTGCTCTTACTTACAGAGTTCTCAGAATTATTCAAAAATACACAGAACGAGTTTACGAAGCGGCTCTGGAGATTAATCCCTACTATATAGTTTTATTCAATGTATTTTATCTTGTACATTTCCTTGATACATACAGCAAAAGAGTACAAGGTATACATGCCCATTTTGATTGGAAATCACCGCAGGGCATTATGCTTATACTTTTGCTCTTGATTATTATATTTATATTGCGCTTTTACAATGAAATGTTTCTGTTTATCAAATAGCTATTTCAAAAGTTGACATTTCGTTAACTGCGTTAAATACAGCGCAATTGGCTTGATAAGCTGTTTGTGCCATCTTGATATTGCAGGCATCTTGTACTGAATACCCATTTTCTAAAGCGGAAACCATTGCATTATCAAGAGCTTGAGCGGATTGTACGACATTATCTCCGACATCAGTTAGCAAGTCTTCCGGACGTATATTTGAATAATAATTGCTTAAATCAACCTGCGAACTTGAAACATCTGAGCTGTCATAGGTTCTGGTTGTAGCAGCCTCAGGAGCATTTCTGCCGCTCGTTGCCTGCATGCTTTCCAATAAGCCGGAGTAAATGGAAGTATCGATTGATGATATTGAACTCATAGTTAACCTCTATTATCAGTTTAACTCGTTTTTTTTGATTATGCAAGGGGTATATATACAATATGTTACATTTGTGGTTCTGCGTGTATTGTTATAGTCACATTACCCAACTTGGATTTTACTTCATTTTCTATCTGGTCGCAAATGTTGTGGCAACAGCTTATTTTCATATCAGGATTGAAAAAGATTGTGAGTTCAATTTCTTTGTACTGTCCTGATTTACGTCCTTTTATATCCCTGTAACCTTTGATTACCGTATTTTCTTCCAGAATTTGTTCGACAATTTGAATGTCTTCATTCGGCAAAGAGCCGTCAAGAAGATTGTTTAGGGTCTCTTTAGAGATAGAAAAACCTGCTTTTAATATAATTAAAGCAACAATTATCGCAATAATTGGGTCGAGTAGAGTTATGCCTGTGATTTTTATTAGAATCAACCCGACTAAAACCCCGAGGGATGAATAAATATCGGTACTTAGGTGCTCTGCATCTGCAAGAAGCGATACCGAGTCGGATTTCTTTGCAACGTAGAACAGATATCTGCTTACAAGAAAATTAGTTAGAACGGCAAACCCCATAACATAAATCCCGAGCATTGATTCTGCTTCCATTGAGTAGCCGAAGATTAATTTTTTCGATGCCTCAAATATAATATAAATCCCTGCAAATATAATTAATCCGCCTTCAATAAACCCGGACATATCTTCATATTTTCCGTGCCCGAAGGGGTGCTCTTTGTCTGCAGGCTCCGCAGAACGGCTTACGGCAAAGAATGTCAGAACAGAGGCCAGAAAATCTGACAGAGAATGAATCGCTTCTGATATAATACTTATGCTGCCAGAAATATGACCGATAATTATTTTGAAAAGTATTAAAACGGCATTTGAGCTTATGGAAAGTCCTGCTGCAAAACGCTTTTCCGTGTTGATATCCATCAGGCAACTCCATTGTTCAGTAAGTCATGGATATGGATTACACCTACAGGCTTTTTGCCTTCTACTACAAAAAGGTTTGTAATTTTTTTGTCATGCATAATTTTCAGCGCTTCTGCTGTCATTGCATTCGGAGATATTGTTTTTGGGTTTTTAGTCATAAGATTTATTGCTTTCTCATCAAGAATTTTAGGAGAAAGACATCTTCTTAAGTCTCCGTCTGTCAGCATTCCTGTTAATTCGCCCATCTGGTTAATAAACCCGACGCATCCGAGCCGTTTGGATGTCATTTCAAGCAGAACAGCCTGCATATTAGAATTTTCATCAAGTATCGGCATGTCTTGTCCTGTGTGCATTAAATCAGAAACGTGTTTAAGAATTGCGCCCAATTTCCCGCCGGGGTGTCTGTCATTAAAATCTTCTTTAGAAAAACCTTTTCTTTCAATCATTCCGACAGTTAGAATGTCGCCGAGTACGAGTGTTGCGGTTGTAGAACTTGTCGGAGCAAGTCCGAGCGGACAGGCTTCGCCATTATCAGGAAGCCTCAACACAACATCACAGGCTTTCCCGAGTGAGCTTTCCGGATTTTTGGTAATTGCAATTAATCTTATACCGAATCTTTTGCAATAGTTCAGAATATCAATCAATTCTTTAGATTCACCGCTGTTAGAAATTGCAATGACAACGTCATCTTCTGTTATCATACCAAGATCCCCATGGCTTGCTTCCGCAGGGTGAACAAAGAATGACGGTGTACCGGTTGAGGCAAGTGATGCGGCTATTTTTTGTGCGATATGACCGGACTTTCCGATACCTGTAATTATGATTCTGCCTTTAGAATTTTGCATATAATCAAGAGCTCTTGTAAGACTTTCAGAATCAATAGAATCCTTTAATCTTTTTAATGTTTCAATTTCAGAATCGATAGTTCTTAGTGCAGAAAGTCTGTCGGTTTGTGATTGTTGAATTACGGCGGTCATATTTCACACTCCTTTTTACAATATTTTACTACAAAAATTATTTGCTTTAATATATTAATTATGAAAAAGCTGGCTGAATATGAAGACAAAATTCATTCTTGCTCAAAATGCGGTCTGTGTCAGTCTGTTTGCCCGATATACAAGGTGACGGGGAATGACTGTACTGTATCGCGGGGCCAGTTTATAATGCTCAGGGGGCTTATCAAAGGTGATTTGAAGATGTCACCAAAAATAAACCGCTATTTGGATTTGTGTCTAAAATGCGGTGCCTGCTCAAAGTTCTGCCCTAGTGATATTGATGTAGTTGATATTATTGTAAGCGCAAAGGCAGAATACTTCAAAAAACACCCGATAAAAAAGTTTATTTCATTTATTCAGCGAGTGTTTGTTTTTGGGCTGGGTGTTAAACTTTTAGGGCTGTTTTCGAGGAATATTAAAGGAAAAGATTTTGAAAAGAAAGTTGTTTATTTTGGCGGCTGCGGAAATAAACTAAAAGGGAATCGGGCTGTTGTAAAGCTTCTGAATTCCTGCTCTGTTCAGGTGATTACGCCTGATTTTGAATGCTGCGGAATCCCATTCTTAATGAGAGGGGATGTGGATAATTTTAATAAATATAAAGAAAGTTTTCTGAAAATATTAAATGAGCAGGGAATTAGCGATGTTGTTACTACCTGCGCAAGCTGTGAAAAGACTTTGAAAGACTATATTAAACATTCACCTTCTTTAGATACAATCAAAGTGAAAAATATTTATGAATACATAAGGGAAAATAATTTAAAACTCAAATTAAAGAAAAAACAGAAAGTAACTTTTCATAAGCCTTGCAATATTAATAATTTTGAAGATATTGAATGGATTTTAAATAATACTGAAAATCTTGAATACGTTCAGATGGAAGGCTTTGATGAGTGCTGCGGCTTAAACGGTGTGTCAAAGGTCAATGAATATAAAATTATGTCAAAAGTTTTCAGCACCAAACACAATAATATTATAAATTCCGGTGCGAAAATCGTTCTAACCTCTTGTCTCGGGTGTGAAGCCGCATTGAATCTGTTTTCTTTTGGTAAATACAGGGTTTTTGATTTTGCGGAATTTATAGCAAAAAATTGCGGTTAAAACCCATATTGTGCGGATAATTTTTTGTAATAATCAGAGATTGAAGTTTTATAGTTCTTGAAATCCCTGTCGATATCTGCGATTCTCTCTTTGCAGTTGTTTGCCTTGGCAAGCTCTATAGCCTTTTTGTAATCCTTTTGCGCCAGTTCATTTTCATTTAGGTTTTTGTATATTATTGCGCGAGTTTTGCAAGCATTAATAGATTCTCCATAAGTTTTGATATATTTGTCTAGCATTAAAAGTGCATTAGGATAATCATTCTTGAGAATGTAACTTACACCTGCTTGATACGTGCTGCCGACTTTAAGTGCAATGTCAAGTGCTTTATCTTCTTGATTATTTGCAAGATATAAGAAATGTAGTGGGGCAAAATTGTCATTATAAAAATTGCCGTATCTTTGAGCCTTTTCAAAATATTTTAAAGCGTTTTTGCCGTCTTTTTCCAAAAAACAACGGCTGCCAATATCGCTGTATAACAAACCTTTGTGATAAGGGATTAAGGTAAATTTTGCAGCATATTCAAGTTTCTCAATAGCGTATGAAGAATTTTGCTGGGCAGATATGGTATAGTAGTATGGAACTGCCTGAAAGATTACTGCAGATAGTAATATTATGACCGAAATTTTAACAGGCTGTTTTGCTTTAGACTTCATAGTCAAATAAAGTAATACTAAGGCAAGCAGTATAACCAGTGGGGCGAGCGCCATATATAAAACTATAAACCAGTAACTATCCATCTAATTAAATTAATACCAGATTATTGATTTTTTAGGCTCATATAAGCAAACGATTTTCATCTAGACCAGATGGTCTATGCGAATTATCCCAAATTCTAATCTCTTGATTGATGGCGCTGGCATGACAATCGGGTACACTATTATCAAGGGAGAGAGATTAATCTATGAAACGAGTATTGTTGTTTTTTACAATGTTTTTATCAATGCTGTCTGTAATGGCAGAAGATAATGTTTTGCAAACAATAGAGATTGTACCTGTGAAGGATACATATAATATAGTTCTTGTTGCAGATAAGGCCGTTGATGTGAAGAAAGAAGTTCAGGCACCGAATAAGGTTACACTGACATTGAAAGATATCCGCGCATCAAAGACTTTGAATACTGTTTATAATAACGTATCAAATGTTGATACTGTTATGGTTGAACCTGCCGGAAACGGTGTTAGTATTTTCTTTCAGGCAGAAAATGCTCAGGGAACAAGCGTGTCTTTTGATTCTTTAGCACCTGCTGTTCCTGCAAAACCTCAGACCCAGCAGTTAAAATTGAGCGATCCTGTAGACAGCTATGCTCCTATCTATAAAGAAGATATGGGTGAAGCTAAGACTTCTGATTTGTTTAACAAACTCAAAAATTCTTCTGCTGTCGGAAGCTTAAGAGAAAATATGGATGAAGATACTGTTTCTGATACCGCAAACAAGGTATTTTCATTTGGTCTTGTAGGACTTCTTGCATTTGCAGTAATCAGACTATTCAAACGCAAAGAACCTGATATGAAAATTGGTTTGAGCCAGAGCTTGAATGACAGAGAAATTGAAATGTACAGAGGCCCGCAGCCTATCGGAAGTTCTTATGTTAATGTAGAAAAACCGTTTACGACTGTTAATTATGGGTTGAACGCTTATCAGAGAGAAAACAGAAATCCTTATGAAGAGCAGGAACATATTCATAACCCAAGATTAAGAAACTATGTAAACCCTGGGTATAATCAAAATGTACAAACAATAAGCCAGCCAGCGCCGCAGCCGGCTCCGCAGCCAAGACAGGCACAGACTGCTGTTCAACAGGCCGTAAGAAAAAATACCACACCTGTAAACACAGCGCCTGTCAACCAGTCTAATCCGAATATTGATAATTTGAAGTTTTTGGAATCAATGACTGCAATCTATGAAAAGAGCGGACGCCACGATTTGGCAAGAGGCTTGAAGGCAAGTTTGAATAAGAATAATATTAAATAATGAAAATAGTTTTTGTTCCTATAGATAACAGGCCGGTATGTTATAATCTTGCAAAAGATATATGTGCAATAGATAGAGATATTGAGCTTCTTATTCCTCCAAGAGAGTTTTTAGGTGACTTAAATAAAATTGCAAATATAGAAGGAATTTTAAGCTGGCTGGAGGGACATTCAGAATCAGATGCAATGATTTTATCTCTGGATACTATATGTTATGGCGGGCTGATTCCTTCCAGACGCGGGAGTGAATCTTTTGAGGAACTCAAGAGCCGGATTGAAAGATTGAAACCAATTCTTAGAGATAAAAAAGTTTACGCTTTTTCAAGCATAATGCGAATCTCTAATAATAATTACAATGAAGAGGAAAAAGAGTATTGGAAGGATTGGGGTAAAAAGATTTTTGCCTATTCATACTCAGGAATAAATGACGGAATTCCGGATGAGATTCTGGAAGATTATCTGAGTACGAGAAAGAGAAATTTTGAGATAAATAAAATTTATCTGGAGTGGCAAAAGGAAGGGGTTTTTGATACATTAATTTTTTCTAAGGATGATTGCGCGGAAAGAGGCTTTAATGTAGAGGAAGCTCGTGATCTGGAGGCTTTGGGGGGAAAGACAAAGACCGGTGCCGACGAGATTCCATTGACTTTACTTGCTCGGGCAATTCAAAAAGAGGTTAAAATATACCCTGACTTTACAGAGCCGGAGTTTAAAAGTTGTGTTTCTAATTATGAAGATGTTTCAATCGAACAATCCGTTATGGGGCAGCTGAAACTTGGAGGGTTTAGACTTGCAGAATCAAAGGACGATGCTGATATTATACTTGTTGTAAATAATTTTATAGAGAAGCAGGGTGAGCTTGTTATGGGGTGGAATACCAAACCTTTTTCCGGAATTTTTACCCCTCAGGATAAGCCCTATTGTGTTGCTGATGTAAGGTTTGCAAATGGTGCGGATAATAGATTTGTAAGAGAAGTTTTTAAAAATTTGAACTTAGCCGATTTTTATGGGTACGCAGGCTGGAATACCAGCGCAAATACGCTTGGAAGCCTTCTTGCAATGGTGAAGGTAAGATGGAACGCAAAAAAATATGATGAGAAAGCTTTTATAAAGCTTCAGATGATTCGTTTTTTAGATGACTGGGCTTATCAGGCAAATGTTCGGGGTATGATTGAATCTCCTTGTGATATTAAGAAATTGATGAAACCTTATGAAGAAGAGCTTTCGGGAGTTTTTCATGATTATTCGGCAATTTCATACTCTTATCCCTGGGGTAGGAAGTTTGAGATTGAGGTCAATCTCTGACATAATATTTATTATTTCTACCTTTCAATAGCCTCTTTCTTGCGAGCGTGCGGCGAAGCCGCGATAGCGAGCACAAGGGTGCAGGCTTGCCTGCAACAGCCATTTAATCCTACGCCCGAAGGGCGTAGAAAACATTTGCGGATTTTCTCTTTCTTTTCGTTCTTTTCTTTCTCTTTTTATTCGCAAGAAAAGAGAAAGAAAAGGACATGTTAGAGAAAATTTGAATTTAAATTATATGCCGCATTTCTTTGACCGCAAAGAAACGCGGCGCAAAGAAACTCTTGAGCCAGAACTTCATTCGCTCAATAATATAAACTGCTCGAGCTAAGGCAAGCAAACTCGCTTACGCTCAAACAATGCTTGCCTCTGTTGTTCTCTCGCAAATATTATTGGCTCATTCCGTTAAGGCTCAAATCTTATTGCCGGAGTGCAAAACAATAGCAAACTCAAATTATGACTATTTAAAAGTAGAAATAATAAATATTATGTTTTTATAAGACATAATATTTATGATAAAATCATTTTATGATTAAACCCGAACTTTTGATGCCTGCTGGCAATGTTGAAAAATTAAAATACGCAATTAAATATGGCGCAGATGCTGTATACCTCGGTGTTGTTGATTTCAGTCTGCGTGCGATGAGAAAAGGCGAGTTGATTACGCTCGAAAATCTTAAATACGCTATAGATACTGCACACCAAATGGGCGCAAAAGCGTATTTAACTCTGAATATTTTTGCATTTAATAATGATATAAAACAGCTTGAAGCCTGCATGGACAAATTTACGGAATCAAACCCGGACGCGCTTATTATAAGCGATGTCGGAATTATGAGACTTGCTAAAAAATATATGCCGAATGTAGATATTCACGTGAGTACGCAGGCAAATATTCTAAATTACGAGGCAGTTCGCTTCTGGCAGGATATGGGCGCAACAAGAGCTATACTTGCGCGTGAACTCCCTATAAGCGATGTTGCGGAAATTAAGCAAAAAGTGCCGGAGATGGAGCTGGAATGCTTTATCCATGGTGCGCAATGCGTTTCGTTTTCAGGTAGATGCCTTTTAAGCGATTATATGACAGGCGGAGAAAGAAAAGCCAACTCGGGAAATTGTTCGCAGCCATGCAGATGGAGCTATAAACTCGTTGAAGAAACCCGCCCCGGGCAGTATTGGGAAATTGCTGAAAATGAAAAAGGCACGCATATATTGAGTACAAAGGATTTATGTCTGGTTAAACATCTTAGGGGAATGATTGAAGCGGGCATTGATTCTTTTAAGGTTGAAGGCCGAACAAAGAGTCTTTATTATGTATCAGCAACGGCAAAAGCATACAGGGAAGCAATTGATGCTGTGCTTAAGAATCCTGACGCTGATATGGAGCCGTATTTTGAAGAACTTCTGAAAGTCGGAAACAGAGGCTATACTACAGGTTTTTATCTCGGCGGCGGATACCCAAAAGACGGTTATAGCTATGATATTTCAAAAGGGCTTGCCGGAGCGGACTTTTTGTGCGAATTTTGGGACTTTGACGGCGAGTATTACAAGATAAAGACTAAGAATAAATTTAACAAAAATGAGGACATTGAGGTTATTTCACCATCTGAAAAATTTATAACACAGGTTACGGAGATTAAAAACCTTAAAGGTGAAGAATTAGAGCTTGCAAATACAAATGATGAACTCTGGGTGAAGCTTACTAAGGCTCCTGTTGAGTATCATTACGCTCTTGCAAGAACTGTCGGGATAAAGGGTGGTGTGAATCAAGCTCAAAAATGTTCTTGCGGGGATTAATACTAAGGGGGATAGATGTTTTTAAAACCTGATTATAACTTAAAAAATATTTATGAGATTGATTTTGCTGAACTGAAAGAGCAGGGGGTAAAATGTGTAATGTTTGATTTGGACAGCACTACAATGGTTTCCAAATCAGCGACATTTCTTCCTGAGACAGTAGAATGGTTTAATACATTTATAAAAGATTTTAATGTTGCAATAATTTCTAATAACAAAAATAAAGACTATATAGAGAATGTATCAAAGCTGGCTCCTTGCAGGGTAATCGGCCATGCGGACAAGCCCAACCCGAAGATAATGCGTACTTACCTTGAATCTGCGGGAATAGAGCCGGAGTGCGCTGTTATGGTCGGGGACAGACCATTAACGGATATTCTTGCAGGAAAACTTTTGGGGTGCAAAACAATTTTAGTCGGCTCAATTAACCCGAAGGAAAATCTGCCGACCAAAATCGTTAGAGCTCTTGAAAGAAGTACAATACGTTAAAGTGTAAGTGAAAAAACAATAATTGCGGATAGAATCAAGACTGTCATAACAAAAGCTATTGCAACCTTTAAAACAGGATGAAAAGAAAAGCTGTAATCTTCTGACGGTTCAAGCTGCTTCATAACACTTTTTGAAAAATCGTGCCTTGCATCTGCCTTTGTCTTGTTAAAAGAATCGCACATAAGTTTTCTTATGTTGTAAGCATCTTCCAAATCTTTGCGTGCATTTCTGTTATTTATGGTAAATTTTTTAATTTTCACATTCTCTTCCGGGCTGAGTTCATTATCAACGTAAGCCGAGAGATTATTTTGAAATACTTTATACTGGCTGGATACGGCATTCCCTGCCATTTCTTCCAGCTCGGAATCTTCAAAAGAGCTTCTTAAATCACTCAGCATAGATTTGATAATCTCATATTTAGCACGGCATGCCGAACATTTTTTCAGATGTTCTTCTACCTTAAGTTTCAGTGCCCTGCTAAGGTCGCCGTCTATATAAAAAGATAATAATACGTCCATTTGAGCGCATGTTATTTCCATTAATACTCCTCCTAAATAAATTCTATAAGTTCTTCTTGCAGCTTGAGCCGTGCTCGTGAAATCCTTGATTTGACTGTTCCGAGCGTTGTATTTGTGATTTTTGAGATGTCATTGTAACTCATTCCTTCATATTCCCTAAGAATAATTGCAATTCTCAGATTTTCCGGAAGGTTCAACAGAGCAGCTTTGATAAGCTTTTCCATCTCGGAAAAAAGACATTTTTCTCCGGGCTCACATCCGATTTTATCTTTGATTTCTAAAAGCTTGTTATTATCAACATCCAGATGCTTATCTTTGGCATGTTTTTTTATGTAATCATAAAAAATGTTTGTGACAATTTGGTTAAGCCAGGGTTTGAATTTCTGCGGCTCCTTAAGCTTTGGCAGTCCTCTTGCCATCTTTAGAAGAGCCTCTTGAGTTAAATCGGCAATATCCTGTCTTTTGTTCGTAAGATAGCTGAACATAGTAAAAACGTTTTTCTGTACACGCCTGATAAGTTCTTCAAGCGCTCTCATATCGCCTTTTTGGGCACAAACGACAAGCGTATTTATATCCCTTTTTTTGTACTTTGTTCTAGACATACAAATCCCTTTTGCAGTTTTAATTATATTAACTCCATTCGCAAAATGAATTGCCTGTCAGGGGAATTATATAAGATGGTTTGGGGCAAAAGAAAACAGGTCGGTTATATCCTTCCTGTTAAGATTTTACACTAGCCGAAATATAAATAGCAATTCTATTGTACATCAAAATCAGAAAAATTACAAATAATATGAGGTATAATTTATGCAGAATATTATAGAGTAATCCAGGGTTAATCCCTTGGTGACATAGCTTAGAGCTGAAAACTGAAAATGTTAAGTTGTGTAACAATTATATAAAAAGTATATATAAAATTGTCAATTTTCTTTACATTTAGGTTTTAATATATATAAGAGGACGAGCTATGAATAACTATAAATTTGATTCAATAGTAACGAGAAAAGAGGCTGATGCCTTAAAAGAAATGATATTTCAGCGTGCAAGAGAGCGTGCCGGAGCTATGAATGAAGATGTTCACTCGGATGTCATGGACTTAGCTCGTGATTCTTTTACCAGCAAGGATAATCCGTTTGCAAAAATAATTGAACAAACAAAGCCGGAGCCTTCTGCTAAAACTGATTCAGAAATTGGTTTTGCTCAAAAAGAGCGCCCGGCAGCTTTTCAGGTTAAGTCTCAAAATAAAGCTATTGGAGAACAGCAGGTTCAGGCTGCTGTACAGAATAACATGATAGAAGCAAGGAATGCTTTGAGCAATAAACAGAGTTTTATGGGTGCGTTAAACTTCTTAAACTCTCAGGCTGCAATATCTTTGATTAAAACCAGAGCAGATAAATTTGAAATGTTAGCTTAGCGTGAGTATTACTATATTATATATTTTTTGTGTAGAAAAGCTCTATTTCCTGTTAAGTTATTATTGACATAGCACAGGAAGTTTGATAAAATAGTTGTATAAAGTAAAAAAAAGTAATCGATAATATAAGAAGAGAAAGGAATATTATGATGAAGAAGAATGGTTTTACTCTTGCAGAGGTTTTGATTACCTTAGCTATTATCGGGGTTGTTGCTACAATGACTCTTCCTGCTTTGATGACAAATACTGCAGAACAACAAGCTAAAACAGGTTTGAAAAAAGGTATTAATACATTGACAGAAGCTGCTCAAATGAATCAGGCTATTGATGGTTTTGATTGGGGCTCTGTTACTGTACAATCTGGTACTACTCCAAGCCCGGATACCCAGTCTATCTATGGTCTTCTTGCAAAGAGAACTTCTGTAGATTATTCAAAATCCGGCACAGGGAAGCTTCCTGAAGGTAAAGGCAGTGCGCCTGCAGTAGTACAAGGTAATTATACTGTATTCTTTAGAGACGGCTCTGCAATATCTTTCCCGACTAATCTATACATGACTGGTAATTCTGCAACTGTTCAACAAGACGGTCTTGTTTATGGTCTGCCGGTTCTGTATGATACTAACGGAGAAAAAGGACCTAATATCCTTTCAAATTGTTCAGGAAATACTCTAGGGCCTACATCAGGGAAGGATTCTACTGCTGCAAATGCTACAACGCAGTGTGCAAGTAAAAACCGTGTAATCAAAGACCAGTTTGGTGTAAGGTTAAGAGGCGGGTATGTTGTTCCAAATGGTGCTGCTGCAAGATGGGCTTATGAAAACTAATTCTTATATGATATAAAATAAAAACGAGATTATTTCTAATCTCGTTTTTTATTATAATTTTTTATAACAAAAATAAAGGGCTCGGTTTATACTCCGGAGCCTTTTACTTCTATTTTCTTTAGTCTTTGTTCAATTCTTCTGTACCATTTTAATTTTCTTTGAAAGAGTGTGTCATATCCTTTTAGATGTCCGTGGCTAATGTCATCAAATTGTTTGTCACACAGGGCTTGAAGTTTGTGTGCAAGCATATCAGCAAACTCTTTTCTGTTAGTTTTTTCTCCATGCAGCTCAATAATTTCTCCCATCTCGACAAGAACTTCCGGTCTGTTATCGCGTAAAAACATGTAATTTACTGCAACAGGCATAAGCGCAATTTTTCCATATTTTTTTGCAGCTTTTTCTGCTATATAGGCAAGACCAGACTGAAATTCTATTGGTCTGTAATTTGGCGGTTTAATAATACCTTGAGGGAAAATATATAAAATGTTGTTCAAGTCACCTAAAGCTTCAACAGAATATTTTAAGGCTTCCATAGAGGCTTGAGCCGACTTTTTATTTACATTAAAGGCTCCTCCTTTGCTTAAAAGCGGAAAACGGTTAAGCTCTTCTACCATAAGACGAATTTCTTTTTTGTAGATTCTGTTGCAGATATTGTATCCGACAATTCCATCCCACCAGTTGCTGTGAGGTGCGAATAGTATTATTGGGGTGTCAAGGTCTTTTTTATAAAAATTTTCAGCACCTTTATAGCGGAAAGCATAAAAACGGTTTTCCAGCATACCGTAGAAAAATCTGTCTGCAACCCATAACCAAAAAGGAGAAGTCTGCGCCGGACGAAACTTTTCATCAATATTTCTAAGTTTTGTTGGCGGAACCTCCGAATATAAATCCTCTAAGTTTATCATATAACTATAATACACGTTTTGTTGTGAGTTGTGAACACTTTATATTTCAATTTTAATTAAAATTTACAATTAAATATAAGTTAAAAGGAGGTCTTTTTGACCTCCTTAATTAATTTTTATTGATACTCAATTTTATCTTGTTCCAGTGCCCTGGCAGTGCAGGCTAAACCGTCTGTTGTTGGAGACTTGCCCTGGCATCCCTGCTCGCTGTTCCACTTGGGAGCATTGTTGTCATAAAGATTGACATCATCGCCGCCGTATGGATAGAGCTTTCCTTCTCTAGAGAGGTAAAATCTGAAAATATCGTTTCCAAAAACATTAGGTCTTTTATCGCCGTTAACATCAATATAAATATCAGCATATCTTTCACACATGTTTCCGCCATTTGTCTTGATTTCATTACATTTGTTGTTTAAAGATGATGTGTAAAAAGCGATGTTCATTGTTGATGAGTTTGCAAGATAGAATCTTACTGTACTATTAAGTGCGCTAGATTGCGCCATCTGTAAGGTATATACCGGAGCACTTGCTGGTACGCCGCTTGACATTTTATCTATTTTAAAATATTTTGCCAGTTCGTTTTTTACATCGTCATTTGCTGATGTTACATTTTGAGTTATCACTTCTCCCCAAAGCTTTGTATCATCGAGATTGTCGGCGTTTTCTATAGCCATCATTTGTGCAAAACCATTGTTAACAACGCTTAAACTGTTTTTAAGGCCTGACATCCAGGTACTGCCGTTAATGTTAGTCATAAGAGCCGGAAGTGTCATGGCTGCTATTACGCCTAGTATGCCCATCGTAATTAACACTTCTGCCATTGTAAAGCCATTCTTTTTCATCATATAAAAACCCTTTCTCTTATTATGGAAACTTTTTATGTCTTGATTGTATCAAATTTTTTAAATCATATCAACTCTGTATTGAAAGGCCTGCATAAGATGTTCAAGCTTTATGTTTTCGCTGGAATTTAGGTCAGCTATAGTTCTTGCAAGTTTCAACATCCTGTTATATTTTCTCCCGGATAACTGGTATTTTTGTGCAGCAGTTTTCATAAAGTCTTCTGACTGCGCGTCAAGCATGCAGTATTTCTTAATTTGTTTGGTGCTAAGTTCCGAATTTGTCAGTATTCCGTCATTTTTATATCTTTCAGCTTGAATTTTCCTCGCTGTTATAACTCGTTCTCTAATTTTGTATGACGGTTCCGCCTCTGCTTTTGTATTAATAAGCTCTTCTGTCGTAAGCCTTGGTACATTTATGATTAAATCAATTCTATCGAGCAGAGGGCCTGAGAGCCTTGAGCGGTATCTTTTTATCTGGTATTCAGCGCACGTGCACTGTTTTTCTTTATCGCCTAAAAATCCGCAGGGGCAAGGGTTCATTGCTCCAACAAGCATGAATTTCGCCGGATATTTTACTGAAGTTTTAGCTCTTGAGATAGCAACCTCACCGTCTTCAAGCGGCTGACGGAGAACTTCTAAGACGCTTCTCGGGAATTCAACCATCTCATCAAGAAATAAAACGCCTCTATGAGCGAGTGTTATCTCTCCCGGTTTGGGGTTTGAGCCGCCGCCTATAATTCCGTTTTGTGAGGCAGTATGATGAACTGCACGATATGGACGCTTTGTCATAAGAGGCTCTTTGGGATCTAGAAGTCCGCTTATACTGTATATTTTTGTAAGCTCCAATGCTTCTTTAAGTTCAAGCGGAGGCAGAATTGAGGCTAAGCATTTTGCCATAAGAGTTTTTCCGGAACCGGGAGAGCCGGACATTAAAATATTATGTCCTCCTGCTGCTGCAATTTCAAGTGCCTTTTTTGCTTTCTGCTGGCCTTTTACATCTTTAAAATCAAACGGATAATCTATATCCATGGATTTGTTTAAATAATCATTAATATCAACAACTGTTGCCTGCAAGGGAGCTTCCGTATAATGATTTACAATATCTCCAAGATGCTTTGCACCATAGACCGTAATACCTTGTACAAGCGCAGCTTCTTTTGCGTTTTCATAAGGTACAAAAACGGTCTTTATGCCGGCCTCCTTTAGTCCGCTTACAAGCGGAAGGACACCGTTTATGTATCTTAATGAACCGTCCAGAGATAATTCACCCAAAAAGGCCGTCTCCGAATCATCCGGAATATTAATACCTTCCTCTTTTAAAATACCGACAGCAATCGGAAGGTCAAAGTTTGTACCTTCTTTTTTTAAGTCCGCAGGAGCTAAGTTTACAATTACTCGTCCGAGAGGAAAAGAAAAGCCTGAATTTTTTATAGCAGAGCGTACTCTTTCTCGGGCTTCATTTACTGCGCTATCGGGCAGGCCTACAATATTGATATTTGGAAGTGAATTGACAACATCCACCTCAACTTCTATCTTATAAGAGTTAATTCCTATTGTTGATGCTGTTATTGCTTTTGTAACCATTATAATAATTATATTACAAATCTAAGAATCGGAAAGCATAGAAGAGATTTCTGCTACAATTCTTGCAATATCAGGACCACCAAAGATAGCCTCCAGAATCAGTGCAGAATTAATAATAGTTGTCTCGCGGTATTCCATTGTATCTATGTCAATAATATTAAACTCAATGTAATCATCACCGACATAGACAACCTTTCCGTATTCTGCTCCGGTCGCCCACCTCAAAAAAACATATTTTTGTTCAAATACTTTGAGTCTGTTTATTAATTTCATTTAAATACCTTCACTATGTATATAATATTATTAGCTCTTTTTTTTACAAAGTCAAACTTAGAGTTTGATTAAAAAGTTCTTTAAAACCACTTCATCGTCAAGAGAAAGCGTTACAAATCTGAATACATACAGCTTTTCTCCGGGGTGATTATCAAAATCTTCTTTTTCTCTAACAAATTTAGCTTCTGTTGTAAGCTGACCTTCCGCAAAGTTTATAATAGTATCATTTGGCAGTTTTAGTGTTAAAATACACGAAAGTTTTTGATAAATGCTTGATAAACGTTCTTTTGACCAGAAAGAAATTCCTCCGGTCGCAAGATCATAGGTGTTTCCATTTATTTCAAATCCATCGTTGAATTTTATCGAAAACGGAAGTGCAACTTCTTTTCTCGTGCTTTTTCTAAGTTGAATAAAATCCCACTTCTGCGGAATTGAGACTATGTAAAGCACTTCATCCAACGAAACATTGGAATCAATAATATTTATATTTGTTTTGTAAACCCCATCTACGGTGAATACTTGAATTTCAGCAGGGGTTTTCTTTTTAGGCTTTATGAAATTAGGAATATATTTACCTACAAAATAGCATTCTTTATTATCCATAAAACGCAACGTAACCATTTCACGTTTTCTTGCATTTTGTGGGTTTACATAAATAAGATAAATCTTTGTAATATTTGAACTACGTAATATATTTTGTTGCATATTAATACTCTCCGCTTATATATGATAACACATTATATATAAGATAACAACTAAAACTTGACGCTATTCTAAAAAAGCGCTACAATCTAAATTATGTGTAGAATTGGGGCAATAAAATCAAAGAAAAAGCTGCATCCTTCTTATGCTTTGAAACTAATGAGGAGCCAGCAGGAAGGCCATGATGATTCCGGATTTGCATTTATAATGCAGGATTTGGGAGGGATATTCGAAAATTATAAGGAGCTTCCTCTGCTTTCTATGGCTGCAACAGTTGAAGGAACGAGGCTTGCTGAGGATATTTTAAGAGAAATCGGCTTTACCAGGGTAATGCAGTGGTCGCCTGATATTAAACACCAAAGAGGGCTTAAAATTGAGGCGATGCCTAATTATATGTTTGAGGTCGTGCAGTACCCGAAAAGCTTTAGGCACGCAACAAAGGAAGAAAAAGAAGAACTGCTTATTGATACTTCCATAAAAATAAGAAAGGTTCTGGAAGAGTCAGGCTCCGGGTTTATTTATTCTTTCTGGCCGGACACGCTTACGCTGAAAGAAATCGGAAGTCCGAAAGATATCGGAACATATTTTAACCTCTGGGAAGGTAATAAAGATTTGACATCCAGCATTATAACAGCGCAGTGCAGGCAGAACACTAATTATGATATTGTAAGATATGCTGCTCACCCTTTCTTTCTGGAGGGATATACAGGGCTGGTTAACGGCGAAAATACGTTCTATGAAAAGAATCGCGATTATCAAATGAATTTGTATAAGGGGTATATGGGGTTTGAATCAGACTCTCAATGTCTTTTGTATACCTTGCATTATATACACAAGATTTTAAAGTGGCCGCTAAGGTACTTCAAACATACAATTACGCCATTGAGTTATGATGAGATAATCAAAAGGCAAGACAGTGAAATCCTCTTAAGAATCAAGGCTTCGCTTGCGAATTTGGAAATAAACGGGCCGAACACGTTTTTGGGCGTAACACCTGATAAGGATTTGATTTGCGTTTGTGATTCCAAGAAATTACGTCCGATTGTAATCGGAAGAGACGAAGATACGGTTATTATGACTTCGGAAGTTGAGGGGATAAATGATTTGATGCCCGACAGGAATTTTGAGGAAGATATTTATCCAAATGAGCATGAAACGGTTATTGTTAGGGATGATTTAACGGTGGAAAGATGGCAGCAGTAAGAATTAGCGAACTTCATAAAGGGGACTTGCCCTGGATAATTGAATATGATGAATCCAAATGTATCGGATGCGGAAAATGTACTGCAGCCTGCTCCTTTGGTGCTATTTCTCCTGCGGTTGAGCTTAGAAAAGCTAATTCTATTACATCAAAAAACAAAGCAGAAAAAGTTCTTGTCATCAAGCAAAACATTTCTCTTGAAAATTACTGCCGCGGCTGCGGAATGTGTGCAAATGTATGTCCTAACGGCGCAATAAAAGCTGTGAGAAACAAGGATGACAAATATTCCGTAATGTATAGGGCAATAAAGGCTGATTCTTTCAAAAAAGGCGGACGCTCAAACCTTAATACTGAAGGAAGGACACTTGATAAGATTAAAATCGGGCGAATTTCTCAAATGACAGACCCATCTTTGGATGCGCAAAGGCACACGTTTGAGTTGAAAACTCCTTTCGGCAGGGTTCTTTCTCCTGAGAAACTTAACCTTGAAGCAAGAGACGGAAAACTATTTGAAACGACATCGCTTCCTCCCAATAGGTGGATTTATCCGATAATTTTCGGCGATATGTCAATAGGGGCGGTTTCTTGGCGTATGTGGGAAGCAATGGCAATTGCAACGGCTTATTTGAATGAAGTAATGGGGATTCCAATCAGAATGTGCACCGGAGAAGGCGGGATTCCTACAAAGCTTTTGAAATCCAAGTATGTAAAATATATGATTCTGCAAATTGCCTCAGGCCACTTTGGCTGGAACAGGATTATAAAAGCGATGCCGGATATGACAGAAGATCCTGCCGGAATTCTTATTAAAATCGGGCAGGGCGCTAAACCGGGAGACGGCGGACTTTTGCTTGCAAGTAAAGTCGCAAAATACGTTCAGGAAATCAGAGGGGTTCCAAAGGCCGATTTGCTTTCGCCTCCTACCCATCAGGGACTCTATTCAATAGAAGAAAGTGTTCAGAAGATGTTTTTATCCATGAATGCTGCATTTAAGTTTAAGGTTCCTGTAGCAATCAAGGTTGCGGCATCTTCTACGAGCGTTTCTGTTTATAACAACCTTTTGAGAGATCCGTATAATATTGTCGGCGGATTCTTTATAGATGGGCTTGCTGCAGGTACCGGCGCCGCGCATGAGATATCATTGAACCACACTGGACATCCTATAACATCTAAATTAAGGGATTGTTATTTGGCGGCTGTTCATCAGGGACGTCAGGGCGAGATACCTCTCTTTGCAGGCGGAGGTTTAGGACAAACCGGAAGTTTTGCAGCAGACGCGTTTAAACTTATTTGCCTCGGCGCAAATGGGGTATTTACAGGCAGAATGCTTATGGAAATTGCGGGGTGCGTGGGAAGCGATACCGGAAAATGTAATGCTTGCAACACAGGACTTTGTCCTGCAGGGATTGCAGCCCAAGAGGATTGTCTGGTTAAGAGGCTTGATGTGGATAAGGTTGCGCAGAATCTGGTTAATTACATTATTGCAACCGATATAGAGCTTAAAAAACTTATGGCTCCTGTCGGTTGTTCATCTCTTCCTATCGGGCGTTCGGACGCTTTGATTACGGTTGATAAACACATATCAAACAGACTGGATATACAGTACGCGTGCTAAAAGTAAAGGATTAAAGTAATGAGAGAAGGAAGTTTGGATATATCAATATTCGAGAAGGCTGTTAATAAACTTGGTGAGATTATAAATCGGTATAATCAAAATGTTGAGGATGATGCAATAAGAGATTCTGTAATTCAAAGATTTGAATTTACCTACTCAATTGCACTCACAACACTGAGAAAATACCTTATAGACAGAGCCTTTGTTATAGAGGATGTCAATCAAATGTCCTTCAATGATATGATTAGAACTGCAAACCAGTTTGGTCTTTTCAAATCAAATCTTGAAATTTGGTCAGAGTATAGAAAAATGAGGAATATGACGTCACATACTTATGACGAAAAGACTGCCCAAAAGGTAGTTGAGATAATTCCTCAATTTTATGATGAGATGCAATTTTTTCTCGGAGCTTTGAAGGATTCAAATGGATAAACTTGATTTAGAAAATAAGTATAGGGATTTCATTAAACAAACTGTAAGCAGCGTTTTGGATAATGCAGAAATTTTTATTTATGGTTCTCGGACTCAAAATAAGGCGCAGGAGTATTCTGACGTTGATATTGCGCTTAGGTGTTCGGATGAAATTCCCGCAGAAAGGATTATAAAACTAAAAACGATTTTTCATGATTCGACGTTTCCTTATAAGGTTGATATTGTAGATTTAAATACTTTAGATGAAAATTTTTTGAAAATTATAGAGAAGGATTTGTATAGAATTAAATGAGAATTATAGTATGATAAAAATTCAAACATTAAAAAAAAATAACCGTATGTCAACACAGGAGCTTCTTCAGACGATTTATCAGAAAATTCGGGAAGGAGAATGTGAGTTTGAAATAGAAGCTTGCGGCCAGCACGATATTGGCGGAGCTGTACGAGGAAAAGACGGCAAGGATTTAGAATTTTATATTACAAACCCCGGACAGCGCGTCGGTGCAATGGCTATGGATGGTACAAGGATTGTGGTCGAGGGTTCTGCTCCGGCGGATGTCGGCTGGCTTAATTCCGGTGCTGAAATTATTGTAAAAGGTGATGCGGGTGATACCACAGCTCATTGTGCAGCAGGAGGAAAAATCTATATAGGCGGACGTGTAGGAACGCGCTCAGGAGCTTTGATGAAGCATGATCCTCGGTTTGAGCCGCCGCAGTTTTGGGTACTTAAAAATACCGGCTCTTTCGGGTTTGAATTTATGGGCGGCGGAATTGCGGTAATTTGCGGTTACGGATGCGATGATATGCCATCAGTTCTCGGAAACAGAGCCTGCGTCGGAATGGTCGGAGGAACTGTATACGTGAGAGGAAATGTCGAGGGACTTGCGGCTTGTGTTCAGCAAGTTAAGCTTGATAAGCTTGATAAAGACTTCCTAAAATCAGGCATGCCTGAGTTCTTAAGCGCAATAGAGAAATCGGAACTTTTGGATGAATTATTAGATTTTTCAAAGTGGTCAAAAATTATTCCGCTTCCTAAAGAGCAAAAAGTGCAAAGGATTCCTGTTTCTGAATTCAGGAAAACAGAGTGGTTTGAAGATGGGCTGTTCGGCGATCTGGTAGAAGATGATGGAAAAGTCTATACTCTTGCTCAAGAAGGAGAGGCCAGAATTAAGAAACCTGTTTGGGATTCAAAACTCTGTATCGGGTGTGATTTGTGCTTGAATAATTGTCCTCAAAAAGCAATAATTAAAGATGACAAAGTTTATATTTCAAAAGATGAAAAATGTATCGGCTGCGGAATCTGTGCGGCTGTTTGTCCGCGTCAGGCCTGGAGTTTAGTTAAGAATTAGTTTTTTTGTTGTAGAATAAATAAAGGGCGTTCCAATGCGAACCATTCTCTACTGGCGACAAAAATAACGGTGTATTTAGTCAGCTAGAGAAAGGAGGGCAGCGATGCGTAGGCTAATAAAAATAGCTATCACCCTATTGATAGCTATTTTACAAATTATCCTATTGTACTTGTAAAGGAACGGTGCAAGCTCTGATATTCGCAGTGTCAGGGCTTGTTCCCTTACAATACTATTATAACATAGTTATGAGATTTCGCAATATCTTGTCATTTTCCCGTATACAGCCTGAGCGATTTTTTTGTGCCCATCAGGTGTAAAATGAAGCCCATCAAGCTCTGAGGGTTTTGTTACTTGCTCCAGATCAATAAATTCACATCCGTTTTCGTCTGCAAGTGACTTGTATATTCTGCCGAGTTCTTTTGATTTTTTTATTGAAATCTCGTCAAACATTGTTGAAAAAAAGCTTGATAAAATATGTTTTGTGATAACAGGCGGAGAGATAAGAATTATTTTGGATTCGGGCGCTAAATCTTTTACTGTCCGAATAAGCTTTTGCATACCTGATTTAAACTCATTTTCTTTCACAGAATATCTTTTTTGCAAATCATTTATTCCGATTGCAAGAATCGTACAATACAAATCTTTTTCAAGATAGGATGGCAGGATTTTGTACCCTGTCTCCATAATTCCTGCGGGATTGTCGGAAAAAGCTGTTCTGTTGTTGCAGCCGGCTTCAATTATTGTAAAATTGTCTTTGCAGAGTTCCTGCAGTATACCGCTCCAGCGGGTTTTTGTGTCATAACGCTTTCCGCTTGCAGGAATAAAACCGTATACGTTGCTGTCTCCAAAACATAAAACTTTTTTCATACAAATATTATACCAGACATTTGACGTAAGATTGCTATTGTAATTTAATTATTTTATGGTGAATCAATTTTCGCGGACAGAACTGCTTATAGGAAAAGAAGGACTTGAAAAGCTTGCTTTGTCAAGGGTTGCTGTATTCGGTATCGGAGGAGTCGGCGGCTATACGGCAGAGGCGCTTGTTAGAAGCGGGATTGGTGAGATTGACCTGATAGATAATGATAAGATTTCGATTACAAATATAAACCGGCAGATTTACGCGCTGACAAGCACGATTGGAAGAGACAAGGTTGATGTTGCCAGAGAAAGAATATTAGATATAAATTCAAACGTAAAAGTGAATACATATAAACTCTTTTTTACTCCTGAAACGGAATTTGATTTCAGTCCTTATGATTATGTAGTGGACGCAATTGATACTGTGTCAGGAAAGATTGCAATAATAGAAAGGTCTAATGCGGCAGGAGTTCCTGTAATATCTTCAATGGGTGCCGGAAACAAGATGAATCCCCAGATGTTTGAAGTAGCAGATATTTACAAAACATCAGTGTGCCCGCTTGCAAAAGTTATGAGGCAGGAACTTAAAAAACGAGGAATAAAATCTCTTAAAGTTGTTTATTCCAAGGAAAATCCGATTAAGCCTGCTCAAAGCACGGAAATCGCTGCAGGCAAGAAACGGATTCCCGGGAGTAATGCGTTTACCCCATCCGTTGCGGGATTGATTATCGCAGCAGAGGTTATAAAAGATTTAATCGGTTATCATTTGTGATGCTGTGGTTTCGAATGTATGATTTTGTCTAATTTTTCGCTGTGTTCGGCTCTGTCTGCCAGAAATGTTGAGATAAATGGGATTACCATATAATAAATTCCTCCCACAAGAAGTATTGGTTTTGCAATCTTTATTCCTTCAACCTGTTTTTCAACATTTGGCATGCCTTTGTTTGCCTGACGGAATTTTTGAATAAATTTTTCTGTAGGTTTATCAAGGAGTTTGTCTGCTATATATCCGCTTATTATGCTTAAGCCTGTAGAAATTCCTGCATTATAATTAAGAGCTTTTTTCCTTCTTTCTTCTATTTTATCTGAACGGTTGGTTTCATGAATAAATACCGCCGTATTGAGAGCATCAGTTGCTGCAATAATATGCATTGCAAAATTTGAGTTTTTAAACTTATCTGAAAATTTTTGCATTTTGGGATTATCAAGAACCTTACCTATATTCTCTGCAAGTCTGTCAGGATTTTTCCCTTTAAAATTTAAGCCTTTTGTCTCTTCATTCTTTTTAGGCGGTTTTGGTTTATGGAATATTTTTTGCATTATAAATGGCATTCCTGCGCAGGTAAGAATAGCCTTAGGCGCGGCTACAATAACTCCCAGCCCTAATTTGAAAAGCTGGGTTGCTAAAATATAACTTTTGGACTGCTGTAGAGTTTCTGCTCCTGCTTGCATTTTATGGATAGTTTCTGACTTGAGGTATTTTCTCGGGTTTTTGTCAATTTTTTTGATTGCCTTTGAAACAGGATTTGAAAGTCCGAGCATTAGAATATATCCTGCAAGGCTTGATGAAAGGGATTTTGCGCAGGCAACTTTTTTGTTTTCTTTATCTGTATGCGGCGCAAGCCATATTGCGGCCGGGCGTGCAAATGCCGAGAGACAAAGTGTTGTAGTTGCTGCAAACAGCGCTCCGTTTTCCTCCGCAAACTCTAATCCCTTTTTTAATGCCCTGTTAGTATAAATACTTTTGAATGAGATATCCCTATTTGAATTTACTTTCATCTATTTTTATTAGATAACATAAATATGATAAATTTTAAACCAAGAAAATGTTTGGAAATTTTGAGTCTTTGTTTGATTTATCTGATTTTGATAATAAATGCAATTATTGTTAAGGATAGTTTAATTGCATTTGTTTCAGCTTTTTGCGGTATTACTTATACAGTAATGGCGGGAAAGGGTAATCCGTTTTGTTACGTTATAGGAGTGACAGGTTCGGGATTTTACGCATATTTAGCTTTTCATAATGCTCTATGGGGAAATCTTATTCTGTATCTTGCTTATTATATTCCTATGCAGGTTTTAGGTTTCTTCCGCTGGAGGAAGCACTTAAAAAAAGATAAAAATGAGATTATAAAAAGTTCGCTTAGTAAAAAAGAACTTGCCTTGACAACACTGTTAACGGCTATTTTTTCAATTATATCTATACTTTGCCTTATTGTCGTAGGAGATAAGAGTCCGGTGATAGATGGGATTACGACAGTATTCTCAATTACCGGCATGTATTTGACAGTGAAGCGTTCTATTGAACAATGGTTAGTTTGGATGATTGTGAACGGACTTTCTTTCATTATGTGGTTTGAGATTGCTCTGCAAGGTGAAAGGGTGCTTTCAACTGTTATTATGTGGGGTGTTTATTTTCTGCTTGCCATTTATTTTTATTGTAGGTGGAAAAAGGATATTAAGACAGGTAAAATTACTTATTAAGTAATACAATATGTAGTGGCGAAAATATAAAATTTCGTCTTTACAAAACTTTACAAATCGAAACAAAAAAGGCAATTTTTTTTAACTGAAATACTTTATATATACAAGAGATATAAAAGAGAGAATAAGTTCAAACAAAGCTATAAGCTTCTATTTGGGCTTAGGTTCTCTTACCAAAAAAGAGAATTAAAAATAAGGAGACTGAATTATGGCAATCGGAGCAAGAGATTTTATTGACAAGTTATTAGTTGAGAAGTATGCACAGGAAAAAGTTGACAATCACGATGAAGGATCTTTAGTATCCAGAGTTTCAGCAGACGATATGATGAGTGCAATGAACGCATCCGCATCAAACTTTAGAACAATGCTGGAACTTAATAACAGGCTTACTATGGTTTGTTACGGTGTTGTGGCAAAATCCGCCAAATACGTACAAACCGCTTAATTGAACAATTTATACAGGATTACTCCGGCAGAAATACTCAGGTTTAACGATTCAACTTTATCAGACATTTCAATTGTGATATTTTTATCAGCAAAGTCGATAAGTTCCTTGCTCAGACCGCAAGATTCAGTTCCGAACATAATAACGACCCTCTCTTTGGGTGTGTAATCTCTTAGCCAAACAGAATTATCAGTCTTAGGAAGAGTTGCGATTTTCTCATAATTCGCAACCTTTTCCTTTAATTCTTCAAAATCTCTTATTGAAAACACAGGAATTTTCCACAGGTTTCCGACAGATGATCGGACGCATTTGGGGTTGAATAAATCAACCGTATCTCCGTAAAGAATCAGTGCATCAACGTTGAATGCGCAGGCGGTTCTGAGGATTGTGCCTAAGTTACCCGCATCTTTTATATCTTCTAAAAGAACTATTTTTTTATAATCCTCAGACCAGGCAGGGGTTGGAATTTTTGCGGCTGCAACGGCTTTGGGAGGAGTTGCGGTCGATGAGATTTTTGATAAAACAGCCTCTGTTACTTCAATTTTATCTTTGCCTTCAAAAAGGGATGAATTTTCAAGGACAAAGAGATTAACTATTTCAAGCCCGGATTCTATTGCTTCTTCTATGCACTTAACCCCTTCCAGCAGAAACATTTTATCGCGGTATTTTCGCTGCAATAGCTTTGCGGTTTCTTTTATCAAATCATTGTTGACGCTTGTGATTTTCATAATATTTCAAATTCCTTAAGCCATTCTTTTTCTTGTTCTGATAAGAGCCCAAAATCAATCAATTTGCCTTCATAACCCATTTTAACAAAAGAATGAATTTTTCCGTCTTTTTTGTAACAGGAATTTTCGAGTCTTACTCCGAAATGCATTGGATTATACAAGCCCGGCTCTATAGTGAATGTCATGTTATCCTGGATTTCTGTTTTTGCAATCTCGTTTTGCGAAAGATTCGGCGGTGCTTCGTGCACATTGATTCCGATTCCGTGCCCGAGACCGTGAGAAAAAGTAAAGCCTTCTATTTTGTTATCAAGTATAGAATGAGCAGTCATGTCTAAATCATATCCGGCGACATGCTCCCTCTCCTTACAGGAGAGGGTTGGGGTGAGGTGACAGTTATAAGCATTCAAAAACGCCTTTAATACTGTCGTATAAACCTCTCTTTGCAAACCGGACGGTTTACCTTTCACGAATACTCTTGTAATATCTGTTGCAAGTCCGCTTTCATAATACGCGCCGCAGTCGATTAGTACCAGAGAGCCGTCTTTTAGGATTACGTCTTTGGAGTTTTTCGCGTAATGCGCAAGTGCCGAGTTTTGATTAATTGCGACAATGGAATTAAAACTCAAAGATTTGGCACCGTATTTGAGGAACTCTTCTTTCAACCTTGAAGAAATGTCATACTCCGAGAGATTCTCGTTTGATTCTATATACTCTCTTATTGCCATGACGGCTTTATCTGTTCTCTCGAAAGCTTTTTTATAAGCTTCTATTTCCTTATCAGACTTAACTGCTTTCATTGTTTTCACAGGCGATGGGCGGTGAATGGGGTGCTTAATCAAGCTGTAGTCATAGGCGTTTATTGTTGTTTTGTCTACAAGAAGCTCGCCTTCGTAGTTTTTAAGAAATTCTTCCGCTTCTTTTGAATCCTCAAAAAGCCTTTGACCGTTTTCATCAACAAACAATTTCTGCCAGATTTTGGCGGAGTTATCTTTGGAAAAATCCCTCATGCCTGTCAGATATGAGACTTCTTCAAGGTTAGAAAAATATGCCGGCTTTGTATTTAATACTTTTGGCTCATCTGCTTTTGAAGGAACTTCATTATGAGGCTCTGTGTACGAATTTATCGGGTCTTTGTCCAAAAGCTTTATATTAATACCCTTAAATTCTTCCAGCCTTGATTGCGAGACCTTTTTTGACACAATTCCCAGAACTTTATCAGGTTTGATTATTTTTTTTATCTCATCGTCCTGCTTCTGCCCGAGCTGCAGCTTAACAACCGTAACTCCTTCTTTTGCTTCCATATCAGCCTGAGTGTGGTATCTTCCGTCAACAAAAAGATAAATTTTATCTTGAGCAAGGAGTGCATCACCTGTGGAACCTGAAAACCCTGTCAGAGTATATCTTGCGTTTTCACTCAAATTTGGATATTCAACCAGATACTCATTAGTAGCATTTACAAGCAGATAATCAATCTTATGTTCGTTTAATATAGCATTCATTTATTCCGCGGCTCAGTTAAATTTGCCCCTTTACCTGTCTTTACCCCATTTACCCCTCGTCAACACCGGTTAATTTAATCAAGTGCCAGCCGAATTGGGTCTGTACAGGCTCAGAGACTTCTCCTTCTTTAAGAGCAAAAGCTGCGTCTTCAAACGGCTTAACCATCATGCCTTTACCGAACCATCTTAAATCGCCGCCGTTTCTGCCTGATGGGCATTTGGAAAACTGCTGCGCCAAATCTTCAAAAGCTACACCGTTTTTTATATCAAGCAAAAGATTTTCTGCTTCTTCTTTTGTATCAACAAGTATATGGCTTGCTCTTATTTTCATAAACTTCTCCTTATAATTTATCTTCTGTTTTATTTTCTTCGGCCTCTTTTGTCTTTAGCTCGGCCTCTCTGGCTTTCAGCATAGCCTGAATAATCTTATCATCGGCTGCCTGTTTTTTTATATCGGCAAACACTGTTTTTAATTCTTCTTCACTTAATCCTTGAGAAGATTTCATACAGACAACAAGTTTTTCTTTTCTGAATGTAAAATAAGAGGCAACAATAATTCCCCAAAGCAAAATCCCTTGAATAAGGCCGATAGCAGGGATTTCAAGATAAGCTGCTGTAAAGTTCCAGATATGCATTGCAACCCATCCCGGAAATGCAATAAAACCTGCTGCCAGACAGCATATTAGCATACCTACCAGAATTAAACCTTTTACTCCCCTAATTTGTATGACATTCAAATTTTTTTTCATTTACTTTTCACCTATTATCTTAAGAAATTCATCCTCACTTAATATTATAACACCTAAATTTTGAGCTTTGTCTAATTTTGAGCCCGGATTGGCGCCTGCTACTACATAAGAGGTCTTTTTAGAAACAGATGAAGATGTTTTTCCGCCCATTGATTTAATCTTCTCACCGGCTTCATCCCTTGTCATGCTCTCTAATGTTCCCGTAAGTACAAAGGTTTTGCCTTCAAGTTCATTTGAGCGTTTTTGAGTGCTGCCTGTATCGAACGTAAACCCGAAGGACTTAAATTCGTTTATCATAGAAATATTTTCAGGCTTTCTAAAGAAATCATATACATTTTTTGCAATCTTTTCTCCGACGCCGTCGATTTTTGCAAGAGATTCAAAGTCCGCACTGATAAGTGAATCAAGGGTCGGGAATTCTGATGTTATGATATCTGCGGTTTCTTTTCCCACATGCCTTATTGAAAGCGCTGTTAAGAATCTGTTTAAAGGTCTCTTAAGGCTTGCCTGTATTGAATTATACATATTTGAAGCAGACTTTTCCTTGACTAAATCCAGTTTTAGAAAGTCTTCTTCTTTTAACTTGTAGAAATCTACCGGACTTTTTACCATATTTAGATTGTACAGCTGCGCAATCACGGAAGGCCCGATAAAATCAATATCCATCGCGTCTTTTGAAACCCAGTATTCAAGTTTTGCCCTGATAACCGCAGGACAGTTTTCATTTGAACAATAAAGACTTACTTCGCCTTCGCGCTCTTCAAGCGGAGAGTCGCATTCAGGGCAGAGCTTTGGCGGCTCATATATTGGCAGGCTGTCGTGTTCCGGCGTATCAGAAACCTTAACAACCTTTGGAATTATCTCTGCTGCTTTTTTGATAAGCACTCTGTCTCCGATTCTTACGTCAAGTCTTTTTATTTCATCAAAGTTATGGAGGCTTGCCCTTGATACAGTGCTTCCTGCAAGCTGAACCGGCTCAAGAATCGCAACCGGCGTAACCGCGCCGGTCTTTCCTACACCGAGTTCGATTCTAAGCAGCTTTGTTGAAATCTCCTCCGGCGGGAATTTGAATGCTGTTGCCCACTTTGGTGCTCTTGATGTAAAGCCGAGTTCGTTTTGGCAGGCAAAACTGTTAACCTTGATTACAACTCCGTCTGTTGCGTAATCCAGAGTGAATCTTTTTTGCTCCCATTCTTTGCAAAAATCGATTGCGCCTTCAATATCCTTAACCAGACGGATATTCGGATTAGTCTTAAATCCGAGTTTTTTTATGTACTGCAGGCTGTCCCAGTGTGTGTGCGGAATAGTCTCCGCTTTTTCAACTATTGCTGTATAAGTGAACATTGAAAGGTCGCGTTTGGCGGTAATTGTACTATCCAGCTGTCTTAATGAACCTGCGGCCGCGTTTCTGGGATTAGCAAAAGGTTTTTCGGATTCGCTGTTCAATTTTTCAAACGATGAAATCGGCATATAGATTTCGCCTCTAACCTCCACGTCCGCTTTTTCAAACAGCTTCAGAGGAATCGCCTTAATCGTTTTCAGATTCTGTGTAATCTCTTCTCCTACAATTCCGTTGCCTCTGGTTGCACCTTTGGTAAAATAACCGTCCTTGTAAGTCAGCGCTATCGCAAGTCCGTCAATCTTCAGCTCACATACAAGCTCAATATTTTTTCCGCAATCCTTTTCAACACGCTCGTACCATTTTCTTAATTCATCATAATTATATGTATTATCAAGGCTGTAAAGTCTGTATTTGTGCTTAACTTCTTCAAAACCCGAACTAATCCCTCCGACTCTTTGGGTCGGGCTGTCAGGCGTAACGAATTCCGGATGTTTTTCTTCAAGCTCTTTTAATTCCGCAAACATTTTATCATATTCAAAGTCGCTTATTATAGGATTATCCAGTACATAATAATTATATGCGTATTTGTTTAATTCCTCTCTCAGGTATGAAATTCTACTTTGAACCATAAAAACTCCTTATTATAGCGGCCATTATCCAGAAGGTAAATTGTATCTGCGGTCTGAAAAATACAGTGTCCACAAATCCGTGAATCAAAATACCCGCAATGGAGACAAGAGCAGCAAGAACAAACAGGTTAGAAAGATTCCTAACCGCAAATTTTATAATAGCAGCCAGAAATCCCAAAAATGCCAGCAGTGCAAAAATTCCGCTCTCCACAGCTGTTTCCAGATAAATGTTATAAGCACTCAATGCGTCAAATCCGGTTTTCATATAAAGTCCGTAAATCTCTCTGAAATTCTGATTTCCGACTCCGATTCCAAGCAGCCAGTTGTCCTTAAACATATCAATGCAGGAGTTGTAAACATTAAACCTAAATGAATTAGAGCTGTCGCTTCTCATTGCAAAAATTGAGAAAATTCTTGCTCTCAAGCTTGTAATAGAAAGAATTACAGCCCCCATAACAAGCGCGCCTGCACCTGTAAGTATTGCAAAAATCCTTTTAAGCTGCGGCTTTAAGAATTTGTACACAACAAGAGTGATTATAATAAGTTCTACAAATAAACCTATATAAGCCCCTCTGCACCCTGTAAGAACCAGCGCCAGAGCTCCGAGCAAAAATCCCGGGATTGCGATTTTTTTAGAAAACGGAATAAACGCCGGAATACATGCCAGCATATATCCGCCGAAAAGATTCGGGTTATAAGGTTTTAGCGTTCCGTAAACCCTTGTCATAACTTCCTCCGGATTCAAGCGTGAAGTATCCTGCCAGCCGGAGATTGCACTTACGGAGGCAAAGTTCTGCATAATGGCAATAACCGATTCTATTGACGCTGCAAGTGCAATAGAGCCTAAAATGTATTTTATCATTCCCCTGTTGTCTTTAAGGTAATGAATAAGTGATACGTAAAATCCGAGATACATAAATGTCTTAAAGAATCCTTTAAGGCTCAAGTAAAACAATGTTGAACCTGCAACGCTTATGATTACAAAAACAAAATACACAAGCAGAAACTTATCTGCAAGCGTAAGTTCAAATCTCTCGCCTGTTTTGGTGATGAGTTTTACAACGGTTAAGATTATTGCAAAAAGCGCAAAGTAACCTATAAAGTCAGACGGCGAAGCAAGAGAGCTAAAGATTACAAGAAAAATACACGCGCCTATAAGAAAGTCTATTTTTTGTAAAAAAAAGCTCTTTTCGTACAACGGTTTAAACAGATTCTGTGAAAAATTTAAGACATTATTAAGAAACATTTTTTCTCTTTCTGGATTCGTGAAGGGTGAGGTGTGCATTTTAATTTTAACTACTTTTCCTTCAACCTTTCAACTTATCAACCAATCTGACCCCTCTCCCTAACCCTCTCCCACAGGGGGCGAGGGAACAGGTTGGTTATAACTTCTTCTAAACTTCTAAACTTATCAACTCCTAAACTCAACCATTCTACCTTCTATCCGACATTTTCGTTAATACCGTCGTCGTCAACTTCGGAAGTTACTCTGACATCCGATATTGTTCCGTTAAATTTATATTTTTCACCTTCAAGAGTTACCGGAAGCCCCATTTTAATCTTGTTTCCGCCAACCACAGCGCCGTCTTTCGTAATCTTTGCCGTGTCAGTTATCGTAACCACTGCATCAAATACGGAAGGCTGTGTCGGGTCCTTAATTAAAATATACTGTTCTCTCTGTGACGGCACAATTGCCTTTCTAGGCTCCGACTTTACATCTGTGACGCTCAACTCTGTGTACGGAACATTTCTTATGGTAATAAAGGTTTTGTCATCCTTCTTGATAGGAAACTCCTCGCCAGTAACCGTAACACCTCTTAGAAAAACCTGAAAAGAGATAGGGGAAGTTGCCTCAATCTGCTTGTCAGCAGTCTGTCTGAAATGCTTCGTAGTCAAAATTCCGACGATTAATGCTGCAATAACACCTAAAATAATGATGATATCAACTGCATTAAATTTTCCAAATAAATTTTTAGCCATTTATAAACCTTTCTTTTCTAAACTTCAAGTTCAATATTCTCCGGCATGGACGCCAAAATCTCATCAATATTGGTTGTTGCACACCCAAACTGCTTGATAACAATTCCTGCCGCAATATTTCCGATAACCGCAGCGTAAACAGGCTCGGCCCCTGCCGCAAGAGCTAATGTGTAAAGCGCCGTTACAGTATCTCCTGCCCCTGTTACATCAAAAACTTCCGCCTTATTGAATACAGGTATATGAGTATATTTATCTCCCTTCTCCACAACAACCATACCGTCTCCGCCGCAGGTAATCAGAACCGCTTGTGCGCCGGTTTGTTCAATAAGCATATTTCCTGCCTTCAAAAAGTCTTCCTTACTTTTTAAGAAAAACCCAACATGTTTTTGTGTGTCCGGAAGATTCGGTGTCATAGAACTTACACCCCTGTAGCGGTTCAAGTCTCTTTGAGCATCTACTATAACCTTTTTGCCGTATTTTTTTGCAGTCTCAACAACCGCACCGATAACATTGTCGCTCAAAGTTCCGATATGATAATCAGACAATATAATCGCATCATGCGATGGTATAAGTTTTTCAACTTCTTTAATAATCTTTGCCTCTGTCTCTTCTGATATCGGCGCATTTGTCTGTCTGTCAATTCTTACAATCTGCTGCGTAATAGAATGAGAACAAGAGCCTGAAATTCTCGTTTTAGTAATCGTTTTTCTGTTTTTATCAACAATCAAAGATTCACAATCAATATTTGCTTCTCTAAATGCGTTTTTCAAATCCTGAGCCTGATAATCCTCCCCGATAACTCCTATAACGGAAACTTTACCTCCGTTAATCTCAGAAACGTTGTGCGCCGCGTTAGATGCACCGCCCAGAATAAATTTCGTATGCGTGTGCTGTAAAATAAGAACAGGCGCTTCTCTTGAGATTCTTTCGGTATCTCCGTAAACCATTTCATCCAGCGCCAAGTCTCCTACTACAAGTATCTTCGCATCCCTGAGCCCGATTATCAAATTTTTCAATTTATCTTTGTCAATCTTCATATCAACTCTCTTATGATTGCCTAATCCCGAAATATCATATATAATATATTTATATCATAAACAAGAAAAGAGAGTTATTGATGGCAGGAAATGTTTTTAATGAAAAAGATTCTATGGATATAAATGAATTAGCTTCATTGAATGATGACATCTCGCCCGAACTCATAGAACAACTCCAGCAAAAGATAGCCAAAGACGCTGAAAGTCTTTCTGGAGAATCCCCAAAACCAGCCTTTAACACAGCAGACGATACTACCCTGTTTGAGGAACCTGAAGCAGCGCCGAAAGAAGAAGAGGTCACACCTCAGCCGGAAGAACAAAAAGCCGAAGAACCTAAACCTGCTGAAAAAAAAGATATTCAGCTTGATAAGAATTTTGATGATAATTTCATAAAGAAGTACAAAGCTAAATTGAATAAACAAAAGCAGGGTGCAGAAGGAGAAACTCCAGAGGAGAAAGCTGCTGAAACTATAAGCGACAGTGTATTCGGCGCCCAAGAGGTTGCGCAGGAGGATGAAAAAGACCAGAATGATAATGATATAAACAAAATTTCAAACGGTAATATAACAGAAAGAATCCTTACAAAAGAACAAAAAGAATATAATGACAGTTTGGATTTTCTTGATAATAATATTAAATACTCAAAATACGTTATATATATTGACCCCAATAACGTAGATTTTATAGAAAGTCTTACGGTTAAAGAAAGAAAAAATCTTATTAACAAAATTCTAAGGGAACAAGATGATATAGCAATAACTAAACAAAGATTTAAAATTATTCAAACAGTGATAAGACATGTAATTATTGCTATACTCACTATTTCTATCTCGATTCCGGTAATCTATTTTACGATAAACGCATCACTTGAAGCTACCATCAATAATTACAGACGTTCAGAATCTATATTCCAAACTCTGTATAAAGAAAAAGGTAAAATCAAAAATATCCGATAGACTATTCACCGATTATAGTGTCGCCAAGTTCCGCACCGAGCTTGTAGCCGCAAATTGATGCAGTTACAAAACCTAAACCTTTCAAGAATCCCGGCAAACCTCTTAAAGAATACTTGTTAAATAATTTTGCAGTTGCGCTGTAATCCTTAATCGCAGTAGCTTGTTTTTCTAAGAAAGGATTATTCTTGTACCAGCCATCTCTGCTGATTAAAACTTTCCCATTGTTAATTTTATAAGAACCTTCTTTTGCAACAAGCTGTTTTTTTCCGTTAACAGTTTGATACAGGCCGTCTTTTTCTACTGTCATTGTTTTTGCATCATAAGATTTGTTATAAGGCATGCCAATAAATTTCTTCGCAGTAGCCTCAGCTCCGAACATAGTTGCAAGAGCAAGTGATTCCTTACCAAAAGCCTCTGATTTATCATCGGCTGTCAGAACTTTAACTGCGCCTGTTGCACAAATCAATGGGTTAATATTGTTTGCAGTAAAATCAACGACTTTTCCGATACCTCTTAAAACTTTATCACCTTTAGAAAGCGCTTTTATTGATTCTTCTGCACTTATAATACCATTAGCCCAGGCTGCTTTTGATTCTTTTGCAATATTTGCAACTCCCTTTGCTGCGTTAGTAACCTGACCGGCTGCAATATCAAGATTCATTGCTCCGACAAAAGGATTATGGGCTGCCATTGCATCAACTCCGGAGTTTGTTCTTCTGGATGAGAATATCGCTCCTGATGTAATTGAGGGCATAAATGCTGAAATTGCTAAACCTGATGTCATTTACTATTCCTTATCACACTAATGAAACACACTTGTATTTATATAAAGTATTTTTGTAAAATAAAATTGCAGAAAAACGTCAAATCTTTACAAAACTTAACACGCTGTAACTCTTGCTGGCCTAGGCCCGGAGGCTTAATACTGAGCGTCAAGCTTCTTCATTTTCTTCAACTTCGGCAGCAGGTTCTTTATAAATTTGGAGTTTTGTAATTCTTGCACCGTCAACTTCAATAACGGTAAAGGTTAGGCCGTTATATGAGACAGAATCTCCGACATTTGCAATTCTGCCCAAAAGTTTTACAACAAGACCCGCGATTGTATCAACATCGTCTTCCTCAAAATTTGATTCTTTGAGATCAAAAAAGTCGCAAAACTCGTCAATCCTCATCATTGCGCTTGCAACGTAAGTGTTTTCAGAAACCTCTTTTATATCAACTTCCGCCTCTTCATCAAATTCGTCCTGAACATCGCCGATAATTTCTTCCAGAACATCTTCAAGCGTAATAAGACCTGATGTTCCGCCAAACTCGTCAATTACAACCGCCATTTGAGAGTGGACTTTTTTAAATTCAATGATTAAATTATCCAGCGTCATTGTCTCAGGTACGAGCATAAGAGGACGAATAAGCTTTTTCATGGAAAAAGTCTCTTTTTTCATTGATAAAGAGTACAAATCCTTAACGTGAATAAATCCTAAAATCTTGTCGATATTTTCTTCATAAACCGGATATCTTGTATATTGGTTATTTAAGGCAACTTCGTTTAGTTCTTCATACGAGATGTCACTCGGAATACAAACCATATCGGTTCTTGGAATCATAACCTGTTTTGCAAGCAGGTCTGAAAATTTGAACATGTTATGAAGCATCTCTGCTTCGGTTTCATTGAGAACCCCTTCATTATAACTTGCATCAACAAGCATATCCAACTCTTCCGTCGAGTGAACAAGCGATGCGTCTTCCGAATTAGCATGACAGGCAGCAAGAATTTTGTCGCCAGAAACCTGCAGAAGCCAGACAAACGGCTTAAAAACGGTTATAAACATATCCATAGGCGTGGATATTAAAAGAGCTAAGCTTTCGGGATGTCTCAAAGAAATACACTTAGGCAGCTGTTCACCTAAAAGTACGTGGAAGTAGGTTACGAGAATGAACGAAATCGGAACCGCGATTACGTGGGCTGTTACTACGCTGTTTGCGAGCGGCAAAAGTTTTATCACAGGTTCAATCAGCTGAACAATAGTGGCTTCCGCAACCCAACCTAATGCGATACTTGCGATTGTAACCCCAAGCTGCGCTGCCGCAAGCATTTTATTAACATTATTTACAAGTTTCAGGGCTTTTTTGGCCTGATAATTACCTTCGTTACAAAGCTGCTCCAAGCGGGTTTTTCGAACCTTAACGAGCGAAAATTCCGCTGCAACAAAAAAACCGTTAACGAAGAGTAAAAATGCAATTATAAAAATATTTATAAATATATCTGTCAGGTCCATTCGTCTCTTAGTATCCTACAATTCTAATTTTACATGATACTTGAATATTTTGCAACGGCTTGAAAAAATATCACTTAATCCCCCCCCCCCATACTGCCAGCCCTTCACGAATCATAAATAAATAATTCGTGATAAAATATTATAAAGGAGATAACGTGAAAACAGCAGCTTTTATAGTCCCTACAGGAGTAGGCGCTTCAATAGGAGGATTTGCGGGAGACGCAAGCAGGTGGGCAAGAAAACTCGCTAAAAAATACCGGCTTATTGTGAATCCGAACGTTGTAAACGCTGCCTGCTTCTCCGGAATTACGGAAAATATGCTCTATGTGGAAGGTTATGCTCTTGATGAATTCTTCAAAGGAAATTTGACACTTATTCCGTCCGAGAAAAATAAAATCGGGGTTATTTTTGATAAGTCCATATCTAAAGAGGTTTTGAACGTCCATATTAATACTATTAATGCAGTACAGACTGTTTATGATTTGGATATTATCGGATACGAAATAACGGATTCCGCAGTCGGCGTAGAATTTTTTGTAGATAAATCCGGTGCTTCTATGGGCAACGTTAGAGACTTATCAACCTTAAAAAGAGCAGCCCAAAACCTAATCTCAAAAGGCGCAGAAGCAGTTGCAATTGTCTGCCATTTCCCCGAAGAACAGGGAGAAGATTATGCAAACGGTATCGGAGTGGATCCGGTGGGCGGCGTGGAAGCTATTATCTCTCATTATATTTCTAAGGAATTTTTAATACCCTGTGCGCATGCACCCGCGTTTGATGATATTTCGATAACAACGGATATTGTAGATAAACGTTGTTCTGCTGAATACATCACACCGACATTTCTGCCCTGCATCTTAATTGGGCTTAATCAGGCGCCAAAGCTTGCAAAAGCCGGCGGAATCTCAATTAATGATATTGATTTTTTAATTTATCCGTCTAACTGCCTGGGGGGAATTCCGGTTCTTGAAATGGCTAAAAGGAATAAAAAAGTTTTTGCCGTTAACGAGAATAAAACCGTTCTAAATGTTACAAAAGGTTTTGTTTCCAATTGCGAAACCGTTAATACATACGAAGATATTTTAAAAATTTTATAGGGGGCTCTTTTGAACCCCCTATAATTTATTAAACTAAGTTTACTTTATTGTTTTCTGCAAGGAATTGGGTAACCTTTTCATTCAATACCTGTTGTGAAATGGCATTGAATACACCCGGTGTTTGTGAAAGCTGCTTAACCATAGTTTTTGTATCCATTTGATACATTCTGCTAAGTTCTGCCAATTTTGCACCGAATTCTTCTTGTGCAACAGTTATGTTTTCTTCTTTTGCAATCTTATCAATTACAAGAGAATTCTTAACTCTAACTTTAGCATCTTCTTTAAGGTCTTTCATTATATTATCGTATCCTTGAGCTTCTACAGCCTGCTCCCAGCTGAATCCCTGCATAGCAAGTCTTTGTCTGTATTCTTCTACAAGCTGATCTGCTTCTCTGTCAATCATTGACTGCTGAATCTCAACCTTAGCATCTCCGGTAACTTTTTCAAAAACAGCTTTTTCAGAATTTGTTCTGTCAATATCAGCCTTTTGATTATCAAGATATTTTTGAATATCAGCTTTTAATTCGTCAACGGTTTTAAATGGTCCGATTTTTTGTACAAATTCATCGTTAAGTTCAGGCAATACCTTAGACTTAATTTCATTAATTTTGCACTTGAATACAGCCGGCTGACCTGCTAGTTTTTTCTCATGATATTCTTCAGGGAAAGTTACATTGATTTCAAATTCTTCACCGAGAGCTCTGTCAACAAGCTGTTCTGCAAAGCCAGGAATGAAGCTTGAACGAGCCAGATCAAGTGTATAATTCTTAGCATCCCCATGTTCGATTTTTTCACCGTTTGAAAACCCTTCAAAATCAAAAACAACAACATCTGTTCCAAGAGTTTTTCTATCTGTAACAATAACGGTTGTTGCATGCTGTTCTAAAAGACTGTCCAAAGATTTTTGCATAGCATCTTCCGGTGTTTTATAAGCAGGAACATCGATAGTTAAACCCTTGTATTCACCAAGTGTTACTTCCGGTCTTAATTCAAGCTTTGCAGTAATCTTTAAGTCTTCTCCGATTTTGTAAGTATAAGATTCAACGTATGGTTGAGCCACTACATCAAATTCGTTTTCTTTAATGACCTGAGAAAAAATTCTCGGAAGAGCTCCTTCAAGAGCTTCTTGCTTAATTCTTTCTTCTCCGATATTTTGTTCAACAATATTTCTCGGAGCTTTTCCTTTTCTAAAGCCCGGAATATTAATATACTGTGCTAATCTTTTTGCTGCATTATTGTAAAAATCAACTGCGTCTTTTGCAGGAATATCAATATCAACTTTTACAATATTGCCTTCTTGTTTTTCAATCGTTGTGTTCATGTTTATTAAATCCTTTCAAATTATACTGCCTCTTTTTTCAAGCTACTACAAACAGAGCCTCTTTGCAAGTTTAGGGGATATTAAAGAATCCCCCTTCGGGTAATTTTATTTTTTTTCACACCGATATATTATATGGTAAACTTAAGGAAGGAGATAATATGAAGAAAAATGTTATACTAATTCTGTTAATATTCCTGGTACCTCTTGCTGTGTACTTTGGTCTTACAAGGGATAAGCTTACAACCTTGCCTTCGATTGCATCATCAGGCGCAGAAATTATTAAATTTTCTTCACCTATGTGTTATGAATGTCAGGAATTGGAAAAAGTCTTTGAAGAAGTTTTTCCTGCGTACAGTAAAGATATTTATCTGAGAAAAATTGATGTTACTCAGAAAAATGCAGAGACAAAAGAACTTATCAAAAAATATGAAGTTAAACTTGTCCCCACAACTGTATTTAAAGACGCTCAGGGTAATGTAAAACGCCGTATTGAGGGAACTCTGCAGCCGAAAATTTTGGATAATTATTTGAAAGAACTGGTAAATAATGGATAATCTTGTACAAATATTTTCATCAGGTACTACAGGGGCTCAGGTATGGCTTCTAATGTTCGCTGCATCGTTTGCAGGCGGAGTAATAGCTTCAATTTCTCCGTGTTCCCTTGCAATGCTGCCCTTGATTATAGGATATGTCGGAGGGTATTCTAAAGAAACACCTTTCAGGACATTTGTTCAGCTGTGCTTTTTTATTCTCGGAACTGCAATAGTATTTTCAATTATCGGGATTATATGCGCGGTAACCGGAAGTGTCTTTGCTTCAGCTCTTGGCGAATATTTTACTCTGATTATGGCATCACTTCTTATGGTAATGGGGCTTAAGATTCTTGATATAATCGACTTTGACCTCCCTATCGTAATTAAATCAATGCCGACAAATTCAACAAGTTCGCTTTTTGTATACCCGATACTTCTTGGTATAACCTTCGCACTTGCAGGAACACCCTGCTCAACACCTATCTTAGCAGGCATAATGGCTTTTGCTGCGATGGGCAAAAATCTGGCTGCAGCAATTTTTATGCTCTTCCTGTTTGCTCTGGGGCAGGGCTTAATCCTAATTATTGCGGGGATATTTACATCAAGCGTAAAAAACTTGAAGAAAATGGCACGTTTTACAGATGCCTTGATGAAGTTTAGCGGAATCCTCTTAATCCTCGTTGCTGTTTACTTGTACTACAAGGTTTTCAGCCCTTTGATTTAAGAGTTTTGTTTCCACTATCTCTGCCGCTTTTTTTATGAAAAATTCGCAAGGGCGTTGTTTATAATAACTGTCTGTACGCTCTGACGGCATTGGAGAATCTTCACCCGGAGGCAGGCCAAGAAGTTCGCGGCAAATAATTGTACCAAATTCTGTTTTAAAATCATGGGCTAATTCTTGTATAAGCTTATAATGTTCCGCTTTGGCTTCATAATCATTAGGGGTAGTATACCCTCTAAGCATGCCGGCAATTGCAAACATAGACGTAACTGCACCGCAAACCTCTCTTAAGCGTCCCATTCCTCCGCCAAAGGATGAAGATAATTTCAGACAAGTTTCCTTATCCAAACCAATTTCATCGGAAAAAGCCAGTAAAACAGACTGCGCACAATTGTAGCCTTCTCGAAAATGTTTGCTTGCTCTTTCAGAATAAATACCCATAAAAATATTTTATCAAAAAATGAACAATTGAAAAAATCTTTTCGTTATACAAATGTAGAACTTATAAAGGAGAGTAATTATGACAGAAGAAAACAAAATCGTAGAAACAAAAGAAGAAAAATGCTTATGTCAGAGCAAGGGGTTTAGAAAATTTTTAATAGTAGCAGGCGGAAGCTTTGTAGGTGTATTTTTAGCACTGAGTTTATTTGCGGCACTTCATAGACCGCCAATGCCGCCTATGAATCCTTATGCCTTCGGCGGCCCGGGCCCTCAAATGGTAAGACCTTGTCACTGCCACCACCATTTTGACAGAGGTCACAGAGGTGATTTCCACAAAAAATTTCCTAAAGACAGGCTTGATAAGCCAATGCCTCCGAGAGCTGATAGAGCAGAAATAGACGACTAATTAAAAGAATAACCCTGTTACAGGGTTTTTCTTTTTACACTTGCTATTTAAAAATGTTTGTGCGAAGATAATCTGGTGACAATTTAATAATAGATATGGCAAGGTAGCTCAGTTGGTGAGAGCGCACGGCTCATACCCGTGAGGTCGAGAGTTCGAATCTCTCCCTTGCTAATAAAAAAGAGATAGGTTCAGCCTATCTCTTTTTTATTGTCTGGGATATTGAAGCGAACTCATGTTAGAGTTCGAGCGGATTTGCGGACGGACGACACGAGCGAAAGCGAGTTAGTCCGGATATTCCCGATAATAATCAAGAATACGCGACTGAAGCTTATTAATATAAAAATACTTGATTTTCTTGAATTATATCATAATATTAAATAAAAAATAAAAGAGGTAAATTATGAATATTCAACTTAAAATTGGCAAAAAAAGACCTTTCTTCTAGTAAAAGAAGAAAGGAGGCTCAATATGAGCAGAAGCAGAAAACGACCATATATTCAGGCAGCTGCAGATAAAAAGAACAAAATAAGATTTAACAGAATTATCCGCAGAACTAACGAAGATATTGGTCAATATTGTGAGTATAAAAAACATCACAATTCATGGGATATTTGCGATTGGATATTTTATGAACCGGATAATCCCAAATTTTACAGAAAGTAATTATAAAGTCGGGGCTTAATGTCCCGGCTTTTGTTTTTAAGGAGGTAATATGGTTTCTTCATTAAGATATACGATTTATAAAAAATTTGGCAAAATATGTTACCTGCATTATTTTAAAAGAATGATAAAAGATTATGAGTCAGGAAAATGGGATTTTGATATTAGAACAATTGTAAAAAATATAAAGGTAGAAGTTCCATGTCCAAAATATGTTTGCAGACGAGGCTTTACAAAACGCTTATGCTTAACTATTACAGATGAGAATGTTTTTATAAAAGAATTCGACCGATATTTGAATGGATACATTCGTCCAATGCAGGAATTAAGAAAAAATCTAATCCTTGCAAGGAGAATTTTTGTCAAAAAGCACGGTTATTTTACTAGATATAATCAAGATTGTGCATTGGCAAATTACAAATGTAAGGATTGTAAAAGCAAAGCGGAATGTGATTTGGCTAAAAATTTAAGTAAAAAAGATGATCATATTTATAAACTTACAAGACTTGCAGAAATTTTATATGGCAACATACATCACGGTCACTGGGCTGATTTAGTTAAATATAATAAATAACATTGAGGCGAGAGGGAATGTTATTTTAGAAACATACCGGTAACGCTCTTTTTACAAGCGGAGATGTCTTCGGGCGAACCTGTTGCAACTATGGTTCCGCCATCTTCTCCGCCTCCCGGCCCCATATCTATAATATAATCAGCGTTTTTAATAACATCTAAATCATGTTCAATTACAATCACGGTCGCATTGTTATCAATCAGTTTTTGAAAAACGCCAAGTAAAGAGCGGACATCGAGAGGATGAAGACCTATTGTCGGTTCATCAAAAACAAAAACAGAATCATCCTGTCTGCGTCCCATCTCTGATGCGAGCTTCAAACGTTGAGCTTCTCCGCCGGATAAACTCGGGGTTGATTCTCCAAGCGTTAAATACCCAAGCCCTAAGTCTTTCAGAACTTGAAGCCTTTGTCTTACGACATTTAAATCTTTGCAAGCGTTAATTGCATGGTTAATATCCATTGCCATAATTTCAGGCAGAGAATAAGCTTCTTTTGATTTTGAAATATATTTTATACTTGCAGCCTCTTTAGAATACCTTGAGCCTCTACAATCAGGACAAGGAATATCTACATCCGGCAAAAACTGAACATCAAGACTTATGCTTCCGGTTCCGTCACAGGTCGGGCAGCGCAGGTTACCGGTATTGTATGAAAAATCTCCTGCTTTGTATCCAAGAGCTTTAGCGTCTTGGGTTTTTGCAAAGATTTTTCTAAGCTCATCATGAACATTTGCATAAGTTGCAACTGTTGAGCGGACATTAATCCCGATTGGTGTAGCATCAATAAGCTTTACATGTTTAATCCCCTCTGCGCTTATACTTTTAACATGTTCAGGTAATTTTTTCCCCGCAATAGTATTTTCTAGCGCAGGCACAAGGCTCTCCAAAACCAGTGTTGTTTTCCCTGAACCGGATACCCCTGTAATAACAGTCAGCCTTCCTTTTGGGATTGAAACATCCAAAGGTTTTACAGTGTGAATGGATGACGTGGAAAGCTTTATTTCACCATTTTTAAAAAGTTCCGAGCTGTTTATTTTCGGGCGGACATTTGTGTCCGCGCTTCCTGCTAAAAATGGACCTATTTTTGATACAGGATTTTTAACTACATCAGGAATAGTTCCCTCCGTGATAACCTCACCGCCGTCAGCTCCGGATTCAGGCCCCATTTCTATAATCCAATCCGATTCTGATAAAATCTGGGTATCATGATCCACAAGGAGAACCGAGTTTCCGTCAGCAACAAGATCATGCATAACAGCATTCAAACCTTTGATATTAGAAGGATGCAAGCCTATTGACGGCTCGTCCAGCACGTATAAAACACCGGTTGTTCTGTTTCTGACAGAACGCGCAAGCTGCATTCTCTGTCTTTCTCCTGTTGAAAGAGTCGACGCGGCACGGTCAAGTGAAAGGTAACCGAGCCCTAAGTCCATAAGCCTTTTTGCGGTTACATTAAAAGATTCACAGATTGCCTCTGCCATCGGACGCATTTCAGCAGGAAGAGAAGCCGGAACTCCCTCAACCCATTTTACCAATTCCGAAAGCGTCATTTTGCAAGCTTCATCAAGCGATATACCGCGAAGCTTAGGCGCCCTTGCAGCCTCAGAAAGCCGGGTGCCTTTACAATCCGGGCAGATATCTTCTTTCAGGAATTTTTCCACACGCTTCATACCTTTTTCATCTTTTACTTTTTTTAAGGCATTTTCTACAGTATACACAGCATTAAAATACGTAAAATCTATTTCTCCGGCCTGATTTGTATTTTTTGCTTTATAAAATATATGCTTTTTCACTGCAGGCCCATGGAATACAATATCTCTCTCTTCTTTAGTAAGCTCTCTGAACGGAACATTTGTTCTAACCCCCATTTCTCTGCAAACATCTGTCATCAAAGACCACATGAGCGAGTTCCAGGGAAGCACCGCGCCTTCATCAATGGTAAGCGACTCATCCGGCACAAGAGTTGCCTCGTCTACCGTACGAATTGTTCCGACCCCGCCGCAGCGTTCACAAGCTCCCTGACTGTTGAAAGCAAGTTCCTCCGCTCCCGGTGCATAAAAATGAACACCGCATTCAGGACATACAAGTTCTTTTTCAGCTGCTACAAGAAGTGTCGGCTCAAGATAATGACCGTTCGGGCAGCGATGATTAGCAAGTCGCGAATACATAAGTCTAAGGCTATTCAAAAGTTCTGTTCCCGTGCCAAATGTACTGCGGATTCCTGGAACACCGGGACGCTGATGCAAGGCAAGAGATGCAGGAACATATAGTATTTCATCAACCTGGGCTTTTGCAGCCTGTGTCATTCTTCTGCGAGTATAAGTTGAAAGCGCTTCCAGATAGCGCCTTGAACCTTCCGCATAAAGCACACCGAGCGCAAGTGAGGATTTGCCCGAGCCCGATACCCCTGCAATCCCAACAATTTTGTTAAGCGGAATATCTACATTTATATTTTTCAGATTATGAACTCTAGCTCCGCGAACAAGAATCTTATCAGGCTTTAAATTTTTATTATTATCCATAAAAACCATTCAGGTATCTTCTTCTAATTATGGAGCGTAGGGGATTCGAACCCCTGACCCCGACACTGCCAGTGTCGTGCGCTACCAACTGCGCTAACGCCCCAAATAATATTCAGTTGTAAAATTTTGAGCAGTTGCGTAGCGCGCAAGGCCTTCGCCTTGGCTACCTCTCGGAAAACGTGACATTTAGTCACCTTTTCCTCGGCAGGGTCAACTGCGCTAGCCCCTGATGACGAATTTGAGTATAGCATAAATCAACATTTCTTTCAATTTTACATTTTAAATTTAATTTTTTGCCCTTCTTCCAAGTCGTCTGTCACGTTGGTAATAAGTTTTTCATCACCTTTAAGCCCCTCAAGGATTTCAATCTTATCACCCAAATCACGTCCTTGTTTTATCTTAATAAAATGAACGGTAGAATCCGGGCGAACCTGTGCAACGTATTGGTCAGGTTTTGTGAAGGTTATAAGACAGGCAGGATTTATTGTCATTATTTTTTCTTTACCTTTTATATCAATACCCATTTTTACATAAAGTCCGCTGTACAATCCTGATTTTCCGTCATTTGGGATTACAAGCGCAACCTCCATTGTTCTTGATACATCATCAAGTTTGCCTGAAATCTGGGAGATGTACCCTTTAATCTTTTGTTTCGGATTCTCCGGAATATAAACTTCTACAGGCTGGCCGTCATAAATATATCTGACGTAGTTTTGCGGAACATAAATTGTTGCCCTGAATTTATCAATCTGCTGAATCTCAAAAAGACTTGTGCTTGTTGAGCTGCCGCCTGAGACAACATTTGCGCCTGCATCTATATTATATTTACTAATCACACCATCAAATGGTGCAACGACATCTTTGTAACTCTGAAGAGCAAGCAGTCTGTTTAAGTCTTCTTTTGCCTTATCAACATCAGCCTGAGCGCCCAAATAATTCATCTCTGCGGTTTTAAAATCATTGTATTTAGAATCCAGCTCCTGCATTGATATTGCACCGTCTGCCGAAGATTTTTGATACCGTTCATTTGTCTGCTTTGCAAAATCATATTTATATTTTGCCTCCATTAATCGTTTTTCTGCTGATATTAAGGCGGACTTTGCACTTGCAGCTTCTGCATCCAAATCAGGAGTCTCGATTGTAGCAAGAATCTGCCCTTTCTTGACATGCTCTCCGAGTTGAACAAATCTGTTGCTTACAAGCCCATTAATTCTTGAAAAAAGTTCTGTCTGCAAAAACGGCTTTAACTCACCTGAAAGTTCAAGTGTTGGCTCTCCTTCCGTAATTTGAGGGCTTTCGACAATTGCGGTGTAGCCGGCTTCTCTTGCCGACAGCGTAGTTGTTATATATCTCACGACCTTCGGAATCAATCCCACCAAGAATAGAATTATTACAACAGCTATAATTATTTGTTTATGAGTAAATTTTTTAGTCATAATTTTACATCCTATCATATACTTTATCTTTATTTAGAATTGCAAACAGTAAAGGTACAATAACAAGCGTTGCAAAAGTTGCAAACAAAAGACCTCCGATTACGGTTCTGCCGATTGGCGTATTCTGTTCTCCGCCTTCTCCGATTCCGAGAGCCATCGGAAGCATACCCAGAATCATTGCAGAAGCTGTCATTATAACAGGGCGGATTCTTGTATAACCGGAAATTATTGCAGCCTGAACAGACGTAAAGCCTTCGCGCATTTTATCTGTCGCAAAGGAAATTACAAGAATAGAGTTTGCACAGGAAACCCCGACTGCCATAATAGAGCCCATAAGCGCTTGAACACTAAATGTTGTATCAGATACAAACAGCATCCACAAGATTCCTGACAATGCCAGAGGAACCGGTGTTATTATAATAAACGGATTTCTCCAAGACTGGAAGTTTACTACAATCAATAAATACACAAGAATCAGAGCCAGCATAAGCCCGGCAAGAAGAGATGAAAATACATAATTCATTGATTTTGCCTGACCGTGAACATTTATAAAAGTTCCTCTCGGCGCCTGCTTTTCGTATTTTTTAACAACTTTATTAACATCTGCTGCGACACCTGCCAGATCTCGGTCCTGAAGGTTTATCAAAATGTCATACACCGGAAGTATGTCGTAGTGGTTAACAACTGTAGAAGTTTTTCCGGAGCTTACTGATGCAACGTTCGAAAGTCTGACAGGCGATTTGTTAGAATAAGCAACAGGGATATCAGTAACATTTTTTACTGTATCAACCTTGTATTGAGGAACTTGAAGTGCCAGAGTATAGTTTACGCCGTTTTCCGGATCTACCCAATAATTAGGCGCAACCTGACCGCTGGAAGTTAGGGCTGTCAAAACATTACGAGATACTGTTTCTTGAGAGAGATTCATGATACTTGCCCTGCTCTTATCAACATCAACACGAATTTCCGGTGCATCAGTAATCTGATGAATATGAGCGTCCGCTACACCTCTTATTTTCTTAACATCTTCAAGCATTCTTTGTGCAAGCTTATAGTTATCTTTGATATTCTTACCCTGAATCTGAATATCTATAGGAGCTGCAAGACCAAAGTTAAGAATCTTACCTACCATATCGGCATTTTGGAAGAAAAATACACTGTCAGGGAATTCTTCTTTCAAAGTTTTTCTTAATTTTTTCACATAGGTCTTTGTAGGCTTATGATTTTCCTTAAGCGCAATAAGGATTTCTCCGTCTCCTACTCCAATTTGCGAGCTGTCCATAAATGCCAGATTTAATGAGCTTGCAGGCAAACCTATATTATCAAGAATTGTTTCCAGCTCATCAGGCGGAATAATTTTTCTTATTGTCTTTTCTATTCTGGTAAACTCTCTTGCTGTTTCTTCAATCCTTGTTCCATGGGGCGCATAAACGTGAAGCCTTATCTGTCCGGCGTCAACTTCAGGAAAGAAATTCCCGCCTATAAAAGGAATTAATATAAGAGAAGACAGAACAACTATTCCATATATAATACCTGCTCTTTTCGGATTTTCAAGAATCGAATGAACAAGAAATTTCTTATATGCCTTTCTGAATTTTTCAAAATTCGTATTTACAAAGTTATTAATCTTAAAAAGTATAGATTTTGGATTCAGAACTTCTTTATGTTTCAAAAGCTTGTCAACAAGTACAGGAACCAGTGTGTTAGAAAGAATATAAGAACCTATCATTGAGAATATAACTGACATTGCAAGCGGTATAAACAGATATTTTGTAGATCCTTCCATCAAAAATATCGGCGCAAAAACCATACATATAGAAAGTGTTGAGACAAGTGTCGGAGTTGCAACCTCGGTTGTGGATTTATATATTACATCTTCAATAGACGCACCATTCATTACCTCTTTGTTTCTTAAAATATTTTCAATAACAACTGTTGCGTTATCAACGAGCATACCTATTGCAAGCCCAAGCCCGCTTAATGACATCATATTTATTGTCTGCCCGAAGAGTGATGAACATATTACGGCAAACAATACTGATAAAGGAATTGATATTGCGATTATAAAAGTCGACCTTATACTTCCGAGGAATATTAATATCATTAAAGCAGTCAAAAGTGCCGCAAGAGTTCCCGAGAAGATTACGTCTCTAATAGAAGCTTTAACGAAAACTGACTGGTCAAAAAGTATCTGCATATTAACTCCCTCGGGAATTATTTTGGAGATAACAGGCAAAAGCTTTTTTGTGCCTTCTACAACGTTTAAAGAAGAGACCCTTCCGGATTTATAAACAGTCATTAAAGAGCCGGGGTTTCCATTTTCTCTCACAATATTTGTTTGGATAGAGTTTCCGTCATGAATATGCCCGATATCAGAGAGATAAACAACCTTGTTTCCATTAGAAAATATCGGAAATCTATTCATCTCATCTACTGTCGGCGCTGCGTTGTTCAATGATATAAGAAAATCCTTATCCCCGATTTTAGTATTACCTGATGGGATAATAACGTTTTGTGCCGCGACAGCCTTCGTTACATCAGCAGGCGTAAGCCCCCTTGCCTCCATTTTCTGCATATCCAGATCTACTATAATCTGACGGACTTTCCCTCCCATAGGAAGCGGAACTTGTGCGCCTTCAACTTTTGTAAGTTGAACCTTAATATTATTCTGCGCAATATCAGTCACCTTCTGTATAGGCAGTTTTAAAGATGATACAACAACTTGCAGAACAGGAATTGTTGTAGGTGTATATTTTAAAATATTAGGCGGCATAATACCTGCAGGCATTGTTCTCATACATACCTGTGAGGTCGCACTAACCTGTGTAATACCGGTGTTAATATCTGCTCCGGGGTGTAAGAAAACTCTAATTACGCCCACTCCAAGAAGCGACTGGGATTCAATATGTTCAATATCATTAACACTGGATGCGTAAGCTCTTTCAGCAATAGTTACAATTCTTCTTTCTATATCTTTTGCCGGCATGCCGGTATACGTCCAAACGGCTGTTACAACAGGCGTATTAATTTCCGGAAATATATCAATAGGTGTTTTGAATATGGTAACTAGCCCCATAATCAATATGAAAAGCGCCATAACGATTACAGTATAATGATATTTCAAAACCATTATGATAAAGTTTCTCATCTTATCGCGCTCCCCAATGATTTGTATATGTTCACAGTATCAACAAGAGAGCTTACCTTTGCACTGTACATGGAATTTTCGTTAATAAGCAGTTTTCTTTTTGCATCCAGCTCATCTATTCTGTTTCCTGTTCCGTTTGTATATCTTATATTTGCTACATTATAATAATGCGTTGATTTTTCGATAGCCTCATTAAATTCATTGTACGAATTATAATCCTCTTTGTAGCTTGAAAGAGCATTCTCAACTTCACAAAAAGCGTTTAGAAGAACATTGTTATATTGATGCAGTCTCTCAATAGCTAGCTCTTTATTGTACTTTAGGTAGGACATTTTATATCCGCCTGTATACAAGTCCAGTAGAAGTCCTGCACCAAGCTGGTAAACAGTACTTTCCCAATCAAAAATCCTGCTTGCTCTGATATTTTCAAACCCTACCATTTCATTCAGGTTTACGGAAGGAAGAAAAGCCTTTTTGGCGGCTCTAACATCAAGCGCAGCCTTTTTTATTCCAAACTCTGCCTGAATAACATCAGGTCTTTGGAATATCAAATCAGAAGAGATTGGCTCATCTACATTAAATGGGAAATTAAGCCTGCTGATATCCGCTCTCAATATTTCAGCACCGCCCTCTGGCGAAACACCGCGCAAAACCGCAAACTGATGAAGTAAAATATCTCTTTGCTTTAATATGGTATTTAACTCGTTTTGATATCCTACAAGCTCATACTCTGTAGTGTACAAATTATCATAAGGAATAATTCCGCCGTCATAAAGCTGTCTTTTGAGCCTTATTGTCTCTTTTGTATTTGCTATTATCTCCTCATAATTCTTTATCAAAGCGTCATTCAATATAATATTAAAATAAGAAGCCGCAACCTCTGCAGACACAGAGAGTTTTGCTATATTCAAATCTTCCTTTGACATCTTAACGCTATATCTTGCTGACTTTACATTATCCGTAAGCTTTCCGAATATATCAAGCTCCCAGTTTAACAACAACGGCAAGTATAAATGATTTCCGCTTCCAAACCTCCCTGTCCAGCGGGATATTGTCTTAAAAGGGTAAATACTTGGATTTATACTTAACTGCGGAAGTCTTTGCGCATTAACCGTTCCCAGCATAGCTTCAGACTGTTTAACCCTTGATTTTGCAATCTTTATATCAAAGTTATTCTCAAGCGCCTCTTGAATATACTCATCAAGCAAATTATCCTGATAATTTTCCCAGTAAGGGCTCAAAGTAAACGATTTTTCGGCTTCTTTTTTATTCTTATGCACACCGAGCTCAAGGCGGTTTTCTTGAATGGCAAAGGAAGGCACCTCAAGGAGGACAAAACTGACTAATATTAGTAATATCAGTATCTTTTTCATTTACCCGACTCCCTGTCTTTTTCAAGTATACATCAGCCAAAAAAGAAGTACAATTTAAAAATAACAAATTTTATTTTTATGCGTTTTATAATGGAAGTATGCAGATAAAAAATTCAAATATATATACGCCCCATTTTAAGGCAAAAATCCCTCTGAATAATCGAGAGCTGCTTAAAAATACTCATTTGTTCTCTCAATCAACACCTCTGGATTCAATGTTTAATGAGAATTTAATCGTCAAAAATCTTGATAATTTATCTGTATTTGTAAAAAACAACATCCTATGCAAATATTTTAATGCCCCAAAAACAATTGCAGGAAAGTTGATGGCAAATTTTCAAAAAAAAGTGATTTTATACTCCAGAATCCTTGCTGACAGAATATTTCTTATGAGTAACAAACACGCCATAAATAAAATTAATGACAGCTTTATCAAAATACACCCCGACTCTGCTGAATACATAGAAGAACTCGCAAGAATGGGAGGAACCGTCAAAAATAAATATATTATTGCAAATACCGAAGATAAAACATTAGATAAAATAGCGCAATCCGGTAACAGTACAATTTTTGTACTTAACCACCCTAATTATCATAAAGATAAATTTATATATGCTTTCCTTAGTTCAACTCTTAGCAAAATGTACACCGCAAACGGAAAGCAAGCTAAATGCCCGAGACCGAAAATTCTTGTAAGCAGAAATATGCTTAAAATTGTTCACCCAAAAATCGGAAATGTTTACAGAAAACTAGGGTTGGTAGAAGTTGATGCTTCTTTGCATAAAAAAGACCGGGCTTTTAATGCTGTTTCAATAAAAAATCTAATGACAGAATTTACAAAAGACAAAGCTAATATATTTATTTTTCCGGAAGGAAACAACTCCGCCTACCAGTTCAAACCGCTAGAAGATAGACTGCAGCCGGGAGTAGCTTCTTTTATTAAAGAAGCTGTAAAACACAAAAACAGTGTAAGAGTTGTTCCAATAGGCATTGATTACTCCAAAAAACAAAAAGGTAGTCTTGGCAGGATTTATATAGGAAAACCTCTCTATTTCAAAAACAGTAAAGACGGTATAACTTACACAGAAGGCGTGGAGAGACGCCGGATAAGAACAATATCCAGAAAACAAGCCTCTTCAAGAATTCTTGATACATTATGCAGGAATTTGAAATACAATATTGAAAAAGCCAAAAGAAGTTAGGTTCTGGCCTGTCTTAATTTTTTCTGCGTTTTATAAATAAAAGTTTTTATAGTTGTATAATACCCGCCTGCAAGAACCAATGACGCTGCCACCCATGCAATCGGGCCTGCGTAGAAGACCCCGAAATATCCTATTCTTACAGCTAAATACACTGCGGCAAAAGACCTCATCAAAAGTTCGCCGACAGAAGCAAGCATTGGTATAACCGCCCTGCCAAGCCCTTGAAGAGCGTTTCTGTATATAAAAATCTGCGCAAGGAAAAAGTAGAATAGGGAACTTATAAACAAATAATCATGCGCAATTTTTACTACATGTTCGTTGCTGGCACCAATAAAGATTTTTACAAACTCTCCGCCCCAGAAATGCATAACAACAGCCATAAAGATACTTAATCCTACATTAATAAGAGAAGCTCTTTTTACTCCGTATCTTATTCTTGAAAATTTTCTTGCCCCGAAATTCTGCGCAACATAAGCAGACAGAGCAACTCCGAAAGATACCATCGGTAATGTTGCTATCTGCTCTATCCTAAGAGCTGCCGTAAATGCCGCAATAACTTCCGGCCCAAACGAATTACAAACACTCTGGATTATCAAAATACTGAGCCCTAATATGGTAAACTGTACTGCCATTGGAACTCCGACACGAAGGTGCAGAAGCGCAAATGTATAATCCTTTTTCCAATTAAAAATCCAATCCCTTTTTGTTAAATGAAGAATAGGAAATTTTATTTTTATATACCAGATACAGAGCAGTACCGATACAGCCTGCGAAAGAACAACTGCAACCGCAGAGCCCGGAACACCCCAGTGGAATTTCATGATAAATAATAGTGCCAGCAATATATTCAAAACAGACGCCACTATTAAACAGTAAAGCGGAGTTAAACTGTCTCCAAGTGCTCTTACGATACTTGCAAGAAGGTTATAAAAACTTGCAATCATAAGTCCGATTACAACAATTTGAATATATAAATAAGCATCCCTGTAAATTGCAGCAGGAACATTCATAAAATACAAAATAGGCTTCATAAAAGCAGCGCAAAATACAGTAAATAAAATTGTGAAAACAAAACATAATATAGAAGACATCGTAACAGAACGTCTTACGCCTACATAATCCTTAGCACCGAACTTCTGTCCTGTTATAACCGCAAAGCCGTTAGTTAAACCGACTATAATAAACATTATAAGAAAAAATAACGGAGAAACTGCACCAACTGCAGCCAAAGCTTTCATTCCCAGAGTTCGGCCTACTATAATAATGTCTGCTATATTATAAAACTGCTGAAATATATTTCCTATCAAAAGCGGAACGGAAAAAAGCATCATTAACTTTACCGGAGCGCCCTTGGTAAGGTCGTTTATCATTTTTTCTCTCCTCCATGTTTATTATATATGAAAAAATTTTTTGCATATAATAGATAAAAAGGAGAATTTTTATGTCTAAATTTACAGGGCTTGACTTAAACGGCGAAGAAAAAGAATACTCATTGGAAGATTTTAAAGGGAATCGCGTTGTATTGTACTTTTACCCGAAAGACAATACTTCCGGCTGTACGCAGGAAGCCTGCGATTTCAGAGATAATCTCAACCGCCTGACATCAAAGGCAACACTTATTGGTGTAAGTCCTGACAGCATAAAAAGCCACAAAAAGTTTAAAGAAACCCACGATTTGAATTTTATTCTGCTATCTGACCCCGAACATGAACTTGCAGAAAAATTTGAAGTCTGGAAAGAAAAATCCATGTACGGAAGAAAATATATGGGTATAGAACGTTCAACATTCGTTCTTGCTGCGGACGGCAGTATAGAAAAAGAATGGAGAAAGGTAAAAGTAAAAGGACACGTAGATGAAGTCCTTGAATACTTAAATTCCTGATTTATTCACACTGCTTTAAATTTATCAAGGTTTTATATACAAATTCGACTTCCTTTTGAGAAGAATTCCTAAGGAGTGTATTGATTCTATCTATCAGCTCATCCTTGGATTGAATGTGCTCGAAATCAAACAAGTCTTTTACAGGAACCTTCAGAATCTCAGCTATTTTACAAAGGTTCTCCTCTTTTGGCATCTGATAACCGCTCTCTATGCGGGTGAGATTAGAAGGCTCCATGTTAAGCATGTCTGCGAGTTCAAATTGCTTGATGTTTAATCCCTCGCGAATTTCTTTAATACGCTTTCCGATTCTTTTGCTTAACTTGCCCATAAAGCCTCCTTTATTAAGGATAGCGTTATAAAGTGAGTTTTTACACACTATATAATAACAATTTTATTGACTTTCTTTCTGCTTCATGACATGAATATTCCAGAAAATGTTATATCATAACATTTTTTACATTATTTTATGCTGCAATAAAGAGTGACTGAAAAGTATGGATTATAAGAGCTACAATAAAAAATTACTTTTTTCAATTATCATTACATTTTTGACTCTCATTACCCTCAATTATTTAGTAAATCCGTTCCAGATTTTTAACCATGGGTTAAAATTCAAAAGATATCCGGAGCTAAAAAAACAGGAACGTTTAACTAAAACCATATATCTGGAACAACCTGGCAAGTATGATGTACTTTTTATTGGCACGTCACGTCCTGATCATTCTCTTGATGCACAATATTACACGGAGTTAAGCGGTAAAAAAGCTATAAATATGTGTATTGAAGGGGCTGGGTTTTATGAACAAAAATTTATTATAAAAAGGGCTTTAAAATACCATCCGGAGATAAAAACAGTCTTACTGGGCGTTGACTTTGATTCTTATTATAATATACCGGACGAAGAAAAACTTGATTTATCTCAATATAATAAAAACATTTTAAACAAATATACGACCGCGTTATTATCCTATGATGCAACAGGTGCAAGTATTATAACTATAATAAAAAGTTTGACTCCAAATTGTCAAAAAGGTTTTAATGCAAATGGGATTAAAACACTATTTCATAATGATAAGATAAATATTTCCTTTGATACAACAATTAACCAGTATAAAGCAAGCGGAATTGATTTCCCTTCCAACCCGGATTTGAGCCAGCTTTCGCAATTTATAAAAGAACTTAATTCAAAAGGGGTAGAGGTAATCATTTTTATGCCGCCAGTGCATGCAACTATGTTTGAAATACTTAAACAAAACGGAGCTTGGGACAGGATTCGGGATTTCAAACTCGAGCTTGCAAAAATCCAGCCATTCTATGATTTTTACTATCCGTCGGAATATTCAATCGAAACGATTAATCCAGATATGCAATATTTCTTTGAAAGTTCACACTGTACATATATTGTCGGGAATAAAATTATTGAAAAAATAATACTTAATCGCGGCGACTTTGGAGAATATGCACAAACTAATAATATAAATACCAATCATAAAAAGCATACTAAAATGCTTGAGAGCTGGGAAAAAGAAAATTTGCCGCTGGTTGAACATATAGAAAAAGTTAGAAAAGAAGGGCTGTAATTTTCAGCCGGAGGAGACAATGTTATTTAATTCAACAGATTTTTTACTGTTTTTCTTACCTATAGTATTTATTGTTTACTTTTTACTTAATAAGTTAAAACTTATCAATATGGCAACCGGATGGCTTGTAATAGCTTCTTTGTACTTTTATGCGTATTGGAAGATTGATTATCTGCCGCTTATTTTAATATCCATGGTATTAAATTACTCGCTGGGGTGCACGCTTTCAAATACAAAATTAAAAATAAACAGAAAGCTGGTTTTATTAACCGGCATAGGCATGAATGTTCTTTTGCTTGGGTACTATAAGTATTATGACTTTGTAATTTATAACATTAATCTTTTATTCAAAAGCGAGTTTAACTATATGCATATTATGCTCCCGCTTGGTATTAGTTTCTTTACATTCCAGCAGATTGCATACGTAGTCGACAGCTATAAAGGTTTAACAAAAGAGTATGATTTTCTTACATATTCACTGTTCGTAACCTTTTTCCCACAATTAATTGCAGGGCCTATTGTGCATCACAAAGATATGATGCCTCAGTTTCATAACCTCAGAAACAGATTTATTAATCACAAAAACATTTCCATAGGTCTATTTTTTCTTGCAGTAGGACTTATGAAAAAAGTCCTGATTGCGGATTATTTTTCACCTTTTGTTAAAGAAACTTTTGATGTAATTCCAAGTCTTACATTCTTTGAAAGCTGGCTAGCGTCATTTTGTTACACCTTTCAGCTTTATTTTGATTTTTCAGGTTATTGCGATATGGCAGTAGGCTTAGGATACTTATTTAATATCAAACTCCCTCAAAACTTTAATTCACCTTATAAGGCTGACAGCATTCAGGATTTTTGGCGAAGATGGCACATTACACTTTCAAAATTTTTGAGAGACTATATTTATATTCCTCTCGGCGGTAACAGGCTTGGAGAATTAAAAACATACAGAAACCTCTTTCTAACGTTTTTAATTGGCGGAATCTGGCATGGTGCTAACTGGACATTTATTGTCTGGGGAATATTACACGGTATTGCATCTTGTATACACAGATTTTACACAAAATGGAATTTTAAAATGCACAAAGCCATTGCTGTATTTTTAACCTTTGGTTTTATAAATCTGACGTGGGTATTTTTCCGCTCAAACCACATATCACGTGCTATTGATATTTTAAAATCAATGTGCGGGCTTAATGGATTTGAACCGATTATAGTCAACAAACTCCGTTTTGCATTTGAGAATACAGATCTTAAAGTAAGCTTCTTTCTCCTTGCAGGAGCTATAATACTGCTTATACTGCCAAATACGAACGAACTTGCGAAAAAAATAAAACCCAACCTTCTTTGCGGTCTTATAACATTTGCTCTGCTTGTAATGAGCATACTGCAAATGAACAAAATCAGCGAATTTCTATATTTTCAGTTTTAGTTTAATACCCGCTATTCTCTCCGATGGTGTCAACAGCTTCAACCTTAATATCCGTGATTAATTCAGAATAAGATATAACAACAATCGTCGGGATATGACGTTCAAGGAGCTGGTAAAGCGGAAGTCTGATTCTCGGCGAACATAATATAACCGGCTGTTGTCCAATAGCCTGATGCGCCCTCATAAGCGTCATTGCGGTTGATTCAATCAAATCCTGAACTTGCATTGGATTAAGCAGGAACATTGTACCAAGCTCAGTTCTTTGACAGCTGTCATCAAGAGTTTTTTCCCATTCAGGAGAAAGCGTTAGTGCGTACAGAACCTTATCTCTATCAACGTTGCTTAAACAAATCTGTCTTCCTAATGCGGCACGCAGACGCTCTGATAAGATATCCGGTTCTTTGGAGAATCTTGCATAATCACAAAGACGCTCAAATACAAATATGATATCCTTGATTGAAACCTTTTCTCTAATCAGGTTAACAAAAATCTTACGTAAATCTGATGTTGAAATAATTGCAGGAACAAGGTCATTAACGAGCGTCGGGTCTTGTGAACGGACAAGTTCCATAAGCTTAAGAACGTCTGTTTTTGTCATAACCTCATCAACGTGTTTTCTTACGCATTCCTGCAGGTGTGTAACAAGAACATCTGTTGCGTCAACTGCAGTAACGCTCTTCGCGGATTTAGCATCCTCCGGCGAAATCCAATAAGCTTGAGTTTGGTACGTAGGATCAACCCCGACAATAGCGTCTTCCGGAATCGTTTTCTTAACAGAATCCCACTGGTCTGCAATAACCATATACTTACCCGGATAAACATATCCTGATGCAACAACGTTATTACGTATAGAAATTACATACTCATTGGCCTCAAGGGCTGATGAGTCCATAATACGAATATTCGGGATAATATAACCCAACTCGTCTGTAACTCTCTGACGGAGAGCTGCAATTTTTGCGAGTAATTGACCTTCCTGATCAGGGTCTGCAATAACAAGCAGGCCTGCACCGACTTGTAAACTTAAAACATCAACACCAAGTCTTTCGTACATCTTATTCGGGTTAACCAAATCCTGCATATTCTGACGTACGCTTTCCAATTGTCCCAATTGAGACTGAACGTCTGCATTAACTAATACAGAGAAGCCTGCTATTGCAAGGATTATTGTAAACATTAAGAACGGCAGGAAGGGAAGTCCTGTTATTGGAGATGTTACCGTGATTAAGCCCAAAAACAGCGCTGCAAAAAATAGTGAATACGGTTTGGACAGAATCTGGTTAGTTAAGTCGCCGCCCAATGAAGTATTCCCTGCAGAAGCACGTGTCATTACGATACCGGCTGCAATTGACATTAAAAGAGACGGAAGCTGTGAGGCAAGACCATCACCAATTGTTAAGACTGTGTATTTGTTAACGGCATCGGCTATCGGCATCTGGTTTACAAGACATCCGATTGCCAAACCGCCTATAATGTTTATTAATACAATGATGATACCGGCAATAGTATCACCTTTTACGAACTTCATAGAACCGTCCATAGAACCGAAGAGGCTTGATTCTCTCTGCAAATCTTCACGTCTTTTTACAGCCTCTTCCGGAGAAATCAGTCCTGCGTTAAAGTCCGCGTCGATTGTCATCTGTTTACCGGGCATAGCATCCAATGCAAAACGAGCTGCAACTTCTGCGATACGTTCGGCACCCTTTGTGATTACCATGAACTGTACAACCGTAATAATCAGGAAGATTACGCCGCCTACAATCATGTTACCGCCGGTTACAAATGTTCCGAATGCGTGGATAACCTCTCCGGCGTCGCCTTTTGCCAAGATAAGTCGTGTGGACGCGATTGAAAGTACAAGACGGAACATAGTTCCAAGAAGTATTATTGAAGGAAATGCCGCAAGTTCAAGAGGCTTTTGTACATAAAGAGATATCATCAATAGTACGATACCAAGGGTAATGTTCAAGCTTATGGAAAAATTAATAACCCAATTTGGCATTTCGATAATGAGGATTAAAATCAATGTCATTACGAATAATGCCAGAAAAATTTCACTTATTGGTTTATTATTTCCGCCTTCTGCTGCCATTAAGTAAGCTTACACCCTCCTCTTTGAAACTATCATATAAGGAATCCATATACAAAATTCTAACAATGCCGTACAAATAGTCATGCCGGCCATTATAACCGTAAATTTTGCCATAGCGTCTGCTAACGGCATATTATAGCTTGAGTTATAAACCGTCAGACAAAGCAAATAATTAAAACCAATTAGAATAATATCCAAAAGATTTGTTCCTAAGATTATTAATTTATCTTTTTTATTTAATAAAAATAAGCCAATTACTGTCAAAATTACTATTAACGAAATTAGAATTAAAGAATTAAAAATACCAACCAGTATATTACCGCAGCACAAAAAATTGCCTAAGTGATAAATCAAACTTCCTGCATCGCCTTTAAAAAAAGAACCGTACATAATAAGAACGATGAATATAAATTTTAATACTAGAAATGTATATAAAAATTTTTCTCTTTTTTCTACCATACTTTACATTCCTTCTAAAGCTTTCTTAATGATTTCCAGCTGAGTGTCAATTGACGCATCAACAATACCGTTGTTTGTCTGGAAAATGCATCCTCCGTCTTCTATTGAAGGGTCGGAGATTATATTTATTTTGGCCTCAATGCCGTATTGATAAGTTATGTTCGGAAGAGTATCTTTAATAAATTGAACGGCTTGCGGCTTGACCCTTATATTGATTTTAGGCTCACTTTTGGAGACTGTTTTCAATACATCTATAATTGTATTTATAAGCACCTGCGGGTCACTTTCAACTTCTTTTTTGATAATTTTCTTTGCAATATCAACGCTTATTTCAAGAATATCGGGAGCAATGTATTCGAAAACATCTTTTTTTGCGCTCATAAAGCCGGAGAATTGTTTCCGAAACTCGTCCAAGTCTTCCTTTGCTTCTTCAAGCCCTTTTCTGTACCCTTCTTCAAAAGCAGATTTTTTAATATTTTCGGCCTCTTCCTGCGCTCTTGAAACTAGGTTTCTGTCATCAATTCTTCTGTAACCGCGCCTTCTGGAGCCTCTTCTGCGTTCCTGTCTCTGTGTAAAATCAATATTTTCAATATCAAATAAATCAATCTCCGGCTCCGGAGGCGGCGGAGGTGCTTGCTGAACAACCGGTTCAGGCTGTACAATAGGAGCCTCTGATTCGGCAGGCTGAGGCGGAACTGCCGGTTCGGCAGCTTTTGCCGGAATACTTTTCCCCTCCCTTAATTTTTGCCTGTCCTTTTTTATTATCATATCTTATATTATATACTTTCCTCAACGTATTGTGCAACAATACCGGCAACTCTAAGCGGTAATTCTGAAAACTCTCCGTCGTATGCCTGCGCAATAAACTTTTTAACCTTTGGACGTTCATTTTTTATAACACGCTCAATTTTTTCTCTTGGAACTTTGCGATAAATTCTTAACAAATCACCGAGAACATTTTCTTTTGTAAGTTTTCGTTTGATAGGCAGATACTCTTTCATCTCCTTAAGACAGTTTGTAATCAAATCACCGTCAATGTGAGATTCTAAATCAGCCATATTCATGTATTCGGAAATTGCAAGTGAATCATTAGAATCAAATTTATTTAAGATTGTTGTAACTTTGTCCTGTGAAAGAATTTTGAGAACAAGTGCTAGTGTCATCAGCTTCATCTGCTTATTGCTAATACCCTGCGGCATTGAAGCCTTTTGTTTTTCAAGCTTTCTTTGCTTTCTCTTTTCTTCTCTTCGTTTTTCAGCTTCGGCTTGATTTTTTTCGGATTCTTCAATTGCAGCCTGCTTTTGCCGCATCTGCTCTTCCTGAGCTTGTTTTGCCATTGCGTCAATATTTGATTGGCTCTCTGCTCTATTTTTTGTCTCTTCGTCAATTACACCTTTTTGTTGAAGCTCCTCAATGCTGGAGTTATAAACTTTTATAACATGGTGTTCTACTGCTTGCAGAAGCTGGTCTTGCGGAATTTTTCTAATAACGGCCTGTTTTGCAACCTCAAAGATTGTGAACGCAATCTTTTGCATGATGCTGTCCCAATACTGCGGGAGTATTCCGGAATGAATTAAATCGATTGATTTGTGGAACGACCATTCTGCAATAATTTGGGTAATAAATACTGCCTGATCAACGGTAAGGTTAAGCTGAGTGTCGTTGTATAAAGCTTCTCCGGCAAGGAGTGTAAAATTCCCGAGAGTTTTTACAATGTACTCTTTTTCTCTATCCTGCAGGTCTTTGGGCACAAGCTCTTTTGCCTGTTCGGCCATTGATGCTGCAAAACCTTTATAATCAAAACCTTCTATTGGCATAAATTTTCCTTCCCAAGATATAATAATCCCTATTGTATTATACCTGCTTTATAGTGATGCTGCCTCATATAAGTTGATGATTTTGCAAGCCCCTGTTAATTGACAATAATTTGTGGAATGCTACAATAAAAATCTAAGGAGTAGATATGCAGATAAACAGAATAAACAGTCAGCCTAATTTCAAGGCGGTTAATCAAAAATACTTCGAGTGGGCGAAGAAGGATTATAATTTAACAAAAGATGTCTCCCTAGACTGGATTCAAAGATTAAGTTTTGATGTGTTTTTATTTAAAGAAATCTCTCGTAAGGATGCGATTGATACTGTAAACGCAGTTAAAAAATATATGAATAAAACGGATGAGTGCATGGAAGCTCTGCTTGAAAATTTACGTAATCCTAATTCATAGCGTTGTTTACAATAGCTCCAGTAACAGCTCCAAGCCCCATGCCAACTAATGAGCCTGTAGGGCCGAGGTGTTTGGCGCCGATTGCACCGAGTACCCCTGTTGCGGCAAGGGTTGTCCCAAGTGTTACTGCAGACTTGCCGGCTTCTTCAAAGAAATTTTTGCCATTAGATACCTCATGCGCCACATGCGCAGCCTCAATTCCTCCAAGTGCCAATGCACCAAGCTTTGATGTTCGAATTAATGCTCGCGCAGTTATATCTGCAAATGGATTTGAAGTCTCAAAAACCTTTGCAGGAACAAATTTAGGGTTTTTAGCTGTATAATCTATTTGTTTTATATTAGTTTGTATTTTACTTTCTTCAATATTAAACTTCTTTTTAATCCAATTTCCCAGCTTTGTATCCCAAAGGGTTTTATCTTGTTTAATAAACCATGCGGCGAGCTTCGGGTGCGGACATTTCGGGGACAGAGGGTTCATATACTCGTGCAGAATCGTACCTCTAAAGAATGAAAACGGATGCTGTGCGATTTTGTTGTCATAACCTTCATGGAATGTAACAGGCTTTGGGAATCCTTTTCTTATCTGGTCATAGGCGCTGAACACATCATTCAATTCTTCCGGCCCGTTCAGGATTGCAAGCGAGACCAAGCCCATCGCCGGAGTATAATCCTTTTCGGCAAGTTTGTCCGAAATCTCGTTGACTTTGCCGTAAAAAGGAATCGCATCTGACATGACGGAGTCTTCATCCGCACCGAGAGCAGACTTCACGGAGTTATAATCCTTAGCAACGTCTGGAAATTTTGCTGCCTGATATTGATAAAACACCGGGCTTATTGACATTATACACCTTTCACACTTGTTAATATATTTATATAAAGTATTTTTGTAATGATAAATTGACAAAATATTACTAAATGTAAATGTCGAAAATATTAATATTCGTTTTTAATAGAGGCACCAACAAATAATTTGCCGGCATAAAAGTTTACGCAAATTCCTTCGCCCTTATACCACGAGGGCAGCGGCGCAAATGGAGATGATTTTTCTATTGCAGCAAGAGCGGCGGCGTCAAGTTTCTGGTTTCCGGAAGACTTGATGATTTTTAAATCTGTAACCTCACCTCTTTTATTAATATTGAAACTAAGTGTTACTTTCTGAGTCTCAGAAACATTGTTTATTACAAGATTTGGTCTGACTTTTCTCTGTAACCCTCTCATATAATAACCCCAATCGTAGGTTTTTGCTTGGGCAGGGCTTGCGGATTCTGCTGCCTGATCCTGAGATTTTGGGAAGAAGCTAAATCCGCAGAATAGAAGTCCGCATATTATTAAAAAAATTGAGATAGGTTTTCTGTTAAAGATTTTTTTTGAAAATATTATAATCATTGGTACAAGAAATATGTAAATTCCGAAAAGAATATATAAGACTAGCCGAATTTTTTGTGCTGTTATACTAAAATCATATCCGGCAGGGTGAAGTTCGTTTCTAATTAGAGCTGCTACATAAAGCATGTTCAGCGTAATTCCTGTAATAAATAGGATAACTCCTGCTATAGCGAATTTTTTCTGTGATTTTTGAAAATCTTGAACAGATTTATATTCTTTTTTCTCCATAGCCCATTCGTTTCCTTTGTATCCGAAATAAACAGAGAGCACAAAGGAGATAAAGCTTCCGACATAAGGTATCAACGATAGTGGCAGCTGCCATAATGTTACGTAAGATTTGTGGAACAGCCCCCAAATCCATCCAAGTAAACACGCACCCCAGTTAAACTTTTCTTTTTCTTCCATCATGTATCCTTTCTTCAACTTCTCAACCCTTTACCCCTATCCTTCAATCCAGCTTCTGATTCGTTCTCCTGCTTCTGCTTCATCAACACCATCAAATTCACGCTTTAATTCTCTTAAAGCCTCTCTGATTTCGGCACCTGTTGCAGGAATCGCTGCAGGACGGTTTTGCTGCTCCAATAACCCTTGCTGGAGTTGTGATTGTTTCTGGATTAAATCTGCGGCATTGACGCTTAAATCCTTAATTTGTTTTTCCTGAGCTTCATTCATTTCACGAAGTCTCATAAGCTCCTCTTCTTGAGCGGCCTTTGCAGCATTAATCTTTTGAGTCAAAGCCTTGTGTCCGAAGAATAATCCGAAGGCAAGAAGTGCTATTGCAAGCCACCATGGGTTTCCGTGCTCAGCCTTGATTGGGGCTTTAACGTGTTTATCACCTGCCATAAACGGATCCAGAGAGTCTGCAAATGCGATTGTTACATTTTCAGGATCAGCTTTCGGGCTTGCTGCGTGTGCAACTAATTCTTTTAATTCTTCAAGAGTTAATTCAACAGGAAGCGCATCCTTTTCAAGAGTTACGGCAATTGAAATTTCTTCAAGCACGCCCGGTGACATATATTCATTTGTTTGAACTTTTGTAACACCGTACTGTGTTTCTCTTGCTGTTCTTGAATAGCTTCTGTTTTGTGAAGAATCGGAACTTCCTGCCGGCAGACCATTTGGAAGATATACGCTAACTGCGTTTGTATTCTTATTAACATCCTGAGTTTGATCGCCCAAACCTTCAGAGAAAGTTTGTTCGTTTACGGATGCTTTTTTGTTCGGGTCATACTCAATAGTAAACTTTTCTACAGGAGCTTGTTTAAGGAATGTGCTGACGGTTGCAACGTATTTCCCTGAGCCGACAAGTCTGTTTAATTGTGCCTGAACTTTTTCCTGCATGTACTTGTCGTTTTCCTGCAGTCTTGCAAGCATTTCTGATTGAGCATCAATCATGCTGTTATAAACGTGACCGTTTGTATCGGTGATTGAAATGTTTTGGGCAGTTAAGCCTGAAACGCTTCCCAGAAGCAGATTAGATACAGCTTTAATCTTTGCCATATCTAAAGTCTGGCCGACTGCAACTGTTAATTGAACTGTTGCTGTTACAGGTTTTTGCATTGAAGAAAACATTGTCTGTTCCGGAATTGATATGAACACAGATGCGTTTTCGATTCCGTCAATTCTCTTAATAAGCCTTGAAAGTTCTCCGTTCATAGCGCGAACCAGTCTTATTCTTTTATCTTCTTTGGTAGAAGTAAAATCACCTTTGTCAAAGACTTCCAGCCCGACGTTCTGGTCGTACAATCCGCTTTCAACAATAACCATAATAGCTCTGTCTCTTTGTTCGGTTGTACATTTTCTCATACCCGGCGTGCAGTCGCCTTTTTTTAATTTTAATACTGATTTTGTACCATCAACTGCGCGGGCAGCTACAATGTTATTTCTTGCAAGGAGCGCCTGAATTTCAAGAGCTTTGCCTAAGTTATCGGTTGTTAGAAGATCAACATCTTCTTTTAGCGGCTCATTACTTACATCAATTTCGTTGTTGGATTTATTTGACGCCGCAATTGTTCCGCAGATAATAAATACAACGAGCAGGAGAACAACGCCTCCGATTATTGAGGCTAAAAGAACTTTATTTTCTAATAACTTTTTAAGATCCATATATCCTGCCCTACATAAATATTATACACATATATATTAAATATGAGAAGACTAAATCTGAATTTGCATGATTTTATCATACGCTTGGATGACTTTACCCACTGCAGTAGTTGCAACGTTAACACTTATTTCTGCTTTGGACATCGCAACCATAACGTCGTGGATATCAACGTTTTCGGAGCCCATCATTGCATCTTTGAGCAAATTATCGGGAGCATTCATTGTTGTATTAAGGTTTTCTACAAGTCCTGACATAACGCTTTGGAAATCGGCAGTTGCAGGCTCCTCAACTCGATTCATTCTCGCAGACGGAATATCATAACCCCATGAATCCAGCTTGGTATGTTGGATTCGAGCTTCTAAATCGTATCTTGGATAAAAACCGTTAAACATGTATGTCACCTCTTTTATTACGTTTATCGGATGTTTTTCAGAATAATTTAGGTAATTATCTTAAAATACTCCATTTGTAGTATCGTTTTAATAATTATTAAAGAAATGTCAATATTTGCCGTAGAAAATATTGTCTCTACATTTACCCGAAAGAAGAAGATAATGAATTTACACGAAGAATGTTTACTGAAATATTTATTGAATCCTCTGGATTTACTCCACTCAACGGAGCTCCTGAAAATCAATAACCATTTGATAGAAAAAGGTCTGAGCGGTGATAAGTTCCTTGCAAAAAACTCTAAGATTAACTATACTAGAGTGTAGTTTAGTTGTAACATAGGGGAGAGTAAATTGAAGAATCTTATAAAAACAAAGTGGTTTATATACGGAACTTACTTATTGCTTGTGATGGCAACTCTGCTTATCGGATTTGTGCTTTTGCAAAATAATAAAACATTAAAAAATGTTATAGTTTCGTTTTTTGAAGTCGCAGAAAACCGCACGTTTGATTACAGACAAGCCATAAGGGTTATGCACAAACGTCCGCTTCCAAACAAGGACATTGTTGTTTTGGCAATTGATGATGCGAGCCTTGAAATGCTTTGGGATAAATACGGCGAGTGGCCGATTCCAAGGGGTGTTTATGCTGATTTAATTGATTATTTGGAACTCCAAAACCCGCAGAGCATTATTTTTGATTTGATGTTCATTAAGTCAATCAAAGCTGACGGTGATAATGATAAAAAACTTGCGGATGCTATGAACAGATATCCGAATATATATACTGCAATGAATTTTGACAATCAGCCTGCTGATGTAAGAAAGCCTGTTGATTTGCCGGAAAGGCTTGCTGTTAATGTAGAAAATAATTCCGGCGTTGATATAAAAAATCACTACGGATTCAAAAATTGCCGTACGATTTTGCCTGAAATTCTTAATGGAAAGGCAAGTGTCGGAATGACGAATCTTATGAGAAACAGTGACGGTATCATAAGAAATGTTCCGCCGCTTATGGTTTATAAGGACAAGTATTATCCTTATTTAACGTTCAAAGCCGCAAGTGATTATTTAATGATGGAGCCTGATAATCATTTTGTTATAGATGGGAATTCTAATCTCAAAGTTATGGAGACAAAAATTCCTCTGACTAAAAACGGCGAGGCTATTCTGAATTGGTACGGTCCGAGCGGCACACATACTATAGTTCCTATGTACAAAGTCATAAATGAAATGAGTGGGGCTAAAACAAGCGGATTTGATTTTAAAGACAAAATAATTATTATAGGAACAACAGCGATGAGCCTTCATGATACAAAGAGTGTTCCTATTCAGGAAGGTGTGTATCCGGGCGTTGAAGTTCATGCAACATTCTTCAACAATATGCTTGATGATAATTTTATTAAAAAGACAGATACATTTACGGACTTTCTAATCGTTGCGGGCGTTATTATCCTTGTCGGGTTAATAGTAATGCTTTCAACGTCAACACTTTTTGCATTCTTATCAACGGTATTATTCGGAATTGCGTATTTATTTGTCTCATACTATGTTATGGAACTTTTTAATCTCTGGATACCGGTTTTGATGCCGATAATAGCAATTATGGCATCATTCGCGCTTTCATTCTTAGCAAAATACCTTATGAAAGCTAGAGATTTTGAATACCAGTACAAGCTTGCGACAATAGACGGTCTCACGGAATTATATAATCACAGATATTTTCAAGACACATTAAGAAGACAAATTGAAATTTCAAGACGTTATAATCAGCCGTTTTCATTGATTATTGTAGACATTGATTTCTTTAAGAAGTTCAATGATACTTATGGTCATCAGGCTGGTGATGCTGTTTTAAGACAGGTTGCGCAGACTTTGAAGAAAAATTCTCGTGCAACTGATGTTGTTTGCAGATATGGCGGAGAAGAGATGAGCATTATTCTTCCAAACACAGGCGCAGAGGATGCGCTTTTCAATGCTAACAGAATTTGTAAGGCGGTTTCTGAAAAACCTTTCCATCTTAATCCTGTTGATACTGCAACTGTTACCATAAGTCTCGGGGTCGCAACTTTCCCTGACAATGCTCAAACCCCTCAGGATTTAATAGAATGGGCAGATAAGGGCTTGTACTACGCAAAAGAACACGGACGTAATCAGGTTGGAAGGTATTAAGGATGCAGGATGTAACAATAATCGGAGCCGGGCTTGCGGGCTCAGAGGCGGCACTGCAGCTGGCCAAAAGGGGGATAAAAGTTAAGCTCTATGAGATGCGTCCGAACAAAACTACAGGCGCTCACGTAACAGGAGACTGTGCGGAATTTGTATGTTCAAACAGTTTGGGCTCTTCTGACGTTACAAACGCGAGCGGGCTTCTTAAAAAAGAGATGGAAATCTTAGGCGGAGAATTAATAAAAATTGCTTATGAAAACTCTGTTCCTGCAGGAAATGCGCTTGCAATTGCAAGAGAAGATTTTTCAAATGCAGTGACAAAAAGAATTGAAGAAGATTCTAATATAGAAATCATAAGGGAAGAAGTGACAGAGATTCCTGACGGAAATGTAATCATAGCATCAGGCCCGCTCACAAGCGATAAGTTTGCAGAGGCAATTCAAAACTTTACAGAAAGCGAGCATTTGCACTTCTTTGATGCAATAGCACCGATTGTGGATGTTGATTCAATCAACTTTGACAAGGCTTTTTGGGCTTCAAGGTACGATAAAGGCGAAGCTTCTTATATTAACTGCCCGATGAATAAAGAAGAGTATGAAAAGTTTTATAATATATTAATTAATGCGCCGCGGATTGAGCAGCATTCCGTAGATAAGGACTCAAAATACTTTGAATCCTGTCTTCCGATAGAAGTCCTTGCTTCAAGAGGAGTTGATACGCTTAGATTTGGGCCGATGAAGCCTGTCGGGCTTGTCGATAAGAGGACAGGTATTGAAAATTATGCCGTAGTTCAACTGAGACAGGATAATTCTGCCAAAACGCTCTTTAACCTTGTGGGTTTTCAGACAAATCTAAAATGGGGCGCGCAGAAAGAATTGTTACACTCGATTCCGGGGCTTGAAGAGGCAAATATTGTAAGATATGGCGTTATGCACCGAAATACCTTCATTAACAGTTCTCAAATCCTTAATCAAACTCTTGAAACCCGAAAAAGAGAGGGGCTTTTCTTTGCCGGACAAATTACCGGAACGGAAGGTTATACAGAATCCATTGCAACAGGTATGCTTGCAGGAATCAATATGGCAAGAAAACTTATGGGTGAACAAATGCTGGAACTTCCGAGAGAAACAATGCTTGGTGCTCTGACTTTTTATATAACGGATAAGGCGCATCTTAAACACATTTCATCAAGAGATAATTCCGTAAGATATCTTCCTCCGCAGCCTATAAATTCAAATTGGGGAATTCTGGCTCCTCTTGAAAAACATTTGCCCAAAAAGAATAAGAAGCTTAAAAACGAACTCCTGTCTAAACGTTCGCTAGAAACTCTGGAAAATTTTGTTTCTGAATTGACAGGATTCAAGAAGTAATCGCAACACTATCTCGTAAAAGGTACTAAAATAGTAAAAGAAAGGAGATAGCCACG